>CABUJN010000010.1:0-44810 GCA_902491935.1 uncultured Collinsella sp.
GAATGCACGCGGCCAAGGGCAAACGCAGAGTCCTCGGGACGAGCGTCCACACCCTCAAGCGTCATTTCTGCCATTCGCGCTACCTTGCCTCTCCTTGGATGCAACCAATTAAAATGCCAGAGTCATTCTAGCCCATGCGTTTGCGTTTAAACGTCTCGGACTAGAACGGCACGTTTTAATCTATCCCCCATCACCATGGCTGGGGGCTACGTCGAGATGTCAGGCTGAAGAACGCTCGCCTGCGGCCTTTACGCCTTAAGCGTGAGCACCGCACCGAAGGCGGTCGGGCCGCAATGGCTCGAGATGACGCCGCCGACCTGAGTCCAGGTAACGTCCTTAAAGCCCAGATCATGCGCATAGACCTCCATGTCATCGCGCAGCTCCTGGGAAAGGCCCACCGAATACGCCAGGCCAATGTGCGAGTAGTCAATCTCGCCCTTCGCAACCATGTGGTCAATAAAGGCGCGGGCGCACTTGAGCATAGAGCCGCGGAACTTCTTGGTCGCCACGAACTTGCCGCCCGTCACCTCAATGCAGGGCTTAATCTTGAGCAGATGGGCGCCAAGGAATGCGACGTTGGACAAGCGACCGCCCGCCTTAAGAAAGGCAAGATCGGTAGGAACAAAGCCCAGCAGCACGCGGTCCATGACGGAATTCGTAAATGCAAAGATCTCGTCGACGGTGGCATCGGGGTGAGCCTCGATGTATTTGGCGGTCTCGACGACAACGAGCGACTGGCCTACCGAGACAAAGCGCGTGTCCATAGAGAACACGTAGTCGCGACCCTTGGCGGCGATCTTCGATGATTGATGCGAGCAGGTCGTGGCCTCGGAATACGCGAGATGCAGAATAGTCGCATCGGGCTGCTCAGCGTGAATGCGGTCGTACACGTGAGCAAAATCCGCAGGCGCGCAGCCGCTGGTCTTGGGCATCACGCCAAACTCGTTGCAGCGCGAATAAATCTCGAGCGGATCGATCGAGCCGTCCTCGACGGTCTCGTCACCAATCGTGACATGCATGGGCACGCGCACGATGCCGTAGCGCTCGCAGAGCTCCGGCGTCACATCCGACCCAGACTCAACCACGATTACGTACTTGCCCATTATTATCACGACCCATCTCGACATTGGCTTTTCAATACATGGCACGCGCCGCCGCACTGTTGCACAACGGCGTCCAAGCGCCAAAGAGACGCCGCCCCTTGCACACAACAAAGGACAGCGTCTCCCTGGAAAACTCCGTGCTTATCTAGGATTCCACACGGTTTATTAAGGAGGGTTACTTATTCCACAAACGGTCGCTATATGCGGTAAGCGGTAGTTGGCCGCGACAACTGCGACACATTCCGTCCAGCAAATCCAATCGTGCTCCACGCACGGTTAATGCACGAGGCGGTAGAAATTCATCGATGCCGCACCCTCGGCGTGCAGCTCCATCGCCGGAACCGCCGGCGAATAGGTACGGCTCGTAAGTGCCGCCTCGCCGCCATTTGCAAAAATCTCGACCATCGTAGTGTCCGAAAGCACGCGCAGGTCGCGAAGCTCGCTGAGCTCGATCAACCTCTGGTCGCGCCCATAGCCTTCGTCACCCATGTCGAGGGTAAGCATCCCGTCTGCATAGCGCACAAAGACACCCTTGCGGATTTCGAGCTCGATCACCTGGGCGCCCTCACAGGAAACCACAAGATCAAACAGGCGGCCCGGCTCCTCAACGGTTTCACCGCCTGTCGCGCAAACGCAGTCGCCGCGCATCCTCTCAATCTCGTGCACCGGCTGCTGACAGAGCTTACCATCGCGCATGCTCAGTTTTCTCGGCACCGTCAACGCGCACTGCCACCCGCGTGCCACCGTCGGGCTTTTTGCCGTCGCATCGGGGCAACCCGACCACCCGATCATCAAACGCCGACCCGCAGCATCCTCAAAAGACTGCGGTGCGTAGAAATCAAAGCCGGCATCGACCATCGGGGGCATGCCCTGCCCGGCGATCTTAAAACTCGGCGCCTCCCAATCGGCCTCGATGGGAAACCACACGCACTGGTGCGGATTGCGGTAACGCCATCCATCGGCGGACACACCCTGCGGACAGCAAACGAGAATAAGCTCACCATCGAGCTCAAACAGATCGGGGCACTCCCACATAAAGCCAAACTTCTCGCCCAACTCAATGCGCGTCGCATAGCTCCAGTCCTCTAGATTGCTCGAGGTATAGACAAGCACGCAGCCGCGGTCGTCTTTCGTACGAGCGCCCAGAACCATGTAGTAGATACCATCGTGTTCAAGGATTTTGGGATCACGCACGTGCGTACCGATATCGTCGGGGTAATCGACCGGCCCAACAGCTATGCGCTTCTCGCCCAATTCGTCGGGGTTCTCGGCAACCACATGAATCTGGTTTTGCTCACGGCCCGTCAACACGTAGTCGTAATCATCGCGGTCAAAATGCTTGACGTTGCCGGTATAGAAGTAGTGAATCTTGCCGTCGTGTACAAAGGCAGAACCAGAATACGCTCCGCTCGAATCCAAATCGGAATCGGGGAACAGCACAGGGCCGCGATTCTCGTACGTCACAAAATCCTTTGTTGTCAGATGATTCCAAAGCACTGGACCGCCATGCGCAGCATCGAATGGATCGTATTGGTGATAGATGTGATACGTATCACCGATCTGCACCAAACCGTTGGGGTCGTTGAGCCAGCCAAGCTCAGGCTCCACATGGAACAGGAGCCTATCGGGGTCGGACGCGATGCGACCCGCCGTCTCATCCTGTCCGGCACGCCACTGCTCATAGTCCGCGCGTGTCACCTTATTTTTTTGATTAAACATCGCCGTTGACTTTCTCGTCTATGGGGAAGGACGCTCGACTCACACGAGTCGAACGCCCTTCCCCAAATGGACTTATCCTCAGATTACGCTGAACGGCTCAACTAGAAGCTGACATCAAAGCCAGCACCAGCGCCCTCTTCATCAGTGGTCGGCACGCCCTTTGCCTTGTTGTAGGCAAAGATCAAGACGATCGGCACGATAAAGGCGATGAGATTGCCAGCCACATACCACACGAGCGTCTCGGGCGTGACGATGAGCAGGCCAAGCACGCCGGTCAGACCCTGACCGATGGCGCGCACCTCAAAGAGCTTCACGAAGGCACCGCCGCAGCCTGCACCGATGCAAGCGCAGATGAACGGGATGATCGAGTAGCGCATGTTTGCAGCAAAGATTGCGGGCTCGGAGATACCGACCAGCGTCGGGATAAAGGACGACATGCAGATGTTGCGCTCTTTGGAATGCTTCTTGTGAATGAGGTACATGCCGATGGCGCCGCCGCCCTGGGCGATGATGGAAACCGACCAGATGGCCTGGATGTAGTTGAAGCCAGTCGTGGCAACGAGGTTTGCCTCGATACCCTGGATGAACTGATGCGTACCGGTAACGACGAGCGGCTGCAGGAATGCGGCAAAGACAAAGGCACCGAAGACGCCCATCCTGTTGTACAGGATATCGATTACGCCGGCGAGGACGTCGCCGATCAGGTTGCCGAGCGGGCCGAACACGGTGAACAGGGCGACGTTAGCAAGAATCAGGGTAACGGTCGGGACAAAGACGAACGAAACGACCTCGGGGATGTACTTCTGGGCAATCTTCTCGACCTTGGCCATAAACCAGGCAGTCAGGATTGCAGGGAACACGCCGCCCTGGAAAGCAACCATGGGAATGGAGAGCGGACCGAAGTTCCAGTACTCAGCACCCGTCGGGTCCATAACGAACGTGTTACGGTTCATAAGGCTCGGGTGAACCATGACGATACCGACGAGGATGCCCAGGATCGGGTTACCGCCAAAACGCTTGACCGCGCTGTACATAACCAGGACAGGTAGGTAGTCGAAGGTGGTGGCGATAATGGCAAAGAAGCTTGCGAGGTTCTTGAGGAACTCGCTGTGATCGGCGAGGCTGCCCTCCATGCCAAAGAGGCCGTTGGCAACGATCAGCGACTTAAGGCCGATGATGATAGCAGCGCCGACGAAAGCGGGAATGATGGGGATAAAGATGTCCGAGAATACCTTGAGGACCGAGAAGAACTTGCCCTTCTTGTCCGCCTCGGCGCCCTTGACCTCGGAAGCGCTGATCTCCTTAACGCCCGTCAGAGCCATAAACTCATCGTAAACCTTGTTGACGGTACCGGTACCGAAGATGATCATGAGCTGGCCGCTGTTGTACAGCACGCCCTTGACGCCATCGATGTTCTCGAGCTCGGCCTTGTTGTACTTGCTCGTATCCTTGAGCACCAGACGCAGACGCGTAACGCAATGCGTGGCGCCCTCGATGTTCTCCAGACCGCCGACGTTATCGACGACTTGCTGAGACACTACTTTGTAGTCCATGTTCCTCTCCATTCCTTTACGAAAGCATAAGACGTTTTGATGCCATTACAGAGACGCGATCGTTGCATTTGCGCACTTAAGCGTACCGTCGGTGACCGTCAGCGCCACACCCTGGCCCTGCTTATTGCAGAATCGAGCGTTAAGCGCAACATCATCGACAAAGATGGTCGCGATGTCGTCGTCGACGACCAGGCGCACATGATGAGTGCCCTCGCCCTTAAAGAACAACGGACGCTCGAGGCCCATGTTGTTGACCTGGAACCACGGATACTGGGGGGCCGCCGTAAACTCGAGCTTGCCCTCACGCAGGTTGGCGCGGAACTCATAGGCAAGACCGGACTCGGCGTCCTCGGCAAGCTTCACCGAGAAGCCGGCAGCGTCACCGGCGAGCTCGATGTCGGCATCGAGCATATAGGTGGAACCGGCATCCGCGGCGAGCACCTGCTCGACCTTGCCCGACTCGCAGGAGAGCTCAAAGGCCTCGACTGCCTTAGCCTCGCCAAAGGCGCCAAGCATGCTATCAGGAAGCTTGGTGCCGAGCGTTCCGTCGGCACGCTGAACGATCTCGAGGGGCATAAAGGTGCCACCCCACAGGTAAGAGCTGGGGTCGCCGCCCTCGTCACGCGTAGGAACCCAACCAAAGAGAACGCGGCGCTCGCCGTCAAATGCGGTACGCGCGGCATAGTACGCGCGGCCATCGAAGGAATCGTCCGCAGGAGTGATCCAAGGACCGTTGATAGAGCGAGACATGCGGTAACGGGTCTTGTTGCCATCACTGTACTCGGAGAACACCAGATACCACCAGTCGCCCATCTTAAAGAGATCAGGCATCTCGAACATGGTGTACAGGCCCGGATTCCACCAGTCGCCCTGGAACTCCCAGGTATCCAGGTCCTTGGAGGTGAACTTGACCAGACGACCGGTCATCAGACGCTTGTCCTCGCCCACACGCGTGCCGAGGATGAGCATGTACTCTTCGTTCTCCTCATCCCAAAGCACAAAGGGATCGCGCCAGTTGCGGTCATCGTAACCCTCCTGGGGCGGAAGCAGCGTCTCGGCGATGTTCTTCTCCCACTTGACGGCGTCGTCACTCGTTGCGTGAAGAAGAACCTGCTTCATCAAGCGTGCCTTGACCTTATCGCGATTGCAACCAGTGTAGAGCGCATGGTACTTGTCGCCCACCTTAAACACCGTACCGGCATAAACATACTGGTCGACTTCCTCGTCGCCGCCACGCTCAAGGCTCTCGCCAAAGTCTTTGTAATTGACGAAGTCCTTGGTTGTCGCGAGTGCCCAGCCAAACGGCTCTCCGAAAGGTCCGGGGTTTCGCGTGTCACGCTGATGATAGAGATAGAACGTGCCGTCCTCGCCGTACGGCATGATGTCGCCTACCCAAATTCCCTCAGGCTGGTAATACACCTTGTGCATCCGAGACTTCCTTTCTCACGAGATACTAACTCGGTACAACTGCAAGATATGTCAATCGTTTTCATATGTCAAACGTTTTCACACCAATACGTCTTTTCGCAGTTCCAGTCGTCGGCAAACGGTTGACATATGCCGGCGAACGGTCATCAGAGGTGTTTGAGGAATTCTTTTGGCACGGGATGAACTACGCGGTTTTACCCTCAATGAGTTCAACGGGGAGCTTGATATTCGATTCGGGCTTTTCGCCGTTAATAAGAGCAATGATGGATTGCGCCGCGAGCTCTCCGATGCGATCGATATCTTGGCGTACGGTTGTTAAGTCAGGCATAAACGTCATAGTGCGGCGGGCACCATCCGCGCCCACGACCTTAATATCGCCCGGAGCGCTCAAGCCGCGCTGCTTCATCACGTTAAGACAGATAGCCGCCATCGTGTCGTCTCCCGCAAAGATGCCGTCAATATCGGGGTTCTCATCGAGGATCTTCGCAACGACCGCGCTCTTTTCGTCGTCGGGCTTAACGAACTCGACCTCACGGACAAGCGCGGGCAAACCGGCCTGCTCAACAACATCGAGGTAGGCATCGGTACGCTTATTGGCAGGCATGCGCATGCGGCTATTGCTGCGCAGGCACAGGATGCGCGAACACCCGTCATCGATCAGGCGACGCGTGGCAAGTTCGCCGATACTATAGCTGTCGCTCGCAATCTGAACAGAGGCCTCGCCAAGGTCGCAGTCGATACCAACCAGACTCAAACCCATCTCGGCATACGCCTCGGCACCGATATTAAGCGAGTTGACAATGACGCCATCAACCATATTGCGCCGAAGCATATCGATATAAGAACGCTCAAGATCAGGTCGATTGGCACTATTGCACAGCAGCATCTTAAAACCGTTTTCGGCCAGGGTACGCTCAACGGCTTGAACCGCTTGTGCATGAAACGGGCTGCTGACATAGGGGACGATCATACCTATTAGATTCAGGCGACCGTTGAGCATGGCACGGGCGATATCGTTGGGCGTATAGTTGATGCGCTTCATCGCGGCATGGACCTTATCGCGGGTCTCTTGGCTAATATAGCCGCGATTATTAAGCACGCGAGATACCGTAGTAGGCGAAACCCCCGCCACCGCTGCAACTTCCTTGATGCCAGGCTTAGCTGAATCCTTAGAACGAGCGCCCTCGCGAGCCATAGCAACCTCCCCCATCAACATGTCATACGTTTACATACGAACAAAGCATACCCCAACAACAGCGGGAAGACGGTAACAGCACAAGTAAGTAAACGACTCATCCAAATAATTAGGAGAGTTCCGCCTAAAGGGTGACTACACAGGACACCCGCCGGGCCGCTTTGGGTTACTTTCCAAAACATTCCGCAGGACGCAAAGAGGCTCCGCCGCGCGAAACGCGCAGCGGAGCCCTTTGCATGTCCGAGGACGTTTTGGAAAGTAACCCAAAGCGGCCCGGCGATCCTGCGGGAGTTAAATCCCTTTAGAACTTGTCGTGGAAGGTACGCGAAATGACCTCGTCCTGCTGCTCCTTGGTGAGCGTGTGGAAGTTCACGGCATAGCCGGAAACGCGGATGGTCAGCTGCGGGTACTTCTCGGGGTGAGCCTGAGCGTCGAGCAGCGTCTCACGGTTGAAGACGTTGATGTTCAGGTGGTGGCCACCCTTCTCAGCGTAAGCGTCGAGCATGTGGACCAGGTTATCGGCCTGAGTCTCGGAAACTTCAGAAACCTTCATAATGTGTCTCCTTCGATTAATAGGCGCCGGCCGAAACCGGCGCGCTAATCAGTAATCGTTATTGTTAGTATAGCACTAACAATAGTTACTCGCCCAGCTGATCAAGGTCGATATCGCCAAAGAACACCTGGTCCTCCTTGCCGAGCGCACTCGGGATGATGGAGAAGGTGTTGGAGATGCCGTCCTGAGCATCGCGGAACGGGAGCTTGGAAACCGAAGACAGCGAAGCGATGGCGCCGTGGCTATCGCGCTTGTGCATGGGGTTAGCACCCGGGGCGAACGGCTGGCCAGCCTTGCGGCCGTCGGGCGTGGAGCCGGTCTTCTTACCGTACACGACGTTGGAGGTAATGGTCAGAACCGAGGTCGTGGGCACGGAGTTGCGATAGGTGTCGTTCATGCGGATGTACTCCATGAACTGGTGCACAACGTCGTGAGCGATCTGGTCGACGCGGTCGTCGTCGTTACCGTACTTGGGGAACTCGCCCTCGGTCTCGAAGTCGACGATGATGCCGTTCTCATCACGGACGGGGTGGACCTTGGCGTACTTGATGGCGGACAGGGAGTCGGCCACGACGGAAAGGCCAGCGATGCCCGTAGCGAACCAGCGGTGCACGTGCTTGTCGTGCAGAGCCATCTGGATGCGCTCGTAGCAGTACTTGTCGTGCATGTAGTGAATGATGTTCAGCGAGTTGACGTACACGCCAGCAAGCCACTTCATCATGTCGTTGTACTTGGCCACAACGTCGTCGTAATCGAGCGTATCGCCCTCAACGGCGCGGTACTTGGGGCCGACCTGCTTCTTGGAGACCTCGTCAACACCGCCGTTGAGTGCGTACAGCAGGCACTTGGCCAGGTTGGCGCGGGCGCCGAAGAACTGCATCTCCTTGCCAATGCGCATGGAGGACACGCAGCAGGCAATGCCGTAGTCGTCGCCATGATAGACGCGCATGAGGTCGTCGTTCTCGTACTGGATCGAGGAGCTGGCGACAGAAGTCTTGGCGCAGAACTTCTTGAAGTTCTCGGGCAGACGGGTCGACCACAGAACGGTCATGTTGGGCTCGGGGCTGGTGCCCATGTTCTCGAGCGTGTGCAGGTAGCGGTAGCTCATCTTGGTAACGAGCGTACGGCCGTCAACACCCATGCCGCCGATGGACTCGGTGACCCACTGCGGATCGCCGGTGAACAGGGCCTGGTACTCGGGGGTACGGGCAAACTTGACCATGCGGAGCTTCATGATGAAGTGATCCACGAACTCCTGGATCTGCTCCTCGGTGAAGGTGCCGTTGGCAAGGTCGCGCTCAGCGTAGATGTCGATGAACGTGGAGGTACGGCCGATGGACATAGCGGCGCCGTTCTGCTCCTTGACGGCAGCAAGGTAGGCGAAGTACATCCACTGGATGGCCTCCTGCGTGTTGGTAGCAGGGTTGGAAATATCGAAACCATAGGTCTCGGCCATCATCTTGAGCTCGCCGAGGGCGCGGATCTGCTCCTGCAGCTCCTCGCGATCGCGGATGTTGTCGGCGGTCATGACCGTCGGAGTGGAAGCCTTCTGGGCCTCCTTGTCCTTGATCAGGTAGTCGACGCCGTACAGGGCAACACGACGGTAGTCGCCGATGATGCGGCCGCGGCCATAGCCATCGGGCAGACCGGTGATGATGTGAGCCGAGCGGCAAGCACGCATCTCGGGGGTGTAAACATCGAAGACGCCAGCGTTGTGGGTCTTGCGCTCGAAGGTGTAGCGCTCGACAACGTTCTCGTCGACCTTGTAGCCGTGCTGGCTGGCAGCCTGGCAAGCGATGCGGATACCACCGTTGACGTGCAGCGCGCGCTTGAGCGGCTTGTCGGTCTGGAGGCCAACAATGGTCTCCTTGTCGCGATGGGCATTATCGATGTAGCCAGCGGGGTGGCTCACGATACCCGTGACGGTCTTGGTGTCCATATCGAGGACACCACCCTGCTCGCGCTCCTTAAGCAGCAGGTCGAGAACCTCGCCCCACAGCTCCTTGGTACGCTCGGTCGGACCTACGAGGAACGACTCATCGCCCTCGTAGGGGGTGTAGTTCTTCTGGATGAAGTCTCGGACGTCGACCTCTCCCGTCCAGATACCTTCCTTGAAGCCTTCCCATGCCTCCTGCATTGTGTAACCACGCTCCTAGTTACGTGTAATGCGGCGCTCTCTCACACCGCTGCTTATTGAATTCTTGAATTTTCGGCTTGCACTACCGGCTTCTTCCGTTCTTCACCACACGTTGGTGCAGGAAAAACGTTTGTCCACCTTGGAACTACAACCCAAAACCCAAGATTTCACCCGTTTGAGAAGGATAACATAGCCACCCCCTTCATCAGTGCTGTTATATGTTCCTTTTTTTCTACCATTAGGACGTTTTTAACAAATCCGCAGGAAATGCGAGCGCGAACAACTACCGTTCACCGATTTGTTTGGTATTTTTCCTTGCCTTTGTACGACGTTCACTCTAGCTGTTATGCCAGCTTTAGCAGGATAAAGTGCCCCAGAGACCCTACAGAAACTGCAGGGCGGCCACGGGATCCCCCGTGGCCGCCCTGTGGCGTAGCTAGTTTTTAGCTTTGATTGCCGCTTGGCATTAGGCGGCTGCGGCGGCCTTGTCGGTCGTTGCCTTGCTATCGCCGTTGCCCTGGCCCTCAAAATGCTTGTAGCACCAGCTGGTGACCAGCGGGGTCAAAATAGCCGTCACGATTGCGCAGGCAGCAACCTGTGCCGTGGCCGTCGCGAGCACCGCACCGCCGTACAAGGCCTCGTTGACGCTTGCCATGGCAGCAGGCGTGGCCACATTGGCTCCGGCGCAGCTCGAAATGGCCGCACCTGCGACACCCGTACCGCCCGTGAGCTTATCGACCGCGATAACGGGAATTGCAAAGACCACCGAGCAGATCACGCCGAGCAGAATACCGGGGAGACCGCCATTAATGAGCTGGCCAAAGGTCATGGTCGAGCCCATGGCAAAGAAGACGAGCACGATGATGGCGGAAAGTGCCGGTGCCATCATCTTCTTAAAGCTGGGGAACAGGTTGCCCAGGATAATGCCAACGACAATCGGAAGGATGGCGCCCACGAGCGACCAGCCAATCGGAGCCTGACCGGCGGCGCCAAGGACAATCATCGTGACCGGAGGGCCGACAACGAGCGTGGTGATGGCGACGGCGCCACGCTCGGCCTCGTTGCCCATGGTGCCCATCAGTCCAGCGTACATAGCGTTGTTGGCACCTGTGCAAGCCGCCAGCATCACCATGGCAGAGATACCAAACAGGTTGTCGTTGAACACATAAAGGATGAGCAGCGACACGGCAACGACCACGATCTGCTTGACGGCGATGATGATGGCGCCGCGGGCAGCGGCGGCAGGGGCACTCTTAAACGAAATCGTCGTACCGACGATGAGCAAAAAGGCGCCCACGAGCGGGCCTGCACCCTGCTGGGTCATGCCAAGCGTAAAGCTGCCGAGCGTTTTGAACAGGTCGGGGAATAGCGTGTTGAGCAGACAGCCCAACAGAAGCGGCACCAAAATATTGGCGCCCGGGATGGAGGACATCTTAAAGAACGGCTCCTTTACCGCCGGCGCCTCCACCGCAGTCGATTCACTCATATATATCTCCTTTGGATGCATGCGATTCGTAGCCGCACGCGCCTATGTCAGAAAGAAGGCGACAACCCCGAGTCGCCAGGGTCGCCGCCAAACTATCACCGCGGGGTATTACCCGTCCAGGACGATGCCGCCGTCGCAGTCACCAATCTCGCCGTTCACGAAGCTAGCGAGGTCGGAAGCGAAGAACAGCACCATCTGCGCAGGCTCGCTGGCCTGGGCGGCGCGGCCCAGAGGGATACCGTTGATGATGCGCTGAGAGTTCTCGTCAGAGAGAATCGAGGTCATATCGGTCAACGTGAGCGACGGGCATACAGCGTTGCAGCGGATGCCAAACTTGCCGCCTTCCTTGGCGACTGCCTTGGTTAGACCGTTGACACCGGCCTTGGAGCTGGCGTAGGCAGCGGTGCCGAGCAGGCCGCCACCGATCTTGCCAGCAACAGAGCTCACGTTGACGATAGTGCCGGCATGGGCCGCCTTAAAGTGCGGGTACACGGCGTTCATCATAGTGAAGGTACCGTTGAGGTTGATGTCGATGGTGCGACGCCACTCGGTGTCATCGATCTCGTCGAACTTCTTGGTGCTGATGACGCCAGCGCAGTTAATCAAGATATTGGTTTGCGGCAGGTCCGTAAAAATCTGCTCGACGGTCTCGCGCGCCTTGGGCGCATCGGCGACATCGAGCTGATAGAACTTGTTTCCCTCGCCAAGCTCGGCCACAGCGGCCTCGCCTTTAGCAGCGTTCCTTGCGATGAGCGCGACATGTCCGCCGCCCGCGACGATGCCCTTGGCGATCTCGAGGCCAATGCCCTGAGTGCCGCCCGTGACAATCGCGGTCTTGCCCGTGAAGTCAAATGCCATGACTCCATCCCCCTTTAATTTAGGTGTCTCCTTGCGGGAAGTTGGAGCATCGCACGTGGCGATAAATGAGTCCCAGTCGTCATGGTGGTGACAACCCCTCGCCTAACCGCGTGCATAATAGTTCTTTGAAACGCTTTAGCAATTGAATGATTTTAAATCTTTATGCACTCTTTATATTTCCTAGCGGCCAAGTAGATTTTTGGGACATGCCTAGAAATCTACCGAATGGGATGGTTGAGCTGGGGTATCATCTTTCACCGGAAATAGTTTCTAGTGTTAGGGGTTTTCGGTGGAAGATACCGATTTCCGTGAGCTTGGGCGTCAGCTCCTTACCGAGTTCGGCAGCATGCATCAGCGCATTTCGCGCTTTGCGGACAAAGCCCTCGGCGGCGAGATGGCCGTCATGCGCGCCCTCATACTCGCCGGCGGTTCGCTCACGCCGAGCGAACTCGCTGATCGCGCCTGGGTCTCGAGCGCCCGCATCGCCAATATCCTACGCGCCCTCGAGGCCAAGGGCTGGGTCGAGCGCGAGCACTCAAAGACTGACCGTCGTCGCGTACACGTCATAGTGACCGACAAGGGATTTCAGGATCTCGAAATCAAACGTCGGGAATTCGAGAACCGCACTGCGGCTTTCCTCGAGCAGCTCGGCGAAACAGATACCCAAGAGATGGTGCGTCTTCTAAGGCGTGCCAACGAAATTATCGACCGCAATCAAGAAAGGAGAGATGCCGAGTGAGGATTCTCAAGCTCTTTAAAAAGCATATCCTGGCACTGTTCGCAGCTATCGTACTTATCGTAATCAGTTGCAACGCCGATCTAGCACTGCCTACCTACATGAGCGATATCGTCGACGTGGGCGTGCAGCAAGGCGGCATCGCCTCGCCCGTGCCTGACACCATTCGCGCCGAATCGCTCGACAACCTCGAACTCTTTATGAGCGCCAAGGACGCCAAGGCTGTGGAGGCCGTGTTTAGCAAGGCTGACAAAAACGGCATTCGAACGTACATGGGCACCGAGGAAGAGCGTGCCGATGGAGGCAAGATTGCCGACATTATGAGCCTGCCCGAGACCGTCGTCCTTTCGCTCGACCAGGGTATCGACGCCGACTCCATGGGCGACATGATGGGCTCGTCCAGCGAGAAAGACGACAACGCTGCCCAGGCCATGCCCACCCCCGAGCAAATGGCAGCGATGACACCCGAGCAGCTCGCCGAGATGCAGCAGAAGGCCGCGGCGGCGCAGAACATGCAAAAGCAGATTGATGCCGACGGCGGTAAGATCACCATGAAGAGCCTGCGCCTGGGTGTCGAGGGCGGTCTGGTAGACCAAAGCAAGCTCGTCGAGGGCGCCAACGAAATGGCGGATAAAATGGGCTCCATGTCGGGCTCCATCGTCACTCAGCGCGCCGTGAGCTATGTACAGGACGAGTACAAGGCGCAGGGCATCGACCCCGCCGACGTGCAGAACGCCTACCTGGGCCGCATGGCGACCACGATGTTTGGTCTGTGTCTGGTGTCGCTGGTCGCCACCATCCTGACCGGCGCCGTGGCTTCGCGCACCGCCTGCTCCATCGCCCGCGACCTGCGCCGCGAGACCTTCAACAAGGTTATGCACTTCTCGCCGGCCGAGGTGGGCAAGTTTAGCCAGGCCTCGCTCATCACCCGCTGCACCAACGACATTCAGCAGATTCAGATGGCCGCAACCCTGTTTATCCGCATGTGTCTTATGGCCCCCGTCATGGGCATCGTCGCTGTCATGCGCGTCCTGGCCAACCACACCGGCCTGGAGTGGACCATCGCCGTTGCCATCATCGCGGTCTCGGCCGTCGTCGGCGTGCTCATGGGCCTCACTATGCCCAAGTTCAAAAAGATGCAAAGCTTTGTGGACCGCGTGAACCTTACCGCCCGCGAGCTGCTCGACGGCCTTATGCCCATCCGCTCGTTCAACCGCGAGGAGCATGAGCTCGAGCGTTTTGACAAGGCTTCGCTCGACCTGATGACCACGCAGCTCTACACCAACCGCGCTATGAGCTTTATGATGCCGCTCATGATGCTCGTCATGAACTGCATCACCGTGCTCATCGTCTGGTTTGGCGCGCAGGGCGTGTCCGACGGCGTGATGCAGGTCGGCAACATGATGGCGTTTATCTCCTACACCATGCAGATCGTCATGGCGTTTATGATCCTCACCATGGTTTCGGTCATCCTGCCCCGCGCCGAGGTCGCAGCCGAGCGCGTGGAAGAGGTCATCACCTGCCCCACGAGCATCAACGACCCTGCCTCGCCCAAACTGCCTGCTGCCAGCGCGCCGCGCGGTGAGCTCACCTTCCGTGACGTGAGCTTCCAGTATCCCGATGCCCGCGCCGACGTCATTAGCGGTGTAAACTTCACCACGCACGCCGGCCAGATGCTCGGCATCATTGGCTCCACGGGCTCGGGCAAGTCCACGCTTGTGCAGCTCATCCCGCGCCTGTACGACGTCACGGGCGGCAGCATTTCGCTCGACGGCATCGACGTGCGCGACATGACCCTTTCCGAGCTGCGCCGCCGCATCGGTTATATTCCGCAGCAGGGTCGTCTGTTCTCGGGTACCGTCGAGAGCAACCTCAAGTTTGCCGGCGACATGGTGAGTGACGAGGATATGCGCCAGGCAGCACGCGTCGCCCAGGCGGAGGACTTTATCGCCGAGCGCGAGGACGGGTACGACTCCCCTATAAGCCAGGGCGGCTCCAATGTTTCGGGTGGTCAGCGCCAGCGTCTGGCCATCGCCCGCGCGTTGGCCAAAAAGCCCGAGGTCGTGGTGTTCGATGACTCGTTTAGTGCCCTCGACTACAAGACCGACGCGCGCCTACGCGAGGAGCTGGCCAAAAACGTCACTGACGCCGCGCTCGTGGTCGTGGCCCAGCGCATCGCGACCATCATGCACGCCGACCAGATCATTGTGCTCGACGACGGCCACGTGGTGGGCACCGGTACGCACGAGGAGCTGCTGCACAGCTGCCCGGCGTACCTGGAGATCGCACAGTCGCAGCTTTCCGCCGAGGAGCTGGGGCTTACCCAAGAAGAAATTGCAGCCGTTATGGAAGGAGGCAAGCGCTAATGGCAGACGAGACCAAGACTCAGATTCCCAAGCCCACCCGCCAGCGTGGACCCATGGGCCGCATGGGCGGCATGCGTCGCGGCGAAAAGGCCAAGGACTTTAAGGGCACCATGAGGCAGCTGCTCGGCTATATCGGCCAGCACAAGATTGCCGTGTTTACCGCCGTCGCCTTTGCCGTATGCTCGGTCATCTTTAACATTGTGGGGCCCAAGGTGCTCGGCCAGGTTACGACCAAGCTGTTCGAAGGCCTGGTCGCAAAGGTCAACGGTACCGGCGACGTTGACTTTGACTGGATCGCCAAGACGCTCGGCTTTTTGCTCTGCCTGTATCTGGCGAGCTCTGTCTGCAGCCTCATCCAGGGCTGGCTCATGACCGGCGTCACGCAAAAGATCTGCTACCGCATGCGCAAGGAAATCGCCGCCAAGATTGCCGTCGTGCCGATGAGTTACTTCAACGGCCACAGCAAGGGAGACGTACTCAGCCGCATCACCAACGACGTCGATACGCTGGGTCAGTCGCTCAACCAGAGCGTGACGCAGCTCATCACGTCGGTGACGCAGATTATCGGCGTGCTCGTCATGATGCTTTCGATCAGCCTGCCGCTTACCGGCGTCACCGTGCTCACGCTGCCGGCCGCCGCGATTATCTTGACCGTAATGATTCACTTCTCGCAGCCGTACTTCCGCGAGCAACAGCAGGTTCTGGGCGCCGTCAACGGCATTATCGAGGAAGACTTTGCCGGCCAGAACGTCATTCAGGTGTTCGACCGCGCCGAGGCCTCGATCGAAGAGTTCGACCGTCAAAACGACCGCCTCTTTATTAGTGGCTGGCGCTCGCAGTTCCTGTCGGGCCTGATGATGCCGCTTATGAGCTTGGTGGGCAACATGGGCTACGTGGGCGTCGTCGTGGTGGGCGCGCAGCTCGCGCTGACCGGCAATGCCACGCCCGGCGACATCCAGAGCTTTATCCAGTACGTGCGCAACTTTACGCAGCCGGTGCAGCAGCTGGGCAACGTGAGCAACACGATGCAGTCGATGGCCGCCGCCACCGAGCGTGTGTTTGAGTTCCTGGCCGCGCCCGAGGAGGAGCAGAAGGCCGACGCGCAGATTCCCGAGAAGCGCCCCGGCCACGTGGAGTTCGACCATGTCAAGTTTGGCTACACGCCCGACAAGACCATCATCCACGACTTTAGCTGCGAGGCGCAGCCCGGCCAAACCATTGCCATCGTCGGCCCCACCGGCGCCGGCAAGACCACGCTCATTAAGCTGCTGCAGCGCTTTTACGACGTGGACGGCGGTTCGCTGCGCGTCGAAGGCGTCGACGTGCGCGACTGGGACCGCGCGGCGCTGCGCGGCGAGTTTGCCATGGTGCTGCAGGACACCTGGCTGTTTAACGGCACCATCCGCGAGAACATCCGCTACGGACGCCCCGATGCGACCGACGCCGAGGTCGAGGCCGCTGCGCGCGCCGCACGCTGCGACCACTTTATCCATACGCTCGCCGGCGGCTACGACTTTATGATTAACGAGGAGGGCACTAACCTGTCGCAGGGTCAGCGCCAGCTCGTGACCATCGCCCGCGCCATTTTGGCCGACCGCCCGGCGCTGATTCTGGACGAGGCGACATCCAACGTCGACACCCGTACCGAGGAGCTCATTCAGCGCGCCATGGATGCGCTGATGCAGGGCCGTACCAGCTTTGTCATCGCGCACCGCCTGTCCACGATCCGCAACGCCGACGTGATCTTGGTAATTCGCGACGGCGACATCGTCGAGAAGGGCACGCACGACGAGTTACTCGCCCAGGGCGGCTTCTACGCCGACCTGTATAACTCGCAATTCGACGAGGCGGCGTAAAAACCGGCGGCAAACAACCGCAATGCCAAGAAAACGGGGGCGCAGGACAACCTGCGCCCCCGTTTTTGTTTTGCGACCCTCGAACCGCCTCCCCTGGGACCTGATTGACAGCCCCTTCGAGGCCCGTGGGCAAAAAATGGCAAATATGAGGACTGGTACTTTTTTAGTAACAGCCAAAACAGCCCCAAATGCCGTTTTCACGGCTTACACGCGTCCCTAAATTGATCAAACAGCCCTATAGCGAACTTATATGTGTTTACGTTAATGAACATATTTTGCTGTTATGTCTATTATTTTGCGAAGGCAATATGATACTAAGATAGCAACCGTACTCATATTTGGCATTTTTTGCCCACAGGGTATTTCCTGGGGAACCGACAACAGCCTTAGGGTCCCGCGCGGCGCCGTTCCCTCCCGGCATCCGCCGACATTTCCCCAGATAAAACCGACCAAAATAAACCTGTCCCTTTTCGGCAGGTTTCGCTTGCACTTTAGCGTGCGACAGCGGATAATGCCGAGCATTCGAGAATTCGCCAATTGTTGCCGTTAATTGATAAAGGAGGCCCCGCATGGCCATGGATTTCAAACGCAAGCTGCCGATCCCCATGGAGATCCGCGAGGAAATGCCGCTTTCCGCAGAGCTTACCGCCAAAAAGCAGGCATTCGATGCCGAAGTCGCCAAGGTCTTTACCGGCGAGGACGCGCGCAAGGTGCTCATCATCGGCCCGTGCTCTGCCGACCGCGAGGATTCGGTCCTCGAATACATGAACCGCCTGGCCAAGACCGCCGAAGAGGTCAAGGACAAGCTCATCATCATTCCGCGCGTCTACACCAACAAGCCGCGTACCAAGGGCACCGGCTACAAGGGTCTTCTGCACAACCCCAACCCCGAGGCTCCCGACGACCTGCTCGAGGGCGTCAAGGCCATCCGCCACATGCACCTGCGCGTTATTGAGGAAACTGGCTTCTTCACCGCCGACGAGATGCTCTATCCCTCCAACTACCAGTACCTCGTCGACTTGCTGAGCTATGTTGCCGTGGGCGCACGCTCGGTCGAGAACCAGGAGCATCGCCTGGTGTCGAGCGGCATTTCGGTACCCGTCGGCATGAAGAATCCCACTGCTGGCTCTACCACCGTTATGCTCAACTCCATTTACGCCGCGCAGGCGCACCAGAGCTTCATCTTCCGCAACTGGGAGGTCGAGTGCGACGGCAATCCGCTCGCGCACGCCGTTATGCGTGGCTACATCGGTCTCGATGGGCGCACCTACCCCAATTACCACTACGAGCACCTGGAGCGCCTGGCCGAACGCTACACCGAGCACGCCGGCTATGCCAATCCCGCAGCGATCATCGACTGCAACCACGACAATTCGGGCAAGCGTCCGCTGGAGCAGTATCGCATTTGCAAGGAAGTGCTCGACAGCTGCCGCCGCAACGAGTCCATCTCCAAGCTGGTCAAGGGCTTTATGATCGAGTCTTACCTTGAGGACGGCAACCAGCCGGTCGATGGCGGCGTCTTCGGCAAGTCGATCACCGATCCGTGCCTGGGCTGGGAAAAGACCGACTACCTCATCCACGAGATCGCGGAGCGTATTTAGTTACGCGGTTTTACCAAACGCCGTAACGGCTCGACGCTGCGCGGGCCGCATTTGGACAATCTGACGTTCAACTTCAAGCGCGCGACCAGAAGGTCGGCGCCCTTTCGTTTGATGTGGCAGTTAGGGACGCTCCTTTTCTGCCGGCAGTTTGGGACACTCCTTGGGTAGCCGTTGGGGACGTCCCCAACGACTATCTGGGCAAACGTCCAAACCGCCGTAAGGGAGTTGCCTTCCCTCGCGGCGGTCTTCTAGCAGAAAAACCAAGTGAGTAGGCTTTTTGCAGGAGTCTAAGCACACCCTAAAACGCCACGGCTCTGACCTGCGGTTTTATTGAGCATTTGTCGCGATGTGCTCGGCAGGTTCAAAAAAGTCTACTCACATTGTATCTGAGACGCACCAGATTGGCAAAAACCGCCGCGAAAGGGCCCCTGGTCCCTTCGCGGCGGTCATACGCCTCTGATTTTGCGACCGTTTTGCCCGCTTGTTACTCGCTGTAGCGGGTAGCGATGGCAGCTTGTACCATGCCGGCGCTCATGAGGTAAGTCACCAGGAAGTAGCCACCGTATGCTGCCAGGAAGATTGCGCAGGTGAGGCCCACGGTGCCGCCGATGCTCATATTTCCGAAAATGCTCACCAGCTCGATGATCACCTTAAGTGCCACAAAGGAGTGCGCCAGGCCCACTGCCAGCGGGAACAGGAAGAATACCGCTTGCTGCGCCATCACCGAATGGCGGATCTGGCGGTCGTCGCAGCCGATCTGCGCCAGCACGCGATAGCTGCGGCTGCCGTCGGCCACGTTGGAGAGTTGCTGGATCGACAGAATCGCCGCGCATGCAACGACCAATACAAAGCCGATGTAGATGGCTAGGTAGCTAATAAGACCGTTCATTTGCGCTGCTTGCGTGTACATCTCGGAGCGTGTGATGAAGATTCCCCATGACCCCGGCTCCTTGCCGTCAACGAGCAGATTGTCGAGCACAGTGTATTTAATGCTCTCGTCTGCCTCGGTCGTATCCATCCCCTGTTTGTAATTAACGAGCAGGCTACTGGAATACGGCTGCAGATTAAGTTGGGACAACAGCTCGTCGGCAACGACGACGGTACCCGGATTACTGCCCATCGCCGAGTTGGCGATGGCCGCCGTGTCCTTGTCCGACTTATCGGTTGCGGGCTTGAGCTCATGCCCGCCCAAGGTAAGGGTATGGCCGCCGGCCATGTATTTGGTGTACAGGTCGCCCAGCTCACCGCCCATATCACACGTAAGCAGGTACTGGTCGCGGCCAATGCTCACCGGCTCCTCGCCCATCATCTGGCGCAGTTTGTTGTACTGGCTTGCCGGCGTCACAAACAGACCCATCGTATCGGCATTGCTACCCCCGAGCGCCTTGGGAAGCCTTTTGCCCATGGTCTTGCACATCTCACCCGCAGACACCGAAGGGTTCGAACCGCCAAACGGGTAACTCAGATACGAATCGATCTGCACATGCTCACCGGCAACATCGGCGATATTGACCTTCTTGCCGGTCTCGTCGTTGTTGTCCGCCGACTTGCCCTTGCCGTGCCATGCGGAGTACAAATCGACCGTTGTATCGGCCAGCACCATGCGATCGGCCTCAGACGGATTGACATACTCTTTGTAGTAGTCGAGCGTATCGGGCGTGTAATAGACATACGTCTGAGACACGTCAACAGGGTTATAGCGCTCCAGGTTTTCGTTCATCACGTTGGCGATCGACATACCGCACGTCACCGAGGTAATGGCGAGGAACAGAATCATCGCGATGACACCCATCGAAAAGCACACCGTATTGACCTTGGCCGAAAGCTGACGCACGGTAAACATGTTGAGGCCGCGCCAATACACGCTGCGCAGGCTCTGCAGCAGCTTGATAAGCATGCCCGAGAGTCCCCAGAACAGCGCAAAGGTACCAACGGTAACCATAGCGGTCGTAATGCCAAACTGGCTCATGGCCTCTTGCAGCTTGCTGTCCGTCGCGGTTAGCGGGAATCCATCACGCAGCAGACGGTAATAGGCCACGCCCACCAGCACCACGCCCACGGCAAAAATGGCAATCGCGATCCAGGGGTTGCGTGTCTTGATGCTCTCGTTGCGACGCTCGGCACCCATAAGCTCGATGAGTTTGGTACGACGAACGGCACGAAGGTTCAGCAGTAGCGTGAGCACAAACATTACGAGCATGCAGGCAAGGGTCAGGTTGAACGCATGCACCGAGAAAAAGAAGTGGAAATTGGCAATCTGTGTCTTAAAGAGCGAGGCCGTAAAGAACGTCATGAGCTGGGAGAGTCCCACACCCAGCACAATGCCGGCGACAAAGGCCACGACCGATACTATCACGGTCTCGAGCGCCATGATCGTGGCGACGCGCCCGCGCCCCATGCCGAGCACCTGGTACAGGCCAAACTCCTTCTTGCGGCGTTTCATGATGAAGTTATTGGCATACACCATCAAAAAGGCCATGACACCGGCCAAAAAATACGTCAGGTAGCCGAGCATGCTGCCCATAACCTGCGCCAAGCCCTCTTCATCGATTCCGGCGATGTCGACCTGCATCGAGATGGTGTTAAAGGCATAGAAGACCGTGACGCCCAGAGTGAGCGTCAAAAGGTAGACGAGGTAGTCGCGGCCGGCGCGGCGGACGTTGCCCCAAGCGAGTTTACAGAGCATCGGAGCCCTCACCGCCCATCATGGCAACGACCTCCATAATGCGGTCGAAGAACTCTCGGCGATCGGTGTCGCCGCGGCGCAGCTCGGTGAAGATCTTGCCGTCGCGGATAAACAGCACACGGCTCGTGTAGCTGGCGGCAAAGCTATCGTGCGTGACCATGAGCACCGTGGCGCGCAGGCGGCGATTCAGGGCCTCCAGGCTCTCGAGCAGCAGGCGAGCGCTCTTGGAATCGAGGGCGCCGGTGGGCTCGTCGGCCATGATCATGGTGGGGTCGGTGACGAGCGCGCGAGCCGCGGCAACGCGCTGCTGCTGACCGCCGGACATCTGGTAGGGATACTTGTCGAGCACCTGACTGATGGACAGGCGCGCTGCCACATCTTGCACGCGGGTCGAGATCTCTGCCGAGTTTGTGCGGGCGATGGTGAGCGGCAGGGCGATGTTCTCGCGTGCCGTGAGCGTATCGAGCAGGTTGGAGTCCTGGAAGATAAAGCCGAGCTCCTCGCGGCGGAACTGCGAAAGCTTAGCCTGCTTCATGCGCGTCACGTCCTGCCCGTTGATGCGGATCGTGCCACTTGTGGCGCTATCGATGGTCGAGACGCAGTTGAGCAACGTCGACTTACCCGAGCCCGAAGCGCCCATGATGCCAACAAATTCGCCGCGGTTGACGGTAAAGCTGACGTCGTTGAGCGCGCGGGTCACGTTGCCCAGCGCTCCATATACTTTTTCGAGATGCGCGACCTCCAGTACCGGGGTCGCCATGTGCGTGGTTTGCATACCGAGTCCTTTCTTGCGATTAGTCTACGGCATCTATAGTCGCAAGAAGACGAGTCGGCTACCATCGATATGGCTTACGCTTGCCTTACCGTTGTGTAAGGTACAGGTAGCCGACCTGCCACGTGTTGATGTTGAGAGAGGACTCCTGTTGAAGACTGTTCATGTTGCCGCTGGGATCATTCGCAAGGAAGGATCTGACGAGCTGCTTGCCGTGCAGCGCGGCTATGGCGACATGCAGGGACTTTGGGAGTTTCCCGGCGGCAAGCTCATGCGCGGCGAGACACCCGAAGACGCCGTGCGACGCGAACTCATGGAAGAGCTGCAGGTCAAAGTCACCAACCTGCGTGATTTCTATACCGTTGAGTACGACTACCCCGATTTCCATCTCTCGATGGAGTGTTACTACTGCTCGCTGGCCAAAGAGTCTGGCGAGCCCCAGAAACATGACCGCCAGCTCGATATCCGCTGGATTCCGCGCACTTCGCTTGCCACGGTGGAATGGATGCCCGCCGACAAAGGGCTTATCGATGCGCTGATTGAGTTGAAGGAAGATCGGCTTGAGACCAACGGCGCTGTCAACGACGCCGAGGCCACCACGACCGATGAGCCCGCCACCAAACCCAAGCGCGCACCTAAGCGCCGTAGCAAAAAACGCCCCAAGCCTGGCCTGCTGGACGGCATCGACACCTCGGACCTCTCCGCTGACGAGCGCGAACTGGTCCGCCGTCGCGCCGCAATAAAAAAATCCATGAAGGGCAACAAGCGCGCCAACACCAAGCCCGAGCTGCTCGTTCGCCAGCGTCTGCGCGCCGCGGGCCTTACGGGCTATCGCTTGGAATGGAAGGTTCCCGGCAAGCCCGACATCGCCTTCCCCGGGCGCAAGATCGCCATCTTCGTCAACGGTTGCTTTTGGCACCGCTGCCCCAAGTGCAACCCTAGCCAGCCCAAGCGCAACGTTGAGTTTTGGGAGGCAAAGTTCCGTCGCAACGTCGAGCGCGACCAAGCAGCCATCAACGCACTTACCCAAATGGGCTGGACGCCCATCACCGTCTGGGAATGCGAGCTCAAAAAAGACCGCATCGACGCCACGATGGAAAAGGTCATCGAGCAGGTGCGGGCCGCAGAGCCGCAGCGCTAGGAACGAGCCGTCCACACGCCCCACACAGGCAAGTCACATCCGCGCCACAAACCTTAGAAAGCCCTTAAGCTCAAAACCTTTCAAGAGTGTTACTCAATACCTATGACCTGCGGTTTCATGGTTACATCAAACCTCATTAAGCCTTTCTTTAGCGCTTCTTTGCAGCAGCCGCGGCATAATACTGCCAACGCACGGGACCTAGCAGCACACCCGTGCGCAATCTTTTGGTGGACATCGAGGAGGCCGCATAAGCATGCATTCTTCCAATGACGCAGCACAGCAGCCATCCCTAAAACATGCAGACCTTTTCTCCTTCCCCCCGACACAGAGAGACGGCCTCCTCGACTCCCCCACCACAAAAACCAAGCGCTCAGCCGATCAGAGCCTCAACTTACGAGCATCCTTCGAAAAGCTCCAAGCATCCCTAGACAAGGCGTTCCCCGAACAGGCAAGAGCAATCTAAGCCCATCGCGCTTTATACTGATGCCATGCGAAACATGGATCACATAGAATTGCACCGCGGAGGACGCGAGGAAGCGTTTCCCGAGACCGCCGAAGACTGGCCCTATATTGCCGAACGCGCAGAATTCGCTCGCTATCCGGGCAATTCCGTCCCCTGGCACTGGCATTCCGAAGTTGAGCTTTTCTACATGGAGCAGGGAGCGATTGACTATCGAACGCGCGCGGCTCATGAGCACGTACGCTTTGAGGAAGGGTCCGCCGGCTTTATCAACGGCGGCGTTTTGCACAGCACGCTGCAATCACCCAATTCGGCACCAGCCATTCAAATGTTGCATATCTTTCAGCCGTCGATGCTCGGCGATCCCGCGGGACGCCTTCAAAAGCGCTATATCAACCCATTGCTGCAATGTCGAGGCGTCGATGTGCTCAAATGGTCGCCCACCAACCCCGACGATATGCCCTTTATCGATTTGCTAAAGAGTTCCTTTAACCACGACCTTCAACGGCCGCAGAACGAGATGGCACTTCGGAATAGCTTGTCAGAGCTCTGGATTCAGATTTACGCCAAGGCCGAACCGCTCTTTTCCTCCGACAACGCCTCTTGGATGACCAACCGCGACGTACAGTTCAAGGCAATCCTGGACTATATCCGCGCAAACTATGCAGCCGCTATAGATGTGCCCCAGATGGCATCTGCAGCCGGCGTAAGCGAAAGAGAGTGTTACCGCATTATCGAAGCTTGCGCAGGAACGACCCCGGCGGCATATCTGCGCGCATACCGCGTAAACCGTGCTTGCGAACTTTTGGCACACACCACGCGAACGGTCCAGACAGTCGCGCGCCAATGCGGCTTTGCGACAGCAAGCCATCTTGGCCAGGTATTTAAAGAACAAATGGGATGCACTCCTTCGAGCTATCGAGCAGCGAGGCAGAATCTCGATAGTACCAGGCAGAAATCCCGCTAGCCCTTCTTCTGTCACTGCATCAAACTTGCAGGCAAACAACGGATAGGAGCTACTATATGAAGTACTTTGACTATATCGTGTTTGACGTTGATGGGACATTGGCAGATACAGAAGAAAGCGTGCTGTCATCGCTTGGCCAGATTGTCCAAGAAGAAACCGGCAAAACGCTTCCCCGACACGAGCTTGAATTTGCCCTCGGAATACCCGGCAAGAACGCCCTTGAGAAACTTGGGATCTACTCGCAGGCAACGTTGAATCGCTGGTGCCAAGTTGCTGCCAGCTTTAAAAGCACCATCAGCGTGTTTCCCGGCTTGCACGAAGTTATCGCAACACTCTCCGACAACGGCTGCAAACTTGGCATCGTCTCCTCACGCGCGCGCGACGAATACGCAGAAGAAATTGCACCCCTTGGCTTCGATAAGTATTTTGAGCACATCATCCTTGTCGAAGACACAACCGAACATAAACCCGCACCCGCTCCCATGCTCGAATATCTCCGGCGTACGGGCGCGAATCCTGGCAACGTCGTCTACGTTGGCGACACCGTCTACGACGAACAATGCGCAACTTCGGCAGGAGTCAGTTTTGCCAGAGCGGCATGGGGATCACACCAAGACATCCCAAACGCCACCTACAACCTCAAAACCCCCAACGACCTGCTAACCCTAACAACCAAGTAACCCCCGCGCCCCACCCTTTCAGCCCCAACGCCACAAGGGCGATTGAGCAGGACGGCTTGGGCGGGTCCCGTACTTAGTTTCCAAAATCATTCCGCAGCGCGAAGGCTTCTTATTATTTTTCCGCCCTAACGCCACAAGGGCGACGACCTCGAGAAGGTCAACTTGGGAGGGACGAGGGCTTAGTTCCCCAATCTTTCCGCAGGGGGCAAAAAGCCTCGCCGCACGAAGTGCGCAGCGAGGCTTTTTGCATGCCCGAGGACGATTGGGGGACTAAGCCCTCGTCCCTCCCCGGGATATGTAGCGAGCCGGAGTACCCTTGCTGTTACTCTGCTTTGCCCACGGAGTTGAGGTTGGTCATGCGGATCTTAACCAGCTCGGTGATCTCACGCATGCCCTCCTTGGCCGGCTTCTTGGGATCGAAGCAGGCGGGGTTCTCGGCCATGTAGGCCATGAAGCCCTTGGTGTAGGCCTGACGCAGCTCGGTAGCGTAGTTAACCTTGCAGATGCCGTTCTTCACGGCCTCGGCGACCTGCTCATCGGGCACACCGGAGGTGCCATGCAGAACCAGCGGCACGTCGACGGCGTCGCGGATGGCCTTGACCACGGACTGCTCGATGTGCGGATCGCTCGTGTACACACCGTGGCTGGTGCCAACGCCAATAGCGAGGGAGGTGCAGCCAGTGCGCTCGACGAACTCCTTAGCCTCGGCAGGATCGGTGTAGGGGCTCTCGCCCTCAACCGCGGGACCGTCGTCCTCCTTGCCGCCAACCTTACCGAGCTCAGCCTCGACGGGCACGCCCATGGCGCGGCCAGCGTCGGCGACGGACTTGGTCAGGGCGATGTTGTCCTCGAAGGACTCGTGCGAACCGTCGATCATGACAGAGGTGTAGCCCGTGCGGAAAGCCTGCATGCAGCGGTCATAGCCATCGCCGTGATCGAGGTGCAGAGCGACGGGCACGGAAGCGCGCTCGGCGGCAGCCTTGACCATACCGTAGAAGTAGTCCAGACCAGCGGTCTTGATGGTGCCCGGGGTGGTCTGCATGATGACGGGGGACTTGGTCTCCTCGGCGGCGGCCAGAACGGCCATAACAAACTCGAGGTTCTCGACGTTGAACGCGCCGACGGCGTAGTGGCCAGCCTGAGCGTCCTTGAGCATCTTTTCGGTGGTAACAAGTGCCATGAGCGTTTGCTCCTCTCCCTCGCCCGCATCCGGACATCGGGCGTAGTTGTTCACAAGGCGTTTTACCTTGCGTTTTGCTGCGCTCATTGTATGAAAATCGATGGTGTCGCACGCATGAGATATCACCGGCACACAGGTCAAGACGCTCGTTTTTGAAAAGCAAACGGAAGAGATTCGCACCGGATTCCTCTATACGACATTGCAGTTTTCAAGCGAATCATCTTTCTTTTATAGAAAAGATAAGTAATCGAAAGGTGTTTTCTTACTCAAAAAGAAAATGAACGAAAATGGACTCAACACAATTCCTGCAAATTTCAGTTGAGGATGGAGCAGCTATGGCCCATGTAACAACCCGAGCCTTCGCCGATGAGCGTCGTGCCGCCATCATGGAGATGCTTGAGCATAACGCCTCGGTGCAGGTAGCAGAAATCGCCCAGACCTTTGGCGTGTCCTCCGTCACCGCCCGCGCCGACCTAGACGCGCTCGCCGAAGCAGGCAAGCTGCGCCGCACACATGGCGGCGCTGTGTCGCTCCACAAACGCCTAACCGTCTCCACGCAGGATCGCCGCATCAATGTCAACGTCGCCGCCAAGCAGGCCATCGCGCAAAGCGCCATCGAGCTCGTCAGTGACGGCGACACGTTGCTCGTCGACTCGGGCACCACGGCGCTCGAGTTCGTCCGGCTCCTCGATCAGCGCGACGGTATCACCGTCATCACGGCCGACATTACCATTGCCGATTACATCGACGAGAGCATGCCCTCAGTCGATGTCGTCATGCCGGGCGGGGCGCTGCGCAAAGGCCATCGTTATCTGTACGGACCGCTCACTATGCAGGCGCTCCAAATGGTCCACGCCGATCTTGCCGTCATGTGCCCTGGAGCTTTTGTTCCCGGCTGCGGCTTTACGACCGACTTTCCCCAGATGGCTGAGACCAAAACGGCTATGATCGCCGCAGCCCATCAAAGCGTCGCCCTCATGGACGCCAGCAAGGTTAACGGACGCGGTATGTATCGTTTTGCCGAGCTTGCCGACGTCGACACCATCGTGATGGACTGTGATCCCGATGGCGCCGTCGCCACCTCAATCGCCGAGACCGCCGACGACGCCCGCCCGAATCTCGTCATCGCCGGCGCTTAAACAAAAACCACCACAAAGGTACCTTTGTGGTGGTTTTGCTCGTTAAAAGCGAGATATCGCTACTTGGACAGCTCGTCAGCAAGGACCTCGATCTGAGCGCGCGAGGCGTCGTTGAGCGAACCCAGCACGGTCACCTTGTTCTGCGCCAGGGTGATGTCCTTCATGCCCTCGAGCTCCTTGGTCATAACCTTGGCAGCGGTGGGCGCCCAGGAGCCGGCCTCGACGAGTGCCACCGTACGGTTCTGATAGGCGTGCTCGGCAAGCGTATGGATAAAGGTGCTCACGAACGGGAAGATCTCGCCCTGATAGGTAATGGAAGCGAGCACCAGACGGTCATAGCGGAACGCATCCTCAACCGCCTCGGCCATATCGTCGCGAGCTAGGTCAAAGACGGAGACCTTCTGACCGCGGGCCTCGAGCGCAGAAGCGAGCTCCTCAACGGCAGCCTTCAGATGACCATACACACTCGCATAGGCAATCGTGATGCCCTCGTCCTCGGGCTGATAGCTCGACCAGGTGTTGTAGGTGTCGAGGTAATAGCCCAGGTTCTCGCTAAGAACAGGACCGTGAAGCGGGCAAATAATCTGGATGTCCAGATTGGCGGCCTTCTTAAGCACGGCCTGCACAAACTTGCCGAACTTTCCCACGATGCCAAAGTAGTAACGGCGCGCTTCGCAAGCCCAGCCCTCGGGATCCTCGATGTCGTTGGCGCCAAACTTGCCAAAGCCGTCGGCGCTAAAGAGCACCTTGTCGGTGGACTCGTAGGAGAAAAGCACCTCGGGCCAGTGCACGTTGGGGGCGCCGACAAACGTCAGGCTGTGACCGCCCAGATCGAGCACGTCGCCATCTTTGACGACCATCTTACGCTCGGGGAAGTCGGTGCCAAAGTAGTTGACCATCATGCGGAAAGCACCCATGCTGGCCACAATCTGCGCCTGGGGATAGCGCTCCATAAAGGCGGCGATACCGGCGGAGTGATCGGGCTCCATATGATGGACAACCAGGTAGTCGGGCGTGCGGCCATCGAGCACGGTCTCGAGGTTACCGAGCCACTCGTCGACAAAGCCAGCGTCGACCGAATCGGCGACAGCGATTTTATCGCCCAAGATAACGTAGCTGTTATATGCCATACCGTTCTCGGACACGTCGTACTGGCCCTCGAACAGGTCAATGTCGTGATCGTTGACGCCAATGTAGCGGATATCCTTGGTGATCTCCATCAGGCAAAGCCTCCTAGATAGACAAAAGAGCTCGTCTATCATAGCACTCGTCTTTAGAGCCACAGCTATCTGCCGGCAACCTTACCGATTGTTATTTAGGCGGAATATACCGCCGTTGACCTGCAAAAACTATACGCGATGAGCTGCCGTGGTATGTCGAACGATGAGCTGGCCGGGAATACGAATAGCAACGGTTTTGCCCGCCGTACCTGCCTCGGGAACCGCATGCTCGAATACCTCGCGTCCGCGCTGATGCAGATCGAATCGCACAGTCGTGAGCTCGTTATGCGCGACAAAGTCGTCGAGCGAGTCATCGACGCCCACCACGCTCACGTCCTCGGGCACGCGCAGACCGCTATCACGCAGCGCTGCAATCGCGCCATTTGCCATCTGGTCGTTTGCCGCATAGATCGCCGTCATGGTGCGGTCGTTCTCGGCCAGATATCTGCCGGCCTCGTAACCGCTGTTGGCAGACCAGTCGCCCTCGAGCGGCTCTGCCGGCTCGATGTGTTTACGCTCGAGTGCATCCTGCCAACCGGCGCGACGAAATTGCTCGTCGACCGAGAACGACGGGCCACCAATATAGCGAATCTGCTCGTGTCCCAGCTCAAACAGGTGATCCATAAGCAATAGCGAGCAGCCGTAATGGTCGGAATCGACCGTGGTCACGCGCGGATGCGCGTACATGGTGACGATAACCGTGCCAATGCCCGGCAGTGGATTGAACGTCTCAAAATCGGGAGCCATACGGCTCATGCCGATAATGATGCCGTCCACGGGCAGCGCGGCCATACGACGCGTGGCCTCGGCAAGCGAAAACTCCTCGGTCTTGGACATCTCGACCAGCGTGATGGCGCAATTATGCTCGCGAGCAGCGCTGGCGATCCCGTCGATCATTGAGAGGTTGCCAAACTTGGTGACATCGTTGACGCACAGACCGACCGAATGGTAACGGCCGTCGCGCAGCGAGCGACCGGCATAACTCGGACGAAATCCGAGCTCTTGCATAGCGGCCTGCACGCGCTGGCGCGTCTGCTCGTTGACGTTAGGAAGGCCGTTGGCAACGCGCGAAACCGTCTGCTGCGAAACACCGGCAGCGCGGGCAACGTCGGCCATGGAAACCGGGCGCGTACCTGTATCGTTGGAAGGGCGCCTTGCCACAAAATCACCTTCGCTCTCGCAAGATCTGAATAGCGTGAATGTCGGCCCGAGCGGAAGCACGCCCCGCACCGAGGCCCGCTATCGTCGGACGCATGTTAACGTACTCTACTTTTTCTATCAGCGGTTCTTTTGCTCCATATGTCCATACGGCTACACCGTTCACGGCCGAAAATCTACCGATTACCAGATTCTCAGAAATAGATATGCGTTGTGTTATGAGTACGTTAACATACCTATTAACGTGCAGCGCTGCGACCGTCTGGTTTGTGGTGCTCAAAATTGTTAACGTACTCATAATGACACGGACCAATCTCTCCCGCGTCAAGGAAAGGACCCATATGACCGCCCCCGACGAAAAGACACTCACCACGCTCACCAGGCTGTTCGAGGAGGAGTTTGGCCCCATCGGCGACCGCCAGGTGCTCTACGTACACGCGCCCGGGCGTTCCGAGATCAGCGGCAATCACACCGATCACGAGGGCGGTCACGTTATCGCCGGCTCGCTCGATGTCGCCGTCGACGGCATCGCCGTGGCAACCGACTCCAACAAGGTCCGTGTCGCCGACGAGGGCTATCCTACGTTTGAGATCACGCTCGACACGCTGGATGTTCAGGAGTCCGAGAAGGGCACGTCCGCAAGCCTCGTGCGTGGTATGGCCCACGAGGTCGCAGCGCTTGGTGTTGAGCCCAAGGGCTTCGACTTTGCCTTTACCTGCTCCGTCCCTTCGGGCGGCGGTCTTTCGAGTTCTGCTGCTGTCGAGGCGGCATACGGCCGCGCCATGGAAACCCTCTGGGGCTCACCCGCAATTGAGCCCGTCGCACTCGCCCAGATGAGCCAGCGCACCGAGAACAACTACTATGGCAAGCCCTGCGGTCTTATGGACCAGGCCGCCGTTTGCTTGGGCGGCCTTGCCTACATGGACTTTGAGGACCAGGCTCAGCCTAAGACCCAGAAGCTCGAGCTCAACTTTGAGGATCACGGCTATGCGCTCGTGCTCGTTAAGGTCGGCGCCGACCACGTGGCAGCCACCGACGACTACGCCGCCGTTCCGCGCGAGATGCAAGACGTCGCCGCCGAGTTTGGCAAGGCACGCCTGTGCGAGGTAAACGTTGCCGATTTTGACGCCAAGCTCCCCGAGCTGCGCGCCAAGCTGGGCGACCGTGCCTGCCTGCGCGCCGTTCACTACTGGTACGAGAACGGCCTGGTCGATAAGCGCTGGGCGGCCCTGAACGCCGGTGACATTGACCAGTTCCTGGTCCTGACGCGCGAGTCCGGCGCCAGCTCTGCCATGTACCTGCAGAACGTTGTTGCCAAACTGGGTGCCGAGCAACCTTCCATGTACGCGCTTGCTCTTGCCGAGCATGTGCTTGACGGCCGCGGCGCCGTCCGCATCCACGGCGGCGGCTTTGGTGGCACCATCCAGGCCTTTGTGCCGCTCGATCTGGTCGACACCTTCATTACCAAGATGAACGGCTGGCTGGGCAAGGGCTCTGCCCGTCACTACGCCATATCTGACAAGGGGGCTTACGCGGCATGGCTGTAATGACTGACGTGCGCGAGGCCGCGCAGAACCTGATCGAATACGCTATCCACCGATCGATGATCGGCCAGGACGATCGCATCTGGGCATACAACACCATTCTGGAGTGCATAGGCGCCACGGGTCCCGCGCTCAACATGACCTGGGCGCTGCAGAACGAGAAGCTCTCGCTCTTGCACCCCGATACGCTCCCCGATTTTGACCTGGAGGGCACGCTTGCCGCGCTTTCCGAGGTCGCCGTTGCCAGCGGTGCCGCCGAGGACACGGCATCGGGCCGCGACCGCATCGCCATGCGCATCATGGGCGCGCTGATGCCGAGACCTTCGGTTGTAAACGAGGAATTCAACGGCCGCATGGGCGTCAACGAGCCCCGCGCCGCGACCGACTGGTTCTACGGCCTGTGCTGTGACGCCGGTTACGTGCGCCGCGCCGCCATCGCGCGCAACATCAAATGGAGCACTTCCACCAACTGGGGTGACCTGGAGATCACCATCAACCTGTCAAAGCCCGAAAAGGACCCGCGCGATATTGCCGCAGCCGGTGCCGCCAAAAACACGGGCGAGAAGTATCCCGCCTGTCAGCTCTGCATCGAAAACGAGGGCTACCCCGGACGCTCCGCCGCAGCCGACGGCGGTGCTCACCCCGCCCGCCAGAATCTGCGCGTTATCCCCATCCAGCTCGACGGCGAGCGCTGGGGCTTCCAGTACAGCCCGTACGCGTACTTTAACGAGCATTGCATTGCCATGAGCTCCGAGCATCGTCCGATGCACGTGGATCGCAAGAGCCTCTCCTGTTTGCTCGACTTTGTGGACCTGTTCCCGCACTACTTTATCGGCTCCAACGCCGACCTGCCCATCGTGGGCGGCTCGATTCTGTCGCACGACCACTTCCAGGGTGGCGCACACGAGTTCCCCATGATGCATGCCGCCGAGGTCTTGCAGTTTAGCGTGCCCGGTTTTGACCAGGTCAGCGGTACCGTGCTGCGGTGGCCGCTCTCGGTGCTGCGCCTGCGCTCGCATGACCGCGCTCAGCTGCTCGACGCTGCCGAGAAGATTATCCTCGCCTGGCGCGAGTGGACCGATGAGTCGGTTGGCGTCGTCGCGCACACGGCCGACGGCGTAGCGCACAACACCGTGACGCCCGTCATCCGCCGCGTCGACTCCCGCGGCAACGCCGGCGGCGAGATCTACGAGGCCTACCTGGCGCTTCGCTGCAACATCACGACCGACGAGCATCCGCTGGGCGTTTTCCACCCGCATGCCGAGTATCACCACATTAAGAAGGAGAACATCGGCCTGATCGAGGTTATGGGCCTGGCCATTCTTCCGCCGCGCCTGGTTCCCGAGCTCGGCGCTGTCCGCGAGCACCTGCTGGCGGCCAAGGCGGATGCCAGCTACGACCTTGCCGGCGCGCTCGAGGGCGATGATCTTTGCCGCAGCCATGCCGCGTGGGCCGAGGATGTCTATGCCCGCCGTTCCGACGAGCTTACGGCGGACAACGCCATCGATATCCTGCACGAGGAGGTCGGCGTGGTGTTTGGCCACGTGCTCGACAACGCCGGCGTCTTTAAGTGGGACGAAGCCGGCCGCGCCGCCCAACAGCGCTTTATCGACTCACTGTAGAGCACAGACCCGAACGCTCAACGGCAGTCCACACGACATAACCGCCCACACGACAACGGCGCCCGCCGGCAACATCGCCGACGGGCGCCGTTTTTGAGTGTAGTCATTGGGGACGCTCTTAAACGACTAGTCAAACAAGAACGTCCCCAACAACTAATGACTTGAGCGTGGAAAATCTCCCACTTTGAGCTCGTATGGGCACCAAAAGCGGGAGATTATCCACGCTCATTCTATTGGGAGTCGCAACCGCTACAACTCTACGACCTCAACGCTGTTGTAGACCTCGTCCCAGCAGTCCATGACCAGGTGGCCGGTCTTGGGATCCATGGCGTTGAGCTTGCCGCAGGTATTGGCGGTCTTGAGCACCGTGACGTCGTCGGCACCAGCAGCAATGGCATGCGCAAAGCCGGCGATGGTCGAGTCGCCGGAACCCGTCGCGTTCACAGCCGCAATCGCGGGCGTCTTGGCGCGGAACGCGCGACCCTCATGGAAGCCCACCGAACCGGCAGCGCCCATCGAAACGACAACCCAGGGAATACCGGCAAAGCGGTCATCGGCGGCAAGCGCCTCGCGTAGGGCATCGACATCATCGGTCGTAAAGGACGTACCCAGCAGGCCGTTAATCTCGGTCAGATTGGGCTTTACGAGCTCAGGCTTAGCGTCGGACTCCAGCGCGGCCTCCAGCGATGCACCCGAGGTGTCGAGCAACACCTTGGCGCCCGCCTCCTCGGCGATCTTGACGAGCTCGGCATAGTAGCCGGCATCGACGCCACGCGGCAGCGAGCCCGAAAGCGTCACAACGTCCGCCTTCGCTGCAAGCTCGGCGAACTTGGCCGTAAAGGCCTCGAGCTCGGCCGGGGCAATCTGCGGGCCGCTCTCTAACAGCTCGGTCTGATTGCCCTCGTGCAGAATATTCAGGCAGATGCGCGTCTCGCCGGCAATGGGCACAAAGTCGTTCTTGACGCCATCAGCATCCATAAGCTCGGCCATATAGGCGCCCATGTGGCCGCCGAGCAGACCGGTCGCGAGCACGTCGTCGCCCAGCTGCAGCAGCACACGGCTCACGTTGAGGCCCTTGCCGCCAGCGGTCTTTTCGGGCGTCACACGGTTCACGTCGTCGATGATCAACTTGTCGAGCTGATAGCGCGTATCAATCGACGGGTTCATGGTAACGGTCAGAATCATATTGAACTCCTGTTTCCGGGGCACGACACGCGCGGCCCCAAACATACGATAGCTCGTTAAAGGATCTCGATCTCAAAGCCGCGGGTGACGGCCTCCCCCGGCTTGGCAACCAGGCAGCCACGCTTGTGCTCCAGAATATCGTCCTCGTCGGAGCAGGTGGACAGACCACCCCACGGTTCAACAGCCACAAAGTCGCCCTCGGGCTTGCTCCACACAATCAGGTACGGCATATCGGGGAACGTCAGGCGCACGCCCTTGTCCTCGGTTTTCTTGGTCAGCGTAACCACGTGGCTCTCGAGCACATCAAAGATGGTCTCGGCGAAGTCGAAGAGCTCATGGGTAAGCGGCAGATCGTGGCCGACCATCGGGTTCTTGCTACGGTGCTCGACATCGATCAGGCCTGTGGAGGGAACAGCGGTGCAAAGCTCGGTCGCCTCACGCTGATCGAAACGAAGTTCATAGTCGTCGTAGGACTCGCCCTCGTCGAGCGGGCACTTAAAGCCGGGGTGACCACCCACAAAGAATGGCATATCCTCGATGCCCTCATTGGTCACCTCGTACGACACGGCCACCTTTTCCGAATCGATCGTGTAACGAGCAACGATCTTAAACGGATACGGGTACTGCTCGAGCAACTCGGCATGGTCGGCAGAGCTTAGGCTCAGCGCAACCATGTTGTCACTCTGCTTCTCGAGCTTCCACTCCTGCTTGCGGGCAAAACCATGGCGGGCGAGCTTGACCTCGCGACCACCCATAGTCATCGCGCGACCGTCACGAAGGCCGCCGCAGATCGGGAAGCAAATGGGTGCCTGGCCCGACCAGACCGAAGAATCACCCTGCCACAGGTACTCACGGCCGTTAGCCGCAATAGAAGTGAACGACCCGCCCGCCGTGCTCAACGCAATGCGGACAGAGCCGTTATCAAGAACAAACTCCATGGGAATCTTCTCCTTCACATATCATCTCGCACGATCCATTGTGAACGTCGTGCCTTTAGCAGAAAGGTAATGAGGCAGCGCCGCAAACAAAAGAACAATGCACGTCCAGCCCGCTGGGCCAATTGGGCTGATAGCAAACCGGCCCGCGCCCCATCACAGAAACGCGAGCCGTCAACGGACTAGTTAATTACGCCGGATACCCGCTAATCATGGTATTCGCCGCGGTCCCACTTCTCCAGGAACTCGTCAAAGAAGTGCGGGTCAGCCTGAGCCTCGGCGTCGGCCTTGTTGCAGGCATCGATCTTGGCGATCAGGGCATCGTGCTCGGGGGTCTTCTCGTAGGGCTCCTCCAGGAAGGCAAGCATAATGTCGGCCATCAGGAACTCGCCGGTGATCTTGCCGCCAAAGCCCACGATGTTGGCGTTGAGCTCGCGACGGGCATACAGGGCAGAGGTCATGTCGCGAACCAGGGCGCAGCGGGCGCCGGGAACCTTGTTGACGGCGTTAGTGATGCCGATGCCGGTGCCGCACAGGGCCACGCCAAAGTCAGCCTTGCCGCTGGCAACAGCCTCGCCCACGGCCTTACCGTAGATGGGATAGTGCGTACGGGTGTGGCTGTAGGTGCCGCAGTCGAGCACCTTGTAGCCAGCCTGCTCCAGGCGGTCGGCCAGATAGATCTTCTCGTCCGTAACGATATGGTCGCAACCGATTGCGATGGTCTTCTTCATCAGAACGTCCTTTCGTCTGAATTCACAAGTTGAGGTAGAAGTTCGAGTTCTCGGTGGCTCTCGTTAGGCCATCTTGTTGAGCATGTCGACACGGATCTGGTGACGGCCGCCGGCGTACTGGGCACGCAGGAACTCGCGGGCGATCTTCTTGGCGACCTCGGTGCCCACAACGCCCGGGCCCATGGTGACCATGCGCGAGCCGTTGTGCTCGCGGGTCATGTAAGCGGAACGCTCATCGGAAATGTTGGCGACGACCATGCCCTTGATCTTAACGGCGGCCATATAGGAGCCGACGCCGTACTTATCGAATGCGAAGCCCTGGGAATCCTTGTGCTCCAGCAGGTCCTTGGCAACGGCGGTCGCGGAATCGACAAAGTCCGCGGCAGGGGTCTCGGAATAGTCGACGACCTCGTGACCGTCGGCGATGAGCATCTCCTTGATGGACTCCTTCATCGACATACCGTCGGCATCGGAAGCGATTACAACCCTCATGACATCCTCCTTGAGAGATACGCTGGCGCGTAGTTTCTGTTTGGAAGTGTTGAATCGCGATCAGGTCCGGGCATCTGAATGTGCGGTTCTTCACTGTTCATGTTTATTTGAACACATTCGAACATCGACTGCAACAACTATTTGTTTGTCTTTGTTCTTTTTTGAACAAAGACCGTTCACGGATGATTGTTGACCGTTTGGGATCAGGAACGGCCGGGCTTACCACGTATTCAACAAACAAAAAGGCGGCCGAGAACGCATCTCGGCCGCCCTTCGGCGGTATGCCCTGGTATATACAGCTGTTTTAGCTACTCGGACTGCCCTCCCTTTTTGGCGTGCTTGGACGGAGCGCTCAAGAAACGACCCGTCAAATAGTTCGCTGGACCGGAAATATCAATCCCCAGCAACACGTGCCCCAGCCACAAAAACGCCGCGAGCACCAGCAATGGGATAACACACGAGGTCACGATCATCACGATGACGCCTTCGATCAGATCGGTCACCTGTTGCACAATCTCATCGGTCATCTGCTTGGCGCCGCTGGTCACCGACGTGACAAGACCCGAGGCGCCGTCGGCAAGCTGCTCAAGCACGTTCTTGGACTCTGTGGACTCGACCTTTTTCTTGCTTGCCTTGGAGTTATCGCTATCTTCCGCACTCGCAGCGTCAGTCGCCTTTTGCTCAGCCGCTTCGATGCTCACTCGATACGTTTCGTCGACCTTTTGCGACACCCATACACTTGCAGGCACCAACGCCATGCCGATCATGGCGACCACCAGCACGCGCGTCGCCACGCGACGAAGGACGGCGCTGGTGCTCCAGCGTCCGTGAATGCCAAGCGACACCGCGAAGAGTACGAACGAGAACGGGATCAGGATGCCCAGACCAACCGACCACAAAATGGTCAGCAGGTATTTCTCGAGGTAGAGCACGGCAAGCACGATACCCAAGTTACCCGAAAGCTGCGCGAGCTGCTCGGCAACCGGCGTACCCGTATCACCCGGCAGCGCGGTAATACCCGCAGACAGCGCCACGCACGAGGTCGTGAGCGCCAGTACGTTACCTTTCTTTTGATCGATGACCTCGATGGTGGAGTCCCAAGTTTTGGTATCGGCGAAATGCGGACGAGCTACAAAGCCCGACAGCAGCGCCAGTACTACGAGCGCAACGATAAAGCCAATCTGCAGCTTTTTGTTTGCGCACACGACATCGGACAGGCTGGGCTGCAGCTCGGTTACCGTCGTGTGCTCGGTTATCTGGACAGGACGCCCATGAGCCATCTCGTGCGTGCCTCTCTTTTGAATCGATCCATTGTCCGGCATTTGGATACCTCCTCATTCCGGCCTGTATTGCGGATGGAAGTATACCCACCCAGCGAAAAACCGAACGGGAGGGCGTGCAGAAGCTCCATAACGCTGCTAGTCGAATAGTGCCATTTCAAAACTATGCCGGTTTACTACGATAAAACCGATAGGACCGACCACATTTGCTATTAGTAGAAAATGACAAGCGTTCTACCTGCGGTTTTGATAACGCTGTTCTTTCCATAGTTGAAAGAATGCGATTCATCGTAGTAAACCGGCATAGTTTTGTAACCGACAGGCCGATTCGGCAGCGCAGCAAACCCAATAACCCGTTTTCTTCCATCCTCAAAGGATCAAATGCATGGCAGGAGTGTCCCTAACTGCCGGCAGATAAGGAACGTCCCCAAGTGCCGGGTAAAAAGAAAAACCCTGCCGCGGATAGCGGCAGGGTTTTTGGAAGGGGACGAAGTTGTGCGGACTCGTTAGGCGAGCTTGGCCTCGAGCTCGGCGATACGCTTGTAGGCATCGATGGTAAAGCGGGTCTGCTTCTCCAGGATCATAGTGGTCATGAGGGTATCCTGAGCGTGAGCCATGATGAAGGTCATCTCCATCTCGCCACCGCCGGCCTCCTGCGAAAGCAGCTTGGTCTGCGTGTCGTGAGCGCCGATAAGTGCATCGCTGGCATCCTTGTGCAGTTGCTCGGCCTTCTCAAAATCACCCTCGCGAGCAGCATCGAGCGCTGCAAGCAGATCGGTCTGGGCGTCACCTGCGTATGCGACAATCTCGAATCCAACCATCGAGATTTCTTCTTTGGTTGCCATATTGCGTTCCTTTCACATATGAACCAACGGAGAGCATCGCGTCCGGGCATACGCGCTGCGCTGTGTATGACAGAAACAATAACATTCAAACAAAAAGGAACAATGCAAACCGTTATTTCGAGCCGTGAACGGTCTTTTTTCGCCCGTGAACGGTTTCCAAACCATTTCGAACAATATCAAACATGATTAGCGGAAACCCAAACAGGACCGCACCCTAACGCAAATCGCGTACCGTATCGCCCTCCACGAGCACGCCGGGGATCAGCATGTGCTCCACGCCAGACACAACGCCCTCGGCGCCGGCGATCTTGTCGACCGCCCACATGCCGACGCGCCTGTTGTCAAAGCGCACGGTGGCCAGGCGACGATCGGGCACGATGTCGCCCAGACTGTCATCAACACCCACCACACTCACGTCCTCGGGCACGTGCTTTCCGCGCGACTCGAGTCCGCGAATGCAGCCGTAGGCCATGGCGTCGTTAGAAGCATAAATGGCCGTACAGGTCGGATCGTCCGCCAGAGCCTGACCGGCAGCATACCCGCTCTGTGCCGTCCAATCGCCACGAACGAGTCGCGGCGGCTCAATACCATGTGCGTGCAATGTCTCGCGCCAGCCTTCCTCGCGTTGCATGCCCGAAAGCGAGCGCTCGGGACACGAGATGAAATGCACGGTCTTGTGCCCCTGCCTCAGCAAGTACTCGACAACCTGGCGCGAGCAATCGAACTGGTCGTTATCGACCGTTGAACAGAGCGGATGCTCCAGCATCGTAACGAGCACCGTCTGCATGCCGGGCAGCGGCTCGAAGGTGCCAAAGTCCGCCGGCATGCGATTCATGATCACGACCATGCCGTCTACCGGCAGCGCGCTCATGCGCGACGATGCGCTCTCGAGGGTATACGGATGCCCATCTACTTTAGTGAGGGTGATGGCATAGCCATGTTTGTCGGCCGCGGCGGCAAAGCCCTCCATACGGTCGAGGTTGCCGGTACCGGTAATGTTGAACATGGCGACGCCAACGGTCTTAAACTTGCCACGGCGCAGCGATCGACCGGCAAAATTGGGGCGATACCCCAGCTCGCGCATGGCGGCACGCACGCGTTCCTTGGTCTCGGGGCGCACACTGGGCGAATCGTGCACGGTGCGCGAGACCGTCTGCTCCGAGACGCCCGCGAGGCGCGCCACGTCTTTGACGGATACCGATTTTTTAACAGCGGCCATAGGTCGATCTTTCTATGTCAACGATGCCATTGGTGGCACCCTACGCAGTCAAATGAAACGTCTTCAAGTATATCTAACGCCTCCCCCACCATACGCTCACCACCCAAAACCTACCGTTCACCGACATTTTTGCTTCCCCGAACGGCTTTTATCACCCAAATGTTAACGTTGCCATTGTGCAAACACAGAGCCACCGGGCGGCTCAAACGTTTACGCGTAAGGAATCGACGGTTCGCAGGCACAGGAACCACCGGTTCGCGTCTTTTTTTTGTGTCACAAAATGGCAACGTCAACATTTTGGCAACCGAACGTCAAAAGCTACCATCGTTGCTAACCCACCGACTCTTAGGAGCATTGCATGGAGCAACTCATCGCCATCATCGAAAAGGGCCAGCCCTTTTTCAACGCGATCGCCCGCAACAAGTACCTCAAGGCGATCCGCGACGGCTTTATCTCCGTCATCCCCATCATCATCTTCTCGTCCATCTTCTGCCTGGTAGCCTCGGTCCCCAACATCTGGGGTTTCTACTGGCCCGATGACATCAACAACGCTCTGTGGAAGTGCTACAACTACTCCATGGGCATCCTGGCCATCGCCTGCGCCGCCACCACAGCCAAGCACTTCGCCGACGCTCAGAACCGCGACCTGCCCAAGAATAACCAGATTAACTTTATCTCATGCATGTGCGCGGCCATCATCGGCTTCTTGCTCCTTTCGAGCGACACGATCGCCACGGACGCCGCCAGCGGTTTCAACACCACCTACCTTGGTTCCAAGGGCCTGCTGACCGCTTTCATCGCTGCGTTTGTGACCGGCATCATCTACAAGTTCTTCATTAAGCGCAACATCACCGTCAAGATGCCCGAGCAGGTTCCGCCCAACATCTCGCAGACCTTCAAGGACATCATCCCCTTCTCCGTCTGCATCACCGTCTTTTGGGTTTTTGACATCGTCTTCCGCGCTGCTTTTGGCTTCTGCTTTGCCCAGGGCGTCATCCAGGTGTTCCAGCCCCTGTTCACCGCTGCCGACGGCTATATCGGCCTCGCTGTGATCTACGGCGCCATGAGCCTCTTCTGGTTCGTCGGCGTCCACGGCCCCTCGATCGTCGAGCCCGCCATCGCCGCCGCTCTCGTTGCCAACATGACCGACAACCTGGCTGCTTTCCAGGCTGGCCAGCACGCTTCCGCTGTCCTGACCCAGGGTGCCCAGTACTTCGTCGTCTGCATGGGTGGCACCGGCGCCACGCTCGTCCTGGTCTTTATGTTCTGCTTCCTGGCCAAGTCCCAGGAGATGCGCGCCGTCGGTAAGGCCGCCATCGTCCCCGTGTGCTTTGCCGTCAACGAGCCGCTGCTGTTCGCCGCACCCATCGTGCTCAATCCCGTCTTCTTTGTCCCGTTTGTCTTTGCCCCGATCGCCAACATCTGGATCCTCAAGATCTTTATCGACTTCTTGGGCATGAACGGCTTTATGTACACCCTGCCCTGGACCGTCCCCGGCCCCATCGGCACCATCATGGGCCTGGGCTTCCAGCCGCTCGCCTTTGTGATGCTCGCCCTTATCCTGGTCGTCGACTTCGTTCTGTACTATCCGTTCTTCCGTGCCTATGACGCCCAGAAGTGCGCCGAGGAGGCCGAGATCTCCCAGGAGGAGCTCGCCGCCAAGAACGCCGAGAAGGCCGCCAAGCTTAACGATGCCTTCCAGGGCAAGGCTGACGCCAAGAGCGTTGCCGCCGGCGCTGCTGCCGAGGCCGTGAAGGCCGACGCCCCCGCCGCTCCCGCCGCTGTCGCCACTGAGGCAACGACCGCCAGCGACCTCAACGGCAAGCGCGTACTCGTGCTCTGCCAGGGTGGCGGTACCTCGGGCCTGCTCGCCAACGCGCTGGCCAAGGCCGCCAAGGAGCGCGGCATCAATCTTGAGACCGCTGCCGAGGCCTATGGCAACCACGTGGACATGCTCCCCGACTTCGATCTGGTCGTCCTGGCCCCGCAGGCCGCAAGCTACCTGGCCGACCTGCAGAAGGACTGCGAGCGCGTGGGCAACAAGTGCGTCGCCTGCCGCGGTAAGCAGTACATCGAGCTCTCCCAGAACGGCGACAAGTCTCTCGCCTTCGTGAGTGAACAGCTTTCGAAGTAAGTAACGCCCAGGGCCAGCCGACCATACACAGCCGGCTGGCCCTTCGATTTAGACGATTGGATCATCATGTCCGTTAACCCTGCTAGCGTCACCAATCCGCCTGCGCAGTTTCCCGAGGACTTTGTCTTTGGCGGCGCCACCGCTGCCTACCAAGTAGAGGGCGAGACCCGCACTCACGGTAAGGGCAAGGTCGCCTGGGACGACTTCCTGGAGGCCCAGGGGCGCTTTTCCCCCGATCCCGCTTCGGACTTCTACAACCAGTACCCCGTCGACCTGGAACTGTGCGAGGAGTTTGGCATCAACGGCATCCGTCTCTCCATTGCCTGGAGCCGCATCTTTCCCAACGGGACCGGCGAGATCAACCCCGAGGGCGTCCAGTTCTATCACGACCTTTTCGCCGAATGTCACAAGCACCACGTTGAGCCGTTTGTCACGCTGCATCACTTCGATACGCCGCTGTCCCTCTTTGAGAAGGGCGACTTCCTCAACCGCGAGACCATCGACGCCTTTGTGGACTTTGCCACCTTCTGCTTTAAGGAGTACGCCGACCAGGTGACCTATTGGTTCACCTTTAACGAGATCTGGGCGGACGCCTCCAACACCTACATCGAGGGCACCTTCCCCGGTGGCGTCAAGGCGCATCTGGCCGAGGCCTTCCAGTGCGAGCACAACATGATGCTCGCCCACGCCAAGGCAGTACTGGCCTTCCACAACGGCGGTTTTAAGGGCAAGATCGGCGTCATCCAGTCGCTGGAGTTTAAGTACCCGCTCAACGAGAACGACCCCGCCGACATCAAAGCCGCTAATAACGAGCACGTGTTGCAGAACCAGTTCTTGCTCGACGCCACTTTCCGCGGCGACTACGCGCCTGACACCTTGGAGTGCGCCAACCGCCTGGCTGCCGTCTCGGGCGGCACCATCGAGATTCTGGACGAGGACCTCGAGATTATGCGCGAGGCCGCGCTCTACAACGACTACCTGGGCGTTAACAACTATCAGTGCCGTTTTTTGAAGGCTTACGATGGCGAGAACGACCTGCACCACAACGGTACGGGCGAGAAGGGCACCGGCCGCTGGCGCGTTAAGGGTATTGGCGAGCATGTGAACAAGCCTGGCATCCCCACCACCGACTGGGACTGGATCATCTATCCCGAGGGCCTGTTCGATCTGCTCGTCTACATTAAGCAGCGCTACCCCAACTATAAGCAGATCTTCATTACAGAAAACGGCATGGGCTACAAGGACCCCTACAAGGACGGTTTTGTGGACGACCAGCCGCGCATCGACTACATCGAGCAGCACCTGCGCTGGTTGCTCAAGGCCATGGAGGTGGGCGTCAACGTGGGCGGCTACTTCCTGTGGAGCCTGCAGGACCAGTTCTCCTGGACCAACGGATACAACAAGCGCTATGGCTTCTTCTACGTTGACTTTGAAACCCAGAAGCGCACGCCCAAGGCAAGCGCCTACTGGTACAAGCACGTAGCGCAGACCCGTCGTCTGGACTAGCGGCTTGCGGGGTTACCCGCCCACATAACCTGTCCCCATTTCTCAGCCGGGGGCGGCACGTCACACGGCGCGCCGCCCCCGGCCTTTTTGTGCAGGTCGGAAGCCGTTTGTCTCGATCCGTAACATCTAGCTGGTTATTTCACCCTTAACTGTTACAGATCGAGACAAATGGAATAAGCGGGACCGAATTGTCTAAATCTGTAACACTAAAACCGGTTTTGGACGTCTAGTTGTTACAGATTGAGATAAACGCACAGGGCAATCCTCTCAATCTCAATCTGTAACATCTAGCTGAGATTTTCGGCCCCACCTGTTACAGATTAAGATGAACGAGCCGAGCACGTCTACGCCCGCAGGTCTTTCACGCTGGAACGCTCGACCAACACGCCCGAGACGAGCGTACGGCTTCTGGAGCTCGGGGCTTCCAGACCTGCGACGACCTCATTAAGCGCACGGACGCCCAGCTCGCGGTGGCGGAACTTCACCGACGTCAGAATCGAGTTGGGAATCGTCTTGTAGAGCTCATCGTCGAAGCCGATCACGGACACGTCGTCGGGCACACTGAGCCCTTTGTCACGTAAAGCCATCATCACGCCGTTTGCCATGCAGTCGTTAGCCGCGAGGACCGCCGTGCAATCGGGTTTATCGGCAAGCACAAGGCCCGCAACATAGCCACTATCCGCATTCCAATCGCCTTGCAGGGGCGCGGGCGGCTCAATGCCACGCGTCTCGAGTGCCGCACGCCAACCTTTCATACGGCACTGGCTCGACAGCGACTCTTTCTTACCAGAGATGAAGTACACATTCTTGTGTCCGCGATTCAAGAAGTACTCGCATGCCATGCGCGCGCCGCCCTCTTGGTCGTCACTGACGGTAGAGCAGGTAGGATGTTCCATCGACGTGATAATCACCGTCTTGAGGTCTTTCGGCGCCTCAAAGGTATCAAAGTCATCGACCATCTGGCGCAGGTTGAAAATCATGCCGTCGACGGGAAGCTGCGACATCCTACGTGCCGCTTCGGCAAGGGTCATCTTCTCCCCCGCCCGCTTTTTAATCATCGTGAGCGCAAAGCCTCGCTCTGCGGCGGCATCGGCGATACCGTCAATCATGTCCACGTTGCCGCCCGACAAGTGAAACAGCACCACGCCGATGCACCCGTAACGGCCCAACTTGAGTGAACGCGCGGCAAAGTTCGCCCGGAACCCAAGCGCTTCCATGGCAGCATGGACCCTATCGCGTGTCGACTCTCGCACGCTATCGGGCTCGTTGATCACACGCGACACCGTCTTGAGAGAAACACCCGCGGCAATCGCCACATCGTTC
>CABUJN010000011.1:0-41902 GCA_902491935.1 uncultured Collinsella sp.
CGTAGCCCGAGACGGTCCCGGGCTGACAATTTCGACTGTAATGGACGTTCTTAAATGACTAGGGCTATTCCACGGTGCCGTAGACGGCGCCCCAGCCGTGGGCGGCCAAGGCTGAGTTGAGCTGGTCGCAAAGTGACTGGCGGTCGTAATAGCCGGGCGGTAGCAGGTTGACGATCTCCATGAGATCGGGCGCCAGGTCCAAGATTTCGGCCTGTACGATCAGATCCAGGCGGTCGATGGCGTGGCGGTTGTAAAACAGTCCGTCGACCAGGCGCTGCAGGTCGCCGAATTCCTCGGCCTGGAACGATCCGTACTCCATGGTGCCTCCTTGGGAGCCCCACGCCGGCATGCGCGGCGATTCGTAATTTATTGCGATGGACTTAATCTATCACGGCTTCATACCGTTGCGGCGGTGGCGGTCTATACTTAGACGAACTGCAACGTACCGCTTCGCGAAAGGTCGCACCCCATGCAGACGATCTACCAGAAGATGGAAACCACCGAACTCGATGCCGCCATCGAGGCGCTCAAGGCCGAGGTCGCCGAGGTCAAGGCCAAGGGCCTGGCGCTCGACATGGCCCGCGGCAAGCCGTCGCCCTCCCAAGTGGACATTTCTCGCCCCATGCTCGATATCCTCAATGCCGACGCCGATCTGCACGACGGCAACGTCGACTGCTCCAACTACGGCTGCTTCGAGGGCATTCCCTCGGCACGCAAGTTGGCAGGGGAGTTCCTGGGTTGCCCCGCCGAGCAGACGCTCGTACTGGGTTCGTCGAGCCTTCTGATTGAGCACGATATCGCCGGCATGTTCTGGCGCTGCGGCTCGTGCGGCAGCGAGCCCTGGGATGCCTACGAGGCCGCGCACGACGGCAAGAAGGTCAAGTTCCTGTGCCCCGTTCCCGGCTACGATCGCCACTTTGGCATCACCGCCGATTTGGGCATCGAGAACGTCCCCGTCGCGATGACCGACAACGGCCCCGACATGGACGAGATCGAGCGCCTCGTTGCTGCCGACGACTCCATTAAGGGTATCTGGTGCGTGCCCAAGTATTCCAACCCCACGGGCATCACCTTTAGCGAGGACACTGTGCGCCGCCTGGTCGAGATGCCCACGGCCGCGCCCGATTTCCGCATCTTCTGGGACAACGCCTACTGCGTACACGATCTGTACGACGAGACCGACGAGCTCGCCAACATCTTTGACCTCGCTCGCGCGGCGGGCACCGAGGACCGCGTGGTGGCCTTTGCCTCGACGTCCAAGATCACCTTCCCGGGCGCCGGCATCGGCTTTATCGGTGCGAGCTCCGCAGTCATCGCCGAGTTCTCCAAGCGCCTGAAGGCCGGCCTCATCAGCGCCGACAAGCTCAACCAACTGCGTCACGTGCGCTTCCTTCCCACCATCGAGGCGGTCAAGGAGCATATGAAAAAGCACGCCGAGTTCCTGCGTCCGCGCTTTGAGGCCGTTGAGCGCAAGCTCACCGAGGGCCTGGGCGACACGGGCTGTGCCACCTGGACGCATCCCCGCGGCGGCTACTTTGTGAGCTTCGATGGTCCCGAGGGCTCGGCCCAGAAGGTCGCCGCGCTTTGCGCCGACCTGGGCGTCAAGCTCACGCCGGCCGGTGCTACCTGGCCCTATGGCAAGGACCCGCGCGACACCAACATCCGCATCGCGCCGAGCTATCCCACGGTCGAGGACCTGGAGGCCGCGCTCGATGTTCTGGTGCTGGCCGTTAAGCTTGTCGCTGCCGAGCTTGCGCGTGCCGAGCGCGCCTAACGCACGGCTTCCCGTACTATCCGCACTTTCGATACGTAAAGGAGCGTATACATGGATTTGGGTATTTCCACCAACCCCACGCCAGAGCTCTACACCATTAAGGTAACCGGCGAGATCGATATCTCTAACGCCGATAGCCTGCGCAATGCCATCGACCTGGCGCTCGAGCAGCCCACCGAGGCCGTTGAGCTCGATTTTGCCCAGGTGAGCTACATCGATTCGACGGGCATTGGCGTGCTCGTGGGCGCCGCGCACCACGCGGTCGACCACGGCAAGCGCTTTAGCTGCACCAATGTGCAGCCTCCGGTGATGCGCGTGGTTCAGCTGTTGGGTGTCGACCAGGAGATTTCGATCACGGCGGCATAATCTTTGCCCCCAAAAGGGCGTGCCGTTTGGCATATGTTTGTGATGCGCTCGGACGTTTTGGCGTCCGGGCGCTATACTTGACCGAATGAATAGACGAGTTCCGGCCGAATGGCGCGGTGCGGGCTCGACTCACATCGAGCCTTGGAGGTATGTGTGTTTGGTATTGGAGAGGGTGAGCTCGCAATCATCGTGGTCTTCGGCTTTTTGCTGTTTGGCCCGGATAAGCTCCCGCAGATGGGCCGCACGATCGGCCGTGCCATCCGTCAGTTCCGCGAGACGCAGGAAAAGATGACGGCCGTTGTTCAGTCCGAGATTATCGATCCGGTAAGCGAGGCCGCGTCGGCCCCGGTCAAGCCCAAGAAGGCTGCTGCGACCGACGACGATTCCGATGCGGACGAGGACGCCGCCGAGACGGCAGCGCCCGCCAAGAAGGAGACCTTTGCCGAGCGTCGCGCCCGTCTTGCTGCTGAGAAGGCCGCAAGCGAGGGTGCTGCTGAGGGCGAAGGTTCTGCTGAGGAGGCCGATGCCGCCGACGCCGCGTCCGCCGATGCCGCCGCCGAGTCCGCTTCCGCTGCAGAGCCGGAGCCCGAGCCCGAGCCGGCAGAGCCCACGACGGCCGACCTCTACGCCCGTCGTCCTCGCAAGCGCAAAGCCGTCGTCGACCAGCTCGCTCGCGAGCTCGAGGCCGAGGACGAAGCCGCTGCCGCCGACGCCCCGAAGGGAGGCGATGAGTAATGCCTATCGGACCTGCGCGCATGCCGCTCTTCGATCACCTGGGAGAGCTCCGTCGCCGTCTGACCATCGTGGTCGTGTCGGTGTTTGCCGCCGCTATCGTGCTGTATTTCGCCACGCCCGTGGTGCTCGACATTCTGGAAGACCCTATCCGCTCCTTTGTGCCGGACGGTAAGTTCTACATCACCACCACGCTCGGCGGCTTTGGCCTGCGCTTCTCGCTTGCCATCAAGATGGCCGTGGTCATGTGCACGCCCATGATCATCTGGCAGATCCTGGCATTTTTCCTGCCGGCGCTGCGCCCTAACGAGCGCAAGTGGGTCGTGCCCACGGTGCTCGCCTCGACGGTGCTGTTCTTCCTGGGCGCTATCTTCTGCTACTTCATCATTATCCCGGCAGGCTTTGAGTGGCTCATCGGCGAGACCTCGGCCGTCGCTACGGCGCTGCCCGACCTGGAGAACTACGTCAACATGGAGCTGCTCTTTATGATCGGCTTTGGTGTGGCGTTTGAGCTGCCGCTCATCATCTTCTACCTGTCTGTTTTCCACATCGTGTCCTACGCGGCCTTCCGCAGCGCCTGGCGCTACGTGTACGTAGGCCTGCTCGTGGGTTCGGCTGTGATCACGCCCGACGGCTCGCCCGTCACCCTGGGCCTTATGTACGGCGCCCTGCTCTCGCTCTACGAGATCTCGCTCGCTATCGCCCGCGTGGTCATTACCGCGCGCGAGGGCAAGGAGGGCCTGTTCGTGAGCCGTCTGGACCTGTTCTCGGACGACGAGGACGACGAGGAGTAAAACGGTATGCACGAGGTTGGCATTGTCAACGGCATACTCGATACAGTGATTCGCGCGGCGCGTGGGGCGGGGGCCTCGCGCGCCGTTTTGGTAACGCTGCGTATCGGGGATATGACCGAGGTCGTGCGCGAGGCGCTCGACTTTGCGTGGGAGACGTTTCGCGACGAGGACCCGCTCACGCGCGGCTGCGAGCTTGCCGTGGAGGAAGTCCATCCACAAAGCGAGTGCCTAGACTGCGGCGAGGTCTTTGAGCACGACCGTTTCCATTGCCGCTGCCCCCACTGCGGCGGCGCCAACGTGCGCCTGCTGCATGGTCGCGAGCTCGACATCGCCAGTATAGAAATCGAAACCCCCGACGATTAGCCCGCCAGCCATCTAGTGATGGGGTATAAAGGGGCCAAAGTAAGGAGCGCTAAGTATGGCCGAGAAAACGATTGATATCGCGTCGCCGATCCTGTCGCGCAACGAGCGCCTGGCAGATCAGCTACGTCAGCGATTTAATGAGACAAACACCTATGTGATCAATGTGCTGTCGAGCCCCGGCTCGGGTAAGACCACCACGATTCTCGGCACCAACGAACGCCTGCGCGACAAGGCGGGCCTGCGTTGCGCCGTCATCGAGGGCGATATCGCCTCGGATGTCGATGCCATCACCATGAAGGAAGCCGGCATGCCCGCCATCCAGATCAACACGGGCGGCCTGTGCCACCTCGAGGGCAACATGATCATGGAGGCTGTCGACGCCTTCGATCAGGCTGTGGGTCTGGAAAGCATTGACGTCATCTTTATCGAAAACGTGGGTAACCTGGTCTGCCCAGTCGATTTTGACCTGGGCGAGAACCTGTCCATCATGATCCTCTCGGTGCCCGAGGGCGACGACAAGCCCATCAAGTACCCGGGCATCTTCCAACACGCCGGCGCGCAGTTGCTCAACAAGGTCGACGTGGCTCCGGCTTTCGATTTTGACATGGATAGGTATACTAAGACACTCGATGACCTCAATCCGCAGGCGCCGCGGTTTGCCGTGAGCGCACGCAAGGGCGAGGGCATGGATGCCTGGTGCGATTGGCTCATCGGGCAGATTGAGCAAGCAAGGGCGTAAGTCGGCCGCCATACGGGCGGGCGTAGCCGCAGAGATACGAGATAGGAGCCTCTTTTGAAGCTCATCATCGCCGAGAAAAACGATGCCGCGCGTCAGATCGCCGAGCGGCTGTCCACGGGTAAGCCCAAAAAGGACAAGGTGTACAACACCGCCATCTACCGTTTTGAGTGGAAGGGCGAGGAGTGCGTGACCATCGGCCTTGCCGGTCACATCCTCGCGCCCGATTTTTGCGACAGCGTGCTGTTCGATAAAAAACTGGGTTGGTATTCGGTGACCGAGGACGGCGAGATGCTGCCGGCCGACATGCCCGATGGCCTGGCCCGCCCGCCGTACGACACCAAGCGCAAGCCGTTTCTTGCCGACGGCATTTCCATCAAGGGTTGGAAGCTCGAGAGCCTGCCTTACCTCACCTGGGCACCCGTCATTAAGCTACCGGCCGAGAAGGAGCTCATTCGCTCGCTCAAGAATCTGGCTAAGAAGTCCGACAGTGTCATCATCGCCACGGACTTCGATCGCGAGGGCGAGCTGATCGGCTCGGACGCCCTCAACAAGGTGCGCGAGGTTGCGCCGGACTTGCCGGTTGCCCGCGCCCAGTACTCTTCGTTTACCAAGGCCGAGATCACGCACGCCTTCGATAATCTCGTCTCGCTCGACCAGAACCTGGCCGATGCCGGTGAGAGCCGCCAGCACATCGACCTCATTTGGGGCGCGGTGCTCACGCGTTACCTGACGCTCGCCAAGTTTGGCGGCTTTGGCAACGTGCGTTCCGCCGGCCGCGTGCAGACGCCGACGCTCGCCCTGGTGGTCGAGCGCGAGCGCGAGCGCATGGCGTTTGTGCCCGAGGACTATTGGCAGATTCGCGGCATGGGCGCCGCGCAGGGCGCTGCCGAGGACGATCGCTTTAAGATCGCGCACAAGACGACGCGCTTCACCGACAAGGATGCTGCCGAGACGGCGTATGGTCACGTCGACGGCGCCAAGACGGCGACCGTTGCCGCGGTGACCAAGCGCTCGCGTAAGCAGCAGCCGCCCACGCCGTTTGCGACGACCTCGCTGCAGGCTGCCGCCGCGGCCGAGGGCATCTCGCCTGCGCGTACGATGCGAATCGCCGAGTCCCTCTACATGGCCGGTCTCATCAGCTACCCGCGTGTCGACAATACCGTGTACCCTGCGACGCTCGATCTGGGCGCCGTGGTGAGCGACCTGGCAAAGATCAACCCGGCGCTGGTGCCCGTGTGCAAAAAGGTGCTCGCCGGTCCCATGAAGCCCACGCGCGGCAAGGTCGAGACTACCGACCACCCGCCTATCTATCCCACGGGCGAGGGCGATCCGTCCACGCTCGACGGCGGCCAGCGCAAGCTCTACGACCTCATCGCTCGCCGCTTCCTGGCAACGCTCATGGGGCCCGCGACCATCGAGAACACCAAGCTCGAGCTTGATGTGAACGGCGAGCCGTTCGTGGCTTCGGGCGATGTGCTCGTGACCCCGGGTTTCCGCGAGGCGTACCCGTATGGACTCAAGCGCGACGAGCAGATGCCGCCGCTGGAGCAGGGCGACACGGTCGACGTGTTCGACATTAAGCTCGAGGCCAAGCAGACCGAGCCGCCCGCGCGCTACAGCCAGGGCAAGCTCGTGCAGGAGATGGAGAAGCGCGGCCTGGGCACCAAGTCCACGCGCGCGAGCATCATCGAGCGCCTGTATGCCGTGCGCTATCTCAAAAATGATCCCGTTGAGCCGAGCCAGCTGGGCATCGCCATCATCGACGCGCTGACGCAGTTTGCCCCGCGCATCACGAGCCCCGATATGACCAGCGAGCTCGACGGCGACATGACTCGCGTGGAGCGCGGCGAGGACACCGAAGAGCATGTCGTGACGCACTCGCGCGCGCTGCTGGCCGGCGTGCTCGACGAGCTGCTCAAGCACACGCAGGAGCTGGGTGACGCTATCAGCGACGCTGTCACGGCCGATGCGCGCGTGGGCGCCTGTCCCAAGTGCGGCAAGGACCTGGTTATGAAGACGAGCGCCAAGACCCGCGGCAGCTTTATCGGCTGCATGGGCTGGCCCGACTGCGACGTGACCTATCCGGTGCCGAGCGGCGTCAAGGTGAGCCCGCTCGAGGGCGAGGCTGCCGTGTGCCCCGAATGCGGTGCGCCGCGCATTAAATGCCAGCCGTTCCGCCAGAAGGCTTTCGAGATCTGCGTGAACCCCACGTGCCCCACCAACTACGAGCCCGATCTTAAGGTGGGTGAGTGCAAGGTGTGCGCCGAGGCAGGACGCCATGGCGACCTGATCGCGCACAAGAGCGAGAAGAGCGGCAAGCGCTTTATCCGCTGCACCAACTACGATGACTGCGGCGTGAGCTATCCGCTGCCGGCGCGTGGCAAGCTCGAGGCGACGGGCGAGACCTGTCCCGAGTGCGGCGCCCCCATCGTGGTGGTCAATACGGCGCGCGGCCCGTGGCGCATCTGCGTGAACATGGACTGCCCGACCAAGGAGAAGAAACCCGCCCGCGGCCGCAAGACTGCGACCAAGGCGAGCACGGCGAAGAAGACCACGGCGGCAAAGAAGACTTCGACCGCCAAGAAGTCGACCGCCAAGAAGACTGCCGCGAAAAAGACGACCACCAAGAAGGCGGCCGCCGACAAGTAACCGAGCACATATAGACACGGTGGGGCCGGGCGCGCAAATGCAAATGCGAGCCCGGCCCCACTTCTAAGTTGCGGTGAAATAGGGACTGTTTTTGCTGGCAAAAGACCTAATTAATCCCTATTTCACCGCAAGTTTTGATCAGTTGTTGGGATTACTTCACCTCGACAGGCTTGGCGCCGGGATGGCGGTCCTCAAAGTCCTGACGGTACTTGTTGTCATTGGTGCCCGCCACGTTGTCGCCTGCCAGCGGCGCCACGATTTCGTCCTTATGGTCCGCGGGCTTTGCGTACTTTAGACTGATCTCCCAGGCATCGCAGATCGCGTCGATGCGGTTGTCCAGGTCGTCATACAGGGCAACGATGTCTTTCCAGGAACTGTAGTTCTTAGAGCTCATGGGGACGTCCAGGTCCTCGACGATATCGTAGTACTGCTCGATGGTGTCTTCCGTGCGCTCGGCGACGTCGGCGAGATTTTGACGGGTGGTACGGTCCTCTTCCAGATAGCTGCCATTGAAGGCCTGCGCGCAGGCGCGGACCTGGCTATCGAGATCTTCGAGTAGGTCGTAGTACTCGCTCAGACGACGGTAGAGGTTCTGCTCGGAGAGGGTCGCTTCGCCGCCATCCTCGTCGTCATCATCGTCATCGTCGTAAAGACTATTGAGGTCACCGAGAGGCTTAAGGTCATCATCGTCGACATCATGGTGCAGCTTGGTAACCTCGGCAGACGTTTGCGTGGCAGAGCTGTCGAACGGCTTGATCACAAAGAAGATGAGCAGGGCGATGATGATTGCCACCAGCACAACGATAACGGCGATAAGCAGCTTGGTACCGCTCTTTCTGGGGACGGATGCCTGTGGCGAAATGGGCGCGTATACAGACGCCGGTTGCTGTTGGGTTGAGGTACCCGTGACGGGCATACGCTGCGTCGTTTCGACCGCTGCGGGGCCGGCAGCGGGGTCGGGGCGATAGGCGAGGGGGTCGTCCGGCTTAGCTTGCGGCGTATCGAGGGAGCCGGTCTGCTCAAACGCGGGTTGGCCATTGCTTGCGGTTGTCTGCTCAACGGGTGCACCGCACGAGGTGCAGAACTTGGCATCATCTGCAAGAAGCTTGCCGCACGAGGCACAATACCGAGACATTGCCACTCCTTTCGCCACATTTCAATGCAATATGACGATTATACCCACCGCTCAAAATTCCCCATCATAAGTTGCAGTGAAATAGGGACTGTTTGTCGGTCTCAGAGCTTCAATCAGTCCCTATTTCACCGCAACTTCGGAACGACTAGGTGGGATTTGGGGTGCGCCTGCCCCTGGGGTATCATGGCTTGGTTGATATATCTGCATTTACGCGCCTTGTAGGAAGGGGCTGCGCCCATGGCTTTTGAGCCTGCTCAACATAGCTTTATCACGCTCGAGGGCGTCGACGGTGCCGGCAAGTCCACGCAGGCGCGCCTGCTCGCCCGTGCGCTCGAGCTCGCTGGCCACCAGGTTGTGAGCCTGCGCGAACCGGGCGGCACTGCCATCAGCGAAAAGATCCGTGCTCTGCTGCTCGACCCCGCCAATACGGCGATGGGCGACACCTGCGAGTTGCTGCTCTACGAGGCAGCGCGCGCCCAGTTGGTGCACGAGGTCATCGCACCCGCCCTTGCTGCCGGCAAGGTGGTCCTGTGTGACCGTTTCTACGATTCCACAACCTGCTACCAGGCGTTTGCCGACGGCCTCGATCGCCAGATAGTGTGCGATGCCAATAACCTGGCCGTCGCGGGAACACACCCGGCGCTCACGCTCGTCTACCACATCACGCCCGAGCAGGCGGCGCTACGCATGGCAGCCCGTGGCGCGGCAGATCGCATGGAGGCAAAAGGCATGGCATTCCAGGAGCGTGTTTACGAGGGGTTTAGCGCCATTGCCGCCGAGGAACCAAATCGCGTAAAGCTCATCGACGCCACCGCGACCGTCGCGGAGGTCTTCGAGAAGACGGTCGAGCAGATTCGCGCGTACGGTCTCGACATTCCGCAAGACGCCGTCGCCGCCGCGCTTGCCAAGGAGGCCGAGTAACATGGCCCCCGCTCAGGCAAGCCTGCTGGCCAAACTCGACACCCAAGACCGTGTGCGCGATTTTTTGACCAACGCCGTCGCCAGCGGCCGTGCATCGCACGCCTACCTGTTTTTGGGCGCCCCCGGCGCCGGCAAGCTCGATGCCGCATGGGCGCTCGCCCAGGCCTTCCTGTGCGAGCAGGACGGCTGCGGCGCATGCGACAGCTGCGTACGCGTTGCTCGGCATACGCATCCCGACGTGCACTATTACACGCCCGAGAGCGCCACGGGCTACCTCATTGCCCAGACCCGCGAGCTGCTCGATGATGTGCCGCTGGCGCCCATCCGTGCCAAGGCTAAGGTCTACATCATCGACCGTGCCGAGCAGCTGCGTGCTAACACTGCCAACGCACTGCTCAAGACACTCGAGGAGCCGCCCGAGGGCGTTATGTTCATCTTGCTGGGCACCTCGGCAGACGTGATGCTGCCTACCATCGTGAGCCGCTGCCAGTGCGTGCCGTTTCGGCTGGTGTCGCCCGCCGTTGCCGCGCAGGCCGTGAGCCGCGCGACGGGTCAGGATCTCGCGCGTTGTCGCATGGCGGTCGCCGTGGCGGGGAGTCCCACGCGCGGCATCGAGTTCCTTAAGAGTGCCGAACGCCAGGACGCCCGCCGTCAGATGGTCCGTGCCATCGACTCACTCATTGCCGCCGACGAGGCCGACGTGCTCAGTCGCGCCAAGTCGCTCATCGTTGCCGTTAAGGCTCCGCTCGCCGAGGTCAAATCCACGCAGGAAAAGGTGCTCGAGCAAAATGCCGATTACCTGTCGCGTGGAGCATTGAAGCAGCTTGAGGACCGCAACAAGCGCGAACTCAACGCGCGCGAGCGTTCGGGTATCATGGAAGCGCTGGCGAGCGCACGGACGCTCATGCGCGACGTGCTGCTGACGCTTCAGGACGAGGCAGCCGACGTAGTGAACGAAGACGTGCGCGACGCGATCGGGCGGCTTGCCGCGACGACGAATGTTGCGGGTGCCACGCGGGCACTCGAGGCAGTCGCGACCGCCGAGCGCAACATCGCCAGAAACGTTACTCCTCAGCTGGCCATCGAGGTCATGCTGTTCGATATCAGGAAGGCACTGAAATGCCGTTAGTCGTACCCGTTAAGTTTACCTACGCCTCACGCGACCTGTGGTTCGATCCGCAGGATCTGGATATCCTCGAGGCCGATTATGCCATTTGCTCCACCGAGCGCGGAACCGAGATCGGCCTGGTCACGGCCGATCCCTTCGAGGTGCCGCAAGACGAGATCGGTCAGCCGCTCAAGCCCGTGCTGCGCGTGGCGAGCGATATCGACCTGCAGCTTGCCGACGACCTGGCCATCCAGGGCGACGAGGCCATGGTCGACTTCCGCCGCCTGGTCAAGGAGCTCGACCTCGAGATGAAGCCGGTCGGCGTCGAGTACCTGTTTGGCGGCGAGAAGGCCGTGTTCTACTTTGCGGCCGAGGAGCGCGTCGATTTTCGTCAGCTCGTCAAGGACCTGTCCTCGACGCTGCACATTCGCGTCGACATGCGTCAAATCGGCGTGCGCGACGAGACCCGTCTGGTGGGCGGCTATGCCCAATGCGGACAGGAGCTCTGCTGCACGCGCTTTGGCGGACAGTTTGAGCCCGTCTCGATCCGCATGGCAAAAGAGCAGGACCTGCCGCTTAACTCGTCCAAGATCAGCGGCGTGTGCGGCCGCCTGATGTGCTGCCTGCGTTATGAGTTCGAGGCGTACAAGGACTTTAAGAGCCGTGCGCCCAAAAAGAAGACACTCATCGATACGCCGCTCGGCAAAGCGCGTATTCAGGAATATGACACGCCGCGTGAGCAGCTGGTGCTGCGCCTGGAGAACGGCAAAGTCTTTAAGGTCAACCTGGCCGATATGACGTGCTCGGAGGGCTGCAAAAAGAAGGCTGCCGAGCAGGGCTGCAACTGCCGCCCCGACTGCGTGACGCGCGACGTGCTCGAACGCATCGAGTCGCCCGAGATGCGCCTGGCGCTCATGGAGCTCGATCGCGAGAACGGCGTCGACGTGGGCGATGGTCTGTCGAGCGCCGACCGTCTGGCTGGCACGTCGATGCCCAAGCGCCGTCGTCGCGATGCCGAATCCGATGTTCGCGCCGGCCAGGGCCAGGGCGAGGGTCGTGGCCGCGGAAAGGGCCGCGGCAAGGCCGAGGCGCCCGAGGCCGAAGGGGCGGCCGATGGCCGTCGCCGCCGAAAGCGCGCGGCGTCCGTCGACAGTGGCGAGACTGCGGGCAAGAACGCTTCCCGCGAGCGCGAGGCTCAGCAGTCCCAGCAGCAAAACCGCGGCGGTGGCATGAACCCCACACGCCGTCGTCGCCGTCACCTGTCGAGCGAGGAACGCGAGGACGCCTTCCGCGCCGCGGCTGCTCGCGAGGCCGGTGCCGCTCCCAAGGGCGTCTCGGCCTCCGATGCGCCTGCCGACAAGGCTGGCAAGCCGCGTGGCGAGGAGGAGCGCGCGCCACGTCCGCGCCGTCGCCATTCCTCGGGCACGCAGCAGAAGCCCTCGGTTCCTTCTGTGGCCGATCAGGTTTCGGATGGCGAGGTCAAGGTCACGCGCCGTCGCCCCGGCGATGGCGGAGGAGCTGCCGCCAAGGCTTCGCGCGGCGGCTCTCGCGACGAGCGCGAACCGCGTGAGGATCGCGGCGGCGAGTGCTCGACCGACCAGGGTCAAAAGCGCCGCCGTCGCCGTCGCTCCCGCAAGCCGCGCCAGGACGGCGGCGAGGGCTCGACCCGCACCTCGTCCGCACCGCAACCGCCTGCCGGCGAATAACGTCCGTAAGCGGATGTAACCCGCCTGACCCCAGCACCTTTGGGTATCATGGCTCTACACCGACAACCCTCCCTTCGCCTTCGCGTAGGGAGGGTTGTGTCATGAAAAGACATCTGAACGTATTGACTCGCTTGCAGGGCGCAGGCGTCCTACCGTTTGCGGACGAATTGCTACCGCTTGCCGAGCGCGCGACGTACGAGGCGCTCGAGGCGTTGTCGCCCACGCGATGCGCCGGCTGCGAGCGTTCCGGTGCGCTGATTTGCCAGGCTTGCCTGGCATCGCTCGCGCTCATCGATCCGCGCTATAGCTGCATTCGGTGCGGCGCTCCGTTTGGGGATTTGCTGTGTACCGAGTGCTCGGCCGAGGGCACGTCTTCGGCAATGACCGAGGCGCTCGATCGCTGCCTGGCGTGTGCCGTCTACGCACATCCGCTGCCGCGCATCATCAAGGCGTACAAGGATGCGGGAGAGCGCCGTCTGGCACCGTATCTGGCGGAGTTGCTCTACGACACTGCCTTGCATGCCCAGGTGGCAGTCCCCGATCGCTACGGCAGTGTGCTGTCCGGTGCGGACGCGGTGGTGTTTGTGCCCGCGACTGCGGCAGCGTTTCGGCGGCGTGGATTCGACCATATGGAAGCAATCGCGCGCTCGTTTTGCGATCTTTCGGGTGTGTCGTTGCTGGACGCCCTGGTCAAATACGGTCACGGTGACCAGCGAGATCTCGGTCGCGATGAGCGCCGGGAACATGCCCGGGACATGTACGAGACGATCGAGGATGTGCGCGGTTGCCGTCTGCTGCTCATCGACGATGTCATTACCACGGGCGCGACCATGGCAGCGGCCTCGGCGGAGCTCAAGCGCGCCGGCGCCGCAGCAGTCGATGGCCTTGCTATCGCACGCGTTTGGTAGGGGTGGTTTTGTGGCTGTGAAGATAGCGCGGCGTGACGAACCGACAAGCGAGCAACTGGCTTCCTCCGTAATCCTGACCGGCGCCTCGGCGCTGCGCATGATGCGCGCCGAGCGCCGACAAATGGGTTGCATCAGCTGGAGGGACCTCGATCCCGATGAAGAGCGCCGTGTGCTGCACGCATCGTCGCCCTCGGCCGAGGACATCTATCTTCCCGATTTGGTGCGGATCGGGGCCGTGAGTGGCGAGGTCCAAGAAGACTTGTGCCTGCTGGTGGGGTCGGCGAAGCAGCGTCGCCGCATGCCTGGCGTGGGCTGGTCTGTGTGTTCTGGGTTGCCTGCCGGCTCGATTCTAGAGGTGGAACCGGGGGTGTACAGCCTATCTCCCGAGGCCCTTTGTGTTGCCGTCGCCCGCGAGGTCGGCTGTGTTCAGGCGTTTGCCCTGGCCCAGGAACTGTGTTCCAAGATTTCACTGAGCGATCGCGGGAAGTATCTGCCTCCCTACACCTCGCCTGTTGCGAATAGACTTGCAAAGGACAAGGACCAACCGGCAGACGTGGGCTACTTTGAAGTCGAGCCGGTGCTGACGCCCGATCGCCTGGCAGATTACCTTGCGGCATGCAAGGGGAATGTGGCCAAACAGCTGCTGCGCCTGTGTCCCCACCTGTCAGAAAACCTGCGCTCGCCCATGGAGTGCATCATGCTCGCTCTGTTTTCGCTTCCGTTTTCCTATGGCGGATTTGCTTGCGGTCCCTTTAAGACCGACTACAAGATTGAGTTCGATGACCGCGCGCAGGCAATCTCGGGGATGCCGCATGCAGTTTGCGATGCGTATCAGGAAGCAGCCCGGTTTGACCTGGAATACAACGGTGAGCTGGGCCATTCCTCCCGGAGGGGACGTATCCATGATGAAAAACGCAACACGGGCTTGATTACTATGGGAATTGAGGTAGCGACGGTCAACAACGAAATGCTCTGCGACATGGAAGCGATGGAAGCGCTCGCATGGCGCATCCACCAGCGCATGGGTAAGCGATATCAGAATCGCGTAGAGGCTCGTCGAAAGAGGCAAGATGCTCTGCTGAATACGCTCCGAGCGTGCTTTGGGCTCAAGCCGGCGTAAAACTATGGCTTTATAGGGGGGCTGCTTATATGCTCTGTGCAAAAAACGGCAAATATGAGTACTGTTACTAAATTAGTGACAGCAAAAACAAAGAAACTTGGGCCGAAAATCTGGATTCATTGAAGAGATAATAAACGAATGTGGAATATCTTGGCGCCAAGCAGCCTGCGCGGAACTAAAAAAGGGCTCGTGGGGCGGAAAAACGCTGCTACTAAATTGGTATCAGTACTCATATTTGCCGTTTTTTGCACACGGCACCCTGAGACGTGTGCCCCGGAGCTCCCCGTAGGGGAGCTCCGGGCTTCATGGGGGCACGAATGGTCCGCTCCGACCTGCGAAATCTGTACTCGAGATGCGAATAGCGTCCCTAACCTTAAACTATAGCTTGAACTTAGCTATAATGCGCTACGTTCCTGCCAGGCTGTGGTTGCGGACGGACGAAATGCCCATCCTAGTCCAAGACAGACGCGGTCAAAGGGATCCACGTAAGCGACCGCGTGCGCGCGGCGCGATCATGGCGCGTCCTAGATGTAAGCCGCACCGTCCGTTCTACTTTCTTTGGGGCAATACCGCCTCGCGGGCGAGCGGGCCAGTCGTGAAGGTGGCTGCGGCCTCCCGAGCAAACGCCCCGGTGCGCAAGTGTGGGGTCAAATACCAGGTCAGCTGGTGGGAACAACCAGATATTCCGTGCAGGGCACGGATCGTATACGACACAGAAGGCAGGGTAGCGGACATGGTGAGGGGCAGCTTGATGCATGCGGCTCGGTTAGGTGCTGGGACCGCGGCGGTCATTGCCGTTTTGGGCCTGAGTGGATGTGCGTTCAATCCACTGTCCACGTTCACGACGCCCACGATCGACCAGATCGAGCGCGAGACCGTTACCCCCACGGTATCGGACGATGCCTTGGTCACGCCGGGAACCCTGACGGTCGCCCTTGATACTTCCGATGCCCCGCAAGCCATGCAGGATGCCGACGGAAACCTCACGGGCTATGCGGTCGATGCCGCTCGTGCCCTCGCATGCCGCATGGGTCTCAAGGTTGCCTTTGTCGATGCGTCCTCGGCCGATTCCGCGCTCAGCGATAAAAAGGCCGACATCTTCATTGGCGACGTCGGGTCTACGGACGGCGATATCAGCTCGCTTGGCACCTGTCTGTACGACGCCCCCGCCGTATTCGGCAAGAGCAGTGACGGAGAGTCCCCGAGTGTCTCCACCGACACGCTTAACACCGCTACCCTGGGCGTTCAGACCTCTTCGGCCTCGCAGGAAGCGCTCGCCAAGCAGAGCATTACGGCCAACCAAAAGACCTTCTCCAACATCAACGAGTGCTTCGAAGCACTCGAGTCGGGCGAGGTCGATTACGTGATCTGTGACTCCACGGCCGGTGGTTACCTCGCGCGCCTGATGAGCCAGATCTCTTACGTCGGCGCGCTCGAGACGCCCTCGACGCTCGGCGTCGCGGGCCTCGCGGCCAACGACGAGCTGTGCCGTGCCGTGAGCGATGCTCTCGACGGTATTACGGTCGACGGCACGCTCGAGGCGGTCCACTCCGTCTGGTACGGCACGATACCCTATGACCTCACCACCAAGACGGTCTCGGGCGCCGACGTGCAGCCGACCGACACCGGATCCAGCGAGTCCGTATCCTCCGATTCGAGCAGCGAGGGTGCAACCTCCGAGGATAAATCGTCCAGCCAGGAGGGCGCTATCACCGACGACGACATTAACAAGCTCAATAGCTAGTTATTGCTAGGGGTGGCGTCTGCCATACATTGAACGAGGCGCTTCTTCACGGTTTCAACACGCATAGCCGGGTCTCCCCAATAGGGGAGCCCGGCTTTTCTATTTTGATAAAACCAGCAGGTCAAAGCTAATCTCCAGGAGAAAAACCAACTCCGCCGACGTTTTCCTATAACGCACTTTGCCACAGAAAAGTGCGAGACTTCGGTATGCGGTATCAAGCAATCGTTATTCGGGTCTTTAGGAATCCGCGTGATTAAATGCACGGCAATGGGTACATAGCCAGTACAGTAAGTCCCCGAGGCAGATTGGAGCCACGTATGGATATCAAGGTTTCTGGACGCAAGACGACGGTAACCGATGCTCTGCGTGCGCATGTGGATGAGAAGATCGGCGAGGCGCTCAAGGTTTTCGACATCGAGCCCATGACAGTCGACGTCGTGCTTCGTTATGAGAAGAACCCCTCGAACCCCAACCCGGCAATCGTCGAGGTCACGGTTCGTGCCCGCGGCTCTGTGATTCGCGTTGCCGAGCACGGCGCAGATATGTATGCCGCCATCGACCTCTCCGCCGATAAGGTTACCCGCCAGTTGCGCAAGTTCAAGACCAAGGTCGTGGACAACCGCCAGGGTGGTGCCAGCGCCGCGGATGTCGCACCGGTCGAGCGCGTCGAGGATCTGGCCGACCTGCTGCTGCCTGAGGAGGAGGACGACCTGCTCGTCCGCGAGAAGGTCATCGATGTCACCCCGATGACCGAGGAGCAGGCGCTGGTGCAGACCGATCTGCTGGGCCACGACTTCTACGTGTTCGAGAACGCGACGACTGGCCTCATCAATGTGGTGTATCACCGTAAGAATGGTGGATATGGCATCATCAAGCCCCGCATCGAAACACTTGACGAGTAAAATACGTTAACTTGCATGAGTTAACGGTTGGCGGCCATCCCATGCGGGTGGCCGCCTTTTTTACGTAAGGAGTCGCTTTGATGGACAAGGCCGCATCCGCCGGTCATTCGGACCGTTGCCGCATCGTCGTCGATACCTGCTGCGACTTTAGCCCCGAGGTCGCCGCGAACCTCGATGTCGATATCTTGGGCTTCCCCTTCATTATCGATGGCGAGGAGCGTACGGACGACATCTGGTCGAGCATGAGCCCTAAGGAGTTCTACGACCGCATGCGCGCCGGCGCCCGCGTGTCCACCTCGGCTGTGTCGCTCGGTCGCTATATCGAGTTCTTTACCGAGTGCGCCAAAGAGGGCACGCCCACGGTCTACCTGTGCTTTACCTCGGCGCTGTCGTCGAGCTACAACTCCGCGTGCCAGGCGGCAGATGCCGTGCGCGCCGAGTATCCCAACTTTGAGCTCTACGTGGTCGACAACGCTCTGCCCTGCGCGACCGGCGCGCTCTTGGCGCTCGAGGCCGTGCGCCAGCGTTCGGCGGGACTGACCGCCAAGCAGCTGGTCGATTGGGCAAACGAAGCAAAGACCTACGTGCACGGCTACTTTACGCTCGAGAGCTTCGACGCACTGGCTGCCGGCGGCCGCATTCCGCCCGCGGCGGCACAGCTCACGGCAAAGCTCGACGTCAAGCCCGAGCTCTCCTACGACCTGGCCGGCTCGCTGTCGCTGATCGGCGTCAACCGCGGCCGCAAGAAGGCACTCAAGTCCATCCTCAAGTCGTTCCGCGAGAACTACGTGCCCGATCGCACCATGCCTATCGCCATCATGACGGCCGATGCCGAGAAGGACGGCGACTGGCTCGAAGCCGCCATCCGCAAGGAGGAGGGCTGCGCCGACGTCACGATCGTTCGCAGCTCCGTGGGTCCCACCATCGGCTCGCACGTGGGCCCCGGCATGGTGGCCTGCGCGTTTTGGGGCAAGAACCGCGCCGACAAGGCGTCGCTTTCCGACCGCATCGCCCGCCGCGTGCGCGGCCAGTAGGCAGGCGCTGCGGCCGTAATCGACCCCAACTCACAGCCCAAACGCTGGCACCGAGTATTCAACCTGGCAATTACACCCAACCCAAAAGGAAAGGTTTCATGGCAAACAAGCTCTCTGTCGCATTTATCGGCACCGGAATCATGGGTGCCCCCATCGCCGGCCACATTCTGGACGCTGGCTATCCCGTCACGGTCAACAACCGCACCAAGTCCAAGGCTGCAGCGCTCGTTGAGCGCGGTGCCGTCTGGGCCGATACGCCGGCAGATGCCGCGGCGAACGCCGACGTCGTCTTTACCATGGTGGGTTATCCCTCCGAGGTCGAGGAGCTCTACCTGGCGGGCGACGGTCTGCTCGCGTGCACTAAGCCCGGCGCGGTCCTGATCGACCTCACCACGAGCTCGCCCGAGCTGGCGCGCGACATTGCCGAGGCCGCCCAGGTTTCCGGCCGTATGGCGTTTGACTGCCCCGTCACCGGCGGCGAGTCGGGTGCTATCGCCGGCACGCTTACGGCTATCGTGGGCGCCACCGAGAACGACATTGCCCCGGTCCGCGATATCCTTTCCACCTTTGCGGCCAACATCTGCTGCTTCGACGGCGCCGGCAAGGGCCAGGCTGCCAAGCTCGCCAACCAGGTGTCGCTGGGCGCCTGCATGGTCGGCATGGCAGACGCCATGGCATTTGCCGAGCTGAGCGGCCTTGACCTGGAGAAGACCCGCCAGATGATTCTGGGCGGCACTGGCAAGTCCGGCGCTATGGAGAGCCTGGCCCCCAAGGCTCTCGACGGCGATTACAAGCCCGGCTTTATGGTCGAGCACTTTATTAAGGACCTGCGCTTGGCGCTCGCCTATGCCGACGACCGCGAGCTTGCGCTGCCCGGCGCCGACGTGGCCTTTACGCTCTACGACATGCTTGATGCCATCGGTGGCGCCAAGCTGGGCACCCAGGCCGTCACGGTCCTCTATAAGGAGGAGGCCGACGCCATTGCCGCTGGTCTGGACTGGTCGCAGTATCGTCCCGAGGAGCATGGTGCTCACGAGGAAGGCTGCGGTTGCGGCGAGCATGGCGACGATCACGAGTGCGGTTGTGGCCACCACCACGACGAGGGCCACGAGTGCTGCGGCGGCCACGGCCATGACGACGGCCACGAGTGCTGCTGCGGCCACCATCACGGGGAGTAGCGCCCATGAGCTGGACGTTCGTGGTGCTTGCGCTGGTACTCTTTCTCTTCGCGATCTACATCGGCTTTTTGTGCGGCCAGTGGGCGTGCGAAAAGCGCGTCATCACCAAGCGCGACTACTGGATTGCCAACTTTGCGGGAGCGGCGGCAGTCGTCCTGCTGACCTGGGTGTTCTCGTTGTTCCCGCTGGTGCAGTTTGCGCCGATCGGCTGGCTCGGCGGCTTTATCGCCGGCCTTAAGATGAGCTTTGGCGAGTCCGTCGGCCCGTGGCGCAAGCACGACGAGGTCTTTAACGTCAACAAGGCTCACCGTGCCGCCGCCGACGCGGGCGATGCCGAGGAACGCCGCCGTGCGCGTCGCAATGGCGCTGCCGACCGACAGCTCATCTCGGTCACCGATGACAGCAAGGGTGCTGGCAAGCACGCTAAGAAATAGTAAAAAGAGGTAACTATGGCAGAAAACAAAGACGAACAGCTCACCGACGAGGAGCTGGCACAGCTTCAGCTGGCAGAGGAGAACGAGAACGCCGTCGACCGCTTGGTCAAGGAGCTCGGCTGCCCCACGCGCCGCATCCGCCAGTTTGCCGCCCGCGTGCTGCATCTGCTTGCCGAGCGCGATCCCCAGCGCGTCGTGCCCTGCGTGCCCGCGCTGATCGAGGCGCTCGACCGTCCCGAGGCTCAGACACGCTGGGAGGCCCTCGATGCCCTGACGGCGCTCGCCACCACTTGCCCCGAGCAGCTGGGCGATGCCTTTGAGGGCGCCGAGACCGCACTGTTCGACGAGATCTCCTCCACGCTGCGCTATGCCGCCTTCCGCCTGCTGTGCGTGTGGGGTGCCACGAGTGTCGAGCGTTCGCGCGAGGCTTGGCCCATCCTGGACGAGGCCATCCAGTGCTACCACGGCGACCTTGAGTATCGCGACATGCTCGGTTGCCTGTACGAGTTTTGCCAGGGCGAGATCGACGCCGAGGTTGCCGAGAAGCTTGCGCTGCGCCTTAAGTTCGATGCCGAGAACGGTAAGGGCAGCTATCTCAAGGCCCGTTCGAGCGAGATTTGCGAAATGCTTGTTAAACGTTTTGGCCTGGATCTCTCCAAAAAGAAGAAGCGTGCTAGCGTTAAAAAATCTGACGACGCCGAAGACGAGGAGTAACAGATTATGGCGCACGATGTAGTCCTGATTCCCGGTGACGGTATCGGTCCCGAGATTACGCAGGCCATGCGCCGCGTGGTCGAGGCCACCGGTGTCCAGATCAACTGGAACGTCCAGGAGGCCGGTGCCGGCGTCATGGACGAGTTTGGCACGCCGCTGCCCCAACATGTGCTCGATGCGGTCGCCGAGACCAAGGTTGCCATCAAGGGCCCCATCACCACGCCGGTCGGCACGGGTTTCCGCAGCGTCAATGTGGCCCTGCGCAAGCACTTCGACCTGTACGCCTGCGTGCGCCCCTGCCTGTCGCAGCCGGGCGACGGCTCGCGTTTCCGCGATGTCGACCTGGTTATCGTGCGCGAGAACACCGAGGACCTCTACGCCGGCATCGAGTTCGATGAGGGCGCTGTTGAGGTCGAGGAGCTCTCGCAGCTTGTCGAGCGTTCGGGCCAAAAGACCTTCGCCGCCGATTCCGCCATCTCGATCAAGCCGATCTCTATCGCCAAGAGCCGCCGCATTGTGGAGTATGCCTTTGAGTATGCCCGCCGCTGCGGCCGCAAAAAGGTGACGGCCGTGCACAAGGCCAACATCATGAAGGCGACCGACGGCCTGTTCCTGCGCGTGGCGCGCGAGGTAGCCGCCAACTATCCCGATATCGAGTTCAACGACAAGATCGTTGACGCCACCTGCATGGGTCTGGTCCAGAACCCCAATGACTTCGATGTCCTGGTGCTGCCCAACCTGTACGGCGATATCGTCAGCGATCTGTGCGCTGGCCTGGTGGGTGGACTGGGTATGGCTCCGGGCTCCAACATCGGTGCCGATTGCGCCATCTTCGAGGCAACGCACGGCTCCGCGCCCGATATCGCGGGCCAGGATATCGCCAACCCCACGGCCGAGATTCTGTCTGCGGCTATGATGCTCGATCACCTGGGCGAGAACGATGCAGCCAATCGTATCCGCGCCGCCGTATCTGCCACGCTCGACGAGGGCGAGCAGGTTACCGGCGACGTACGTCGTGCCCAGACCGGCTCCGTCGAGGGTGCGGTGGGTACGCAGGCCTTCGCCGATGCCGTTATTGAGCACCTGGCCTAAGACATACAGGCTGCAAACGCCTAAATAGTACTTAAGTGTTTGCGTATAACCTAAGAATCAATACGCCCGGCGCTCCGTCGGGCGTATTCTATTGAGGACTATGTTTCCTAACAAGGAGTAGCTGACTATGGGTCTGATTCAAAAGAAGGACGAGAAGGACGAGATCGACGGCATCCAGATCATCGAGCGCGGCGAAGGCCCCGACGGTGACGAGGACGAGAAGATCGATCTGGTCGCCGGCACGTCTGCCGAACATATCGCCGCCGGCACGACCGCCGAGGAGGAAGACGCTCGCCTGGAGGCAAAGATCGCCGCGGACGCCGCCGACGAGAACCTCATGCCCGAGGAGCAGGACGAGGATGACTCCGATGCGGACGACCATGCATCCAAGCACAAGAAGATGATGATCGCCGCCTTCGTGGTTGCAGTCGTGATCGCTGCCGTGGTCGGCTTCTTTATCGGCAACGGTGGTTTTGGCGGCAAGGGCGTCGGTTCGTCGACCCTGACCGAGGACCAGCTCGATTCGACCGTGGCAAGCTATAGCTACAACGGCAAGAAGAGCGACATCACCGCGCGTGAGGCCATCGAGAGCCAGTACAGCCTTGATACCGTTAAGGACGACGACGGCAACTACACCGCTCCGTCTGCCGACGTTATCCTGTCCTACGTGCGCAACCAGATTCTGCTGGACGCTGCCGAGGACGAGGGCATTACCGTTTCTTCCAAGGAAATGAAGCAGTACGCCGAGGATTCCATCGGCACCTCCGACTACAAGACCATGGCCACGCAGTATGGCGTGTCCAAGGACCAGGCCAAGCAGATCGTCCGCCAGTCCGCGACGCTGCAGAAGCTCTACAAGAAGAAGGTGGGCGATAGCTCCGCAAGCATGCCGACCGCCCCGACCGAGCCTGCTGACGGCAACGAGGAGACCGCGAGCAAGGACTACGCCGACTACATCATCAACCTTGCCGGCGATGAGTGGGATAGCGAGAAGGGCACTTGGAAGGACGCCGATGGCACCTACGCTAAGGCGTTCGCCGACGATGCCTTTACGGCCGATAGCGCAACCTATAAGCAGGCCATGACCGCCTACTACACCGCCTACCAGCAGTACTCTTCGCAGGCCTCGAGCGCCAGCTCCAAGTGGACCGAGTACGCCAACAGCCTGTACGCCAAGGCCAACATCAGCATCTACGGCCTGTTTGCGTAAGGCTTGCCCGAGCTTTCGAGCGCGAAGTCGAAATATCTGATTGAGCCCGCTAGAACGCATCGTTCTGGCGGGTTTTTTGCGTTGAGGGCGTGATTGGCGGCTTAATTATGACTATTCATCTTTAAGTCCAAAAAGGCTATCGGCTTCATCGTCGGATATATATTCCAGCACATCGCCCGGTTGGCAGTCGAGTGCCCGGCATATTGCGTCAAGAGTTGAAAAACGTATGGCAGAAACCTTGCCCGTCTTAATGCGTGACATATTGACCTGGGAGATGCCCACACGTTCCGCAAGCTCTTTGGATGAGATCTTGCGTTCGGCGAGCATGCGGTCAAGCCGCAGAATAATCATGGATTCCCCCTAGAGCAACTCGTCATCTTGTTTTTGCAGGATATACCCGTAGCGGAAGACGCTGGCAATCAGGCAAATAATCAGGCCTGCAAAGAGCATGGAGGGCTCGAATAGCTGGCCGACGAACGCATCCGTAAAGCTGCCGCCAAATCCTAAGAGTATCATTCCCGTGATTACGGCACCAAGAAGCCTCACGGCAACGCCGCCGATAAGGAATAAATGTCCTACTCGACGAAGTGTGTGGTTGCATTCAAGGTCAAAGGGCCTGCCTTCCTTTTCAATGTTGAAGAAAAGCCTGCGTACGCTTAGCGCGATGGTAAGCGCGAGGCATGTCATCAAGAGGCTCCCTATGGCGGTGTGGCCATCGTGTGCGACGAGCATAAGTGGGGTCTGCGCATCGGCACCGACGATAGCAAGGCACGGTCCTTCGCCGGCTTGAAGTTCTACGGATTGGAGACACGACCCTTGGGAGAGGCCAGGCAATATGAGTAGAAGGTCAATCGCAATGACTGCGAGGAGTCCCAGAGCGAGCGCTGCGGTAATGCAGATTGTGGCCCATTTGCAGATGCGAGCGAGCTTCCTCAGTTTGGCTATCGTCTGTTCGCGGCTGATGGTTTCATTCGATATAGATGCGTTTTGATGGACCATAATCCCTCCAATCGGCGTTTTGTATGATACTTGTATCATATCAGAATTAACGATAAACGATAAATAATTACGGATATTGAGTAAGTAGTGATTGAAAACGATTAGCGTGAGCTATTAGCTCATTTTGGATGCCGGAGTTTGGCGCGCGGGGGATGAGGACAAATGCCAAAACGTCCCGTGATCGCGCAAGTGCTTCATCGGGTTTCCCCAATTCATCCGGGAAAACGGCCGTAAATGATTGCAAATAACCGGTGAACGGTCGAAAACTACCGTTCACCGATAATCTCAAAACTGGTTCTAACTGGTATTAAGCCAAAAAGACCAATTCACAAATCTTCACAATGACCTGCAATTTTTCTTTACGCTATTTTTAGCCGCCCTGCGTTGTATTGGCACGAAAAGAGTTCCGATCTTTCGCCAAAACATTTCGAAACGGTTTCAAAACCGCAGGTAGAAGTGTTAACGAGCGGTAAACGGTCGATTTTTTACCGTGAGCGGTGCAAAAACGTTTTACTGTATGAATCAACGAAAGCGACCTCTTCTGTGGTGATATAGTGACAACAACACGTCACGTGGTTACTACCAGTTTAGAAACCACTGGTCTTCAAAGAACGCTTTCCAAGAAGCTTTAAGGGCGAGTGCCCGCTGGCTTCCGAACATCATCGGACTCAGATCGTACACACCTTCGGAAGGGAAATTTGAATGGTTGGCTTTATTCTTACCGGTCATGGACAGTTCGCACCCGGCCTTGCAAGCGCTATCGCTATGGTCGCTGGTGACCAGCCCGCTTTTACCGTCGTTCCTTTTGAGGGCGACCAGGCTGCTTCCTACGGTGAGGATCTCCGCGCCGCTATTACCGCCATGCGCGAGGAGTGCGATGGCGTGCTTGTCTTTACCGATCTGCTCGGCGGTACCCCGTTCAATCAGTCGATGATGATCGCCCAGGATGTCGACAATGTCGAGGTTCTGACCGGCACCAACCTTCCCATGGTTATTGAGCTTCTGTTCCTCCGCGGCAATGCCACGCTCGCCGAGCTTGGCGAGCAGGCTGTGACCGTTGGCCAGACGGGCATCACCGCCCAGACGGTCGCATCCGTTGCCGGCTCCGAGGATGAGGATATCTTCGGCGACGAGGACGGCATCTAATGGCCGATTTCGGAGCCAGTGTTCTGAGTTCCTCGGTCGCTCTTTTGGGCCTGCTCGTCATCATGGGTGTGATTTACACCATTTGGTCTCAGATCAACATGAAGAAGAAGCAGAAGTACTTCAAAGAGCTGCACACCGAGCTCAAGCCGGGTCAGGAGGTTCTTTTCGCCGGCGGTATCTACGGAACCGTCAAAGGCATCGAAGGCGAAAAGGTCCAGATCAAAGTCCGATCCGGAGCCGTCGTAGATGTTTCGCGTTACGCGATTCAGGAGATCAAGTAACTGTCGTCAGCAAATAACGAAAGGAAGCTGATCAACATGGCAGAACCCAACATTCTTCTTACCCGCATCGATAACCGACTGGTCCATGGTCAGGTCGCTACCCAGTGGAACTCCACCCTGGGTTCCAACCTCATCCTCGTCGCCAACGACGACGTGTCGACCAACACCATGCGCCAGAACCTCATGAAGATGGCTGCTCCCACCGGCGTCGCTACGCGTTTCTTCTCCCTGCAGAAGACCATCGACGTCATTGGCAAGGCGAGCCCGCGCCAGAAGATCTTCATCGTGGCCGAAACACCGGAAGACGTGCTTACGCTCGTCAAGGGCGGTGTGCCTATAAAGAAGGTAAACATCGGCAACATGCACATGTCGGAAGGAAAGCGCCAAGTCGCCACCTCCGTCGCAGTTAACGACGAGGATGTCGCTGCGTTTAAAGAGCTGCAGGAATTGGGGGTGGAGTTGGAGATCAGGCGCGTTCCGAGCACGCCTGTTGAGGACACGAGCAAGCTCTTCTCGTAATCCTCATGATCCACGTTGTCAGGAATGAAACCCTGACATTCTGTACGTGAAATCCAAAGTGCGTACATACATTTTGAAAGGAGGAGCAAGATGGAATACACGATCTTCCAGGTCGCTCTGGTCTTCATCGTCACGTTTGTCGCGGCAATCGACCAGTTTAACTTCCTCGAGTCTCTCTATCAGCCCATCGTCACCGGCGCCGTCATCGGTCTTATCCTTGGCGACCTCAACACCGGTCTTCTCGTGGGTGGTACTTATCAGCTCATGACGATCGGCAACATGCCGATCGGAGGTGCTCAGCCGCCTAACGCTGTTATCGGCGGCATCATGGCAGCCATTCTCGCTATTGCTACGGGCCTCGAGCCCAACGCGGCAGTCGGCCTTGCCATTCCGTTCGCTCTGCTTGGTCAGCTCGGCGTTACCCTGGTCTTCACGCTTATGTCGCCGCTCATGTCCTCCGCGGACAACATGGCTCACAACGCTGACACCAAGGGTATCGAGCGTCTGAACTACTTCGCCATGGCTCTGCTCGGCCTGATCTTCGCTGTCGTCGTCACCCTGTTCTTCATCGCTGGCGCTACCATCGGTCAGACCATCGCTTCCGCCATCCCGACTTGGCTGCAGACCGGTCTCTCCGCTGCAGGCGGCATGATGCGCTTCGTCGGCTTCGCCGTCCTGCTCAAGGTTATGATGAACCGCGATATGTGGGGCTTCTTCCTCATGGGCTTTGGCCTCGCGCTCATCACCGTTGCCAACGATTCGCTGGCAACCCCTGCTCTGCTCATCCTCGCTCTCATCGGCTTCGGCATCGCTTTCTGGGACTTCCAGCAGCAGACCGAGCTGAAGGGTGCAGCTGTTTCTGACGGAGGTGACTTCGAAGATGGCATCTAATGAGTATGTGATCCCGGAGCACTACGAGGATCTCACTCCTGCTCCGCAGCTCGACCAGAAGACCCTCAACAAGATGGCTTGGCGCTCCTGCTTCCTGCAGGCCTCGTTCAACTACGAGCGTATGCAGGCCGCCGGCTGGCTCTACTCCATCATCCCCGGTCTGGAGAAGATCCACACCAACAAGAACGACCTCGCGGCTTCCATGAGCCACAACCTGGAGTTCTTCAACACCCACCCGTTCCTCGTCACCTTTGTTATGGGTATCGTGCTTTCGCTCGAGCAGAACAAGGTTGACATCCCCACGATCCGCGCCGTCCGCGTCGCCGCAATGGGCCCGCTCGGTGGTATCGGTGACGCCCTGTTCTGGCTGACGCTCGTGCCTATCACGGCCGGCATCACCTCCAACATGGCCATCAACGGCAACGCCGCTGCGCCGATCATCTTCCTGGTGATCTTCAACGCCGTCCAGTTCGCTCTGCGCTTCTGGCTCATGAACTGGTCCTACAAGCTTGGCACCAGCGCTATTGACGCTCTGACCGCCAACATGCAGGCCTTCACGCGTGCCGCTTCCATCATGGGCGTCTTCGTCGTCGGTTGCCTGGTCGTCACCATGGGTGGCACCCAGATTAACCTCCAGATCCCCAATGGCACCACCCGTGGCCTCTCCGCCAATACCGTGATCGTCTCCGAGAAGGAGGCCAAGAACTTCACCGGTATGGAGGGCATCGATACCGAGACCGCTGAGGCCGGTACCATCGCCATGACCGATAAGGACGGCAACGCCCTTACCGCCTCCGATGCCGACGGCAACGCTGTCGAGTGCGGCGTCACCGATCTGGGCAACGGCATGGAGTCCGTTACCTACGGTACCGTCACCGAGGATCCGGTCAACTTCTCTGTTGCCGACACCCTCAACACCATCGTCCCGAAGCTTGTCCCGCTTATGCTTACGCTGCTGCTTTACTACATGTTCGCTAAGCACAGCTGGACCCCGACCAAGGGCATTCTGCTGCTCTTCGTCCTGGGCATCCTGGGCGCTGGCCCGCTTGGTCTCTGGCCGAGCATCTGGTAAGGCTCTAGCTTGAGGGGTGTGTCCCTACGCGGCTCACACCCCGACCCCTTAAGCCATGTGTATGTTAAAAGCCGCGTGCTCGAAAGAGCGCGCGGCTTTTGTTTTCTTGATGATTCGGGTGTTACAGACCGATAATGCTTAACACCCTAGGTAGAAGCCGAGTTTGAGAAAATGGGAGGATAGGATGGCGATCGGAGCGCGTAAGCAACCGCTGTACGATCAGCTGGTCGATATTCTGACCGAAAAGATTGACCATGAATATCGCGCCGGTGACATGATTCCTTCCGAGCGCGAACTTTCGGAGCGCTATGGTCTCTCGCGCACTACGGTACGCCTGGCTCTGCAGGAACTGGAGCGTTTAGGACTGGTGGTTCGGCAGCACGGTCGCGGTACCTTTGTGACCGACCGTTCGGCAAAAGCAACCAATCTTATGCAGTCCTACAGCTTTACCGAGCAGATGCGCGCGATGGGTCGCGACCCCGAGACCACGATTCTCGAGTTTTGCGAGATGGAGGCCGATAAGAATCTGGCCGAGCATATGGGATTGCGTATCGGCGATCGCATTTTTAAGCTCAAGCGCCTTCGTTCTGCCGATAACATGCCCATGATGGTCGAACGCAGCTATCTACCGGTTCGTCAATTTATGTCCCTAAAGCGACCGCTGCTGGAGCGTAAGCCGCTTTACGATGTGATTGAGCAAGACTTTCAGCAAAAAATACGCGTGGCCGAAGAGGAGTTCTATGCGAGCATAGCCCGTCCCACCGATGCCCACCTTTTGGAAATTGTCGAGGGCTCGCCTGTGCTCGATTTGGTCAGAACCACGTATAACGAGTCAAACGAGGTTGTGGAGTATACGCTCTCGGTTGCTCGTGCCGATCAGTTTAAATACAAGGTTTACCACCAGCGTAGCGACTAGTGTTCGCACCGTTTCCATATGATGATTCTCTGTATTTAACTGGTTACTACCAGATAACCAACCGAAGTGTATAATTGCACGTCAGAGGATTACTTCTAGAGAGAGGTATTAGAAATGTTCGAGAAGAGTGTCGAGGAGCTCACCGAGCTCGGCGCCCAGATCACCACGGCCGAGATTGCTCAGCAGCCCGAGCTTTGGCGTGATACGCTCAACATCTATCGCGAGAACAAGGAGGCCATCGAGGCCTTTCTGGCCGAGGCTCGCGCTATGGGCGAGGGCCGTCTGTCCGTTGTCTTCACCGGTGCCGGTACGTCCGACTATGTTGGCGATACCTGCGCCCCGTACCTGCGTCACGCTGGCAACACTGATCTCTACGACTTTAAGCCCATCGCCACGACCGATATCGTGAGCGCCCCGCGCGACTTCCTGCGCGCCGAGGATCCCACGCTCGTGGTTTCCTTTGCCCGCTCTGGCAATAGCCCCGAGAGCCTTGCCGCCGTTGCCGTTGCCAAGGAGCTCGTCCACAACGTCAAGTTCCTCAACATCACCTGCGCTCCCGAGGGCAAGCTCGCCGTCGAGTCTGCTGATGACCCCAATGCGCTGACGCTGCTCATCCCGCGCGCCAACGACAAGGGCTTCGCCATGACTGGTTCCTACACCTGCATGACCCTGCTCTCTACCCTTATTTTCGACACTGCCTCTGACGAGCAGAAGGCCGAGTGGGTCGAGACCATCGCCAAGATGGGCGAGGAGGTCATCTCCCGTGAGCCTGAGATCGCCGATTACCTGGCTGGCGACTTCAACCGCGTGACCTACTTGGGTTCTGGCTCCTTCGGTGGCCTTGCCCAGGAGAGCCAGCTCAAGATCCTCGAGCTCGCTCACGGTCTGGTTGCTACTTCCTACGATACCTCCATGGGCTATCGTCACGGACCTAAGTCCTTCGTCGATGATAAGACGCTCGTCTTCGTGTTCGTCAACAACGACGCCTACACCCGTCAGTACGACATCGACATCCTCAACGAGATCGGTGGCGACGATATTGCTCAGCACACCGTTGCCGTTCAGCAGGATGGCGCTACTGTCTACGAGGGCGAGTCCTTCACCTTTAAGGGCTACGAGGCGCTTCCCGAGGGTTACCTCGCCCTGCCGTTCGTGATGTTTGCCCAGGCCATCAGCCTGCTCAACTCCGTGCGCGTGGGCAACACGCCCGATACGCCGAGCCCCACCGGCACGGTCAACCGCGTGGTTAAGGGCGTGACGATTCACCCCTTCACCGCTTAATCGCGTCCCCCCTGTAAGGGCGCCCGTCCGCTCATAACGGCGGGCGGGCGCTTTTTGTTTTACGTGGGCTGGGTATAAGCATCACCACAGTCAACTGCTTTAGAAGCAAGGAGTGCATATGAGCACGTACGCAATTAAGGCTGACAAGTTCTTCTTGCCGGCAGGCCCGCAATTGGGCGGCTATCTTATGGTCGAGGATGGCGTCTTTGGCGCCTGGCAGGCCGACGAGCCCTCTTGCGAGATTAAGGACTACACGGGATCGTGGATCGCACCGGGTATGGTCGATACTCACATCCATGGCTTCTACAACCACTCAACTACCGATAACGATCCCGAGGGCATCGATATCAGCTCGACCGAGCTCGCCCGTCGCGGTACCACCAGCTGGCTGCCCACGACGTTCACCGATGGCGTCGAGCAGATCAAGGACGCTTGCGCCGCTATCGCCCAGGCGGACGAGGGTCGCGGCCCCGACTTCTGCGGTGCTCGCATTCAGGGCATCTACCTGGAGGGCCCCTTCTTTACCATGAAGCACGTGGGCGCGCAGAACCCCGCTTATCTTATCGACCCCTCCGAGGAGGTCTTCGATCAGTGGCAGGAGGCTGCGGGTGGTCGCATCGTTAAGAGCGCCATGGCGGCCGAGCGCGACGGTGCCGCTGCTTATGCGGCTGCTCTGAACGCCAAGGGTGTGGTGACCAGCATCGGTCACTCCGACGCTACCTACGATGAGTGCATCGCCGCCATCAACGCCGGTGCCAGCTGCTTTACGCATACCTATAACGGCCAGCGCGGGCTGCATCACCGTGAGCCCGGTGTCGTGGGCGCTGCCATGGCCACCCCCGAAACCTATGCCGAGATCATTTGCGATGGCAAGCACGTGAACCCTGCTGCCATCAAGGCGCTGCTGCAGGCCAAGGGCTGGCAGCATACGGTGCTCATCACCGACTGCCTGGGTTGCGGCGGCATGCCCGAGGGCAGCTACACTAGTGGTGGCATGGACGTCATCATGAAGGACAACCTGTGCTGGCTCGCCGACGGCAAGAGCATTGCCGGCTCGGTGCTCACGCTTGCCCAGGGCGTCAAGAACATCGTCGACTGGGGCATCGCCAGCGCCGATATCGCCATTCGCATGGCAACCGAGGTGCCGGCACGCTCCGCGCACATCGAGGATAAGTGCGGTAGCATCATGCCGGGTCGTGACGCCGACTTTGTCGTGTTCGACCATGAGCTCACCCTCGTCGAGACGTATGTTGGCGGTCAGAGCGTCGGCAACGCCTTTACCGAGTAACGATAGAAAAAGACGGCGGGCCCGAATCTGCTCGGACCCGCCGTATGGGTTAAACGCTCAAAAGCACCTTCACAGTTACAGCTTGCTAGCGATCTTCTTTGCCGTGCGCTTAACGCCGGCCACCAGGCCTCCTGCAGGATGCTCCTTCTCGTATGCTAGGCGCTTCTCGCGCTTGGCGTACTCTTCGACGATGATGTCGCCATACTCGTCTTCGATCTTGTCGAAGAAGTCGACGGCGCCCTTAATTTCCTCAGCGGTCGGGTGTCCCTTTTGGACACCGCCGGTGAGTTTGAACGGCCCCCACGTATCAAAGCCGGGGCAGCCGTAGACGCCCATAAAGATGGCCTGCCTCATGCGGCAGATGCCATCGATATCCTTGCCGTACCACTTGTTTTTGCCACCGTAGGTCATAAGGCCAAACACCTTATCCTGCGGCTGCAGCACGTTCGTGAGCACGCGTGCCATATCTTTGTCGATCTCGGAGTAATAGATGCCCGTGGCGACGCCGATCAGATGGTATTCGTGCAGGTCGGGGTAATCGTTTTTACCGAGCGCCTTGACGTCGAGGGTATCGATCTCGGGGTGCGCCTCGACGATGGCGTCCACGAGCTTTTTCGTATTGCCGTGGTGGCGCGAGGCGTAGAGGATGATGGTTCGCATAAGAAGGCCTTTCAGCTGTAATTGCATCAATGTCTGTATGGTACCCCGTTGCATGGCTGGGATACCGGACACATCGATGAGCGTGCGGGTTTGTCCTTTGGTCAGGGCCGAGACGGGTACTTGCGAGCAAAAAGCAGTTGTTCGAAAGGATGGGCAATGGAATACGCTCTCTCCAACGATTCGATTTCTATTAAGGTGTCCACGGCTGGCGGTTCGTTTACCTCGATTGAGGCTGACGGACGCGAGTATTTGTGGCAGGGTGATCCCGCCGTGTGGTCCGGCCAGGCGCCGGTCTGCTTCCCGATTTGCGGAGGCTTGCGCGATAACAGCGCCATGACGTTCGCCGGGCATCATGTGAAGCTCGCCCGTCACGGGTTTGCGCGCAAGCAGGAGTGGAAGCTGCTGAGCCAAGGCGAGAACGAGTTGGCGATGTGCCTGGCTTCGGAGGATAACGCCGCGCTGCTGAGCGATTATCCGTATCCGTTTAAGCTTGTCGCCCGCTATACGCTCGAGGGGACTGCCGTGCGCGTTTCCTACGAGGTCACCAACGAGGGCACCGAGGACATGCCGTTCTTTATTGGCGGTCATCCCGGCTTTAGGTGCCCGCTCGATGAGGGCGAGGCCTATACGGACTACGAGCTGCGCTTTGAGAAGGACGAAGCTGCTGAGCTTAGCACCGCTGTCCCTTCGACTGGCTTGATTGACGTTACCAACCGCTCCAAGAACCCCATGGTGGGAAAGACGCTGCCCCTGTCGCACGAGCTCTTCGATTTTGCGGAGACCATCTTTGACGTGCTCGAGAGCCGCCAGGTCACGCTTTCTAAGAAGGGGGAGGACAAGGGCGTCCGCCTGAGCTTCGAGGGCTTCCCGTATCTCATTGTGTGGAGTAAGCCCGAGGGCGATTTTGTGGCAGTTGAACCCTGGGGCGGCCTCTCGACCTGTTCCGATGAGGACGATGTGCTTGAGCATAAGCGCGGCTGCCTTGTCGCCAAGCCCAAGGAGACCGTCGTTCGCTCGTTCACGATTGAGATTCTGTAATTCCGTTTTGTCGACTCGTATTGCGAGGCACAAGGAGCCTGCGAGATAAGGAGCTAAAATGATCCTCACCGTTACGATGAACCCGTCTGTCGATACGCGCTATCAGCTCGATGAGCTCATTATCGACGACGTCAACCGCGTGACGCCCGAAAAGACCGCCGGCGGCAAGGGCCTCAACGTGGCCCGTGTCCTGGGTCAGCTGGGCGACGATGTTGTGGCAACCGGTCTGCTCGGCGGCCACATGGGCGCCTACATGGCCGAGCTCATGGATGCCAACGGCATTAAGAATGATTTTGTACCCATCAAGGGCGAGACTCGTATTTGCCTCAACATCCTCCACGCCGGCAACCAGACCGAGCTGCTCGAGAGTGGCCCGACGATTGCCCCCGAGGAGCTCGATGCCTTTACCGCCAAGTTTACCGAGCTTGCGAGCAAGGCCGACGTCGTCACCATCTCGGGTTCGCTGCCCCGCGGTGTCGAGGCAGACTACTATGCCAAGATCACGGGCATTGCCGAGAACGCCGGTGCCAAGGTGTTGCTCGATACCTCGGGTGCTTCGCTCGAGGCAGCCCTTAAGTCTGAGGTCAAGCCCGAGCTGGTTAAGCCTAACCTGACCGAGATCAACGGCCTTCTGGGCACGAGCTTTACCACCGACGATGTGGACGAGCTCCGCGCCGCGCTCGCCTCTGATGCTCGCTTCTCCGATATCCCCTGGGTCGTCGTGTCCATGGGCGCTGCCGGCTCCGTGGGCTTCCACAACGGCCGTGCGTTCCGTGCCAAGACCCCCGATATTCCTGCCGTTAACGCTACGGGCTCGGGCGATTCGACCATTGCTGGCTTCGCACATGCGATTGCTGCTGGCGCGGATGATGAGACGGTGCTGCGTACCGCCAACACCTGCGGCAAGCTCAACGCCATGGATCCCATGACTGGCCACTTGGTCATGGACCGTTGGGACGAGGTCTACAACGGCGTTGTCGTGACCGAGCTGTAAAAGCCTGGGCGTCGGCCCCGGCATCGCTTGCTAGCTCATGTCGACGACAAGTGCAGTAGCATTATGCCGGGGCACGACGCCGACTTTGTCGTGTTCAGTCCCGACCTTACCCTGGTCGAGACGTATGTGGGCGGCAACAGCTTTGGTAATGCGTTTGCCGAGTAGCCGCCAAAGAAACGATCTGAGAGGGGATTTAGATGATTTACGGTGCATTGGGCGATATCGAGGAGTATCGCGGAATGCTCAAGGGCCTCGACGTGTTGATCGACTGGCTCGAGGAGAACGACCCGGCGGAGCTCGAGGTCGGCAGCCATCCGATTCTGGGCGACAAGGTCTTTGCGAACGTCATGGCCCCCACGACGCGTCCCGAGGCCGAGGCTCACTATGAGACGCATCAGCGCTATCACGACCTGCAGATCGACGTCGAGGGTCGCGAGGCCTTTAAGGTTGCCACGGGCAGCCTGACGCTGGTCCAGGAGTTTGACGAGAAGGACGACTACGATCTGGTCGATTCCGACGCTTCGATCGCCGGCGATCTTGCCGACGACAAGTTCGCGTTGTTCGTTGCCGGCGAGCCTCACATGCCCACGCTCGAGTTCCCGGGCGATGGCGCACAGCCGGTCAAGAAGATCTGCTTTAAGCTGCTTGCAGATGCTTACTGGGAGGAGTAGCGAACTGCTCGGCTGAGCCGTTCGTCTGATGGCGTGACTCCCTTGGGGAAATCACGCTAGGACCCCGCTAAGCGTGTTTCCCCTAGGGGAATCACGTTTGGCGGGGTTTTCTGTTTATGAATAGAGGAGCTGTCGACGTGGCGATGCTTGGATTGGCGCGCGCACTCAAAATCGGCAACAAAAAAGCCGCCCGAAGGCGGCTATCTTGTGCAATGGAGCCAGCGACCGGGCTCGAACCGGTGACCCCCGCTTTACGAGAGCGGTGCTCTACCAACTGAGCTACGCTGGCGGCCATGTGATGGCGCAGCTGAGGCGTCAACGGCTGTCTATGATACGGGACATCGCAAATCCGCGCAAGTGTTCTAACGGCTTTTCTCACTTTAAATGCACTAATATTGGAGACGTGATGTCTGCGGCGTCCATTTGGCGCTTGACCTGCTGTTAAGTTGGCGGCCGATGTCCCGCTCGTATGGGTCTCAAACAGAATGGGGCAGCGATGGCTCAACCCAAGATTCTTCTCACACGCATCGACGACCGTTTCATTTACGGACAAGACGTTGAGCTGTGGAACGAAGCCGTGGGTTCCAACCTTGTTCTAATCGTCAACGACGAGATTGCTGCGGATTCGCGCCAATGGGCACCCATGAGGGTCGCGGCGCCAGAAGGCGTTTGGACGCGGTTTTTCTCGGTGCAAAGGACCATCGACATCATTCATACCGCAACGCCGCGTCAATGGATTCTGATCATGGTAGCCTCACCCGCCGATGCGCTCGCGCTGGTTAAGGGCGGTGTGCCAATAACCAAGATCAGCATCGGCCATATGCGGGCGGGGGAGGGCAAGCACCCCATAACGCCCGCAGTCTCTATAGACGATGCAGACGTCGCTGCCTTTAAAGAGCTGCAAAAGCTCGGCATAGAGCTAGAAATCCGTTATCTCCCCAGTTCCGCCCCCGACCCCATCGGCAATCTGTTCAACTGATCCCTTGGGGACGGAGGAAAACGGATCATTTTGCCCTCGCGAGGGACGCGTGCGATGCCGCCTGTCAAAAACTATGTCCATTTACTACGTTTGATCGGCTATCGCCGAGCATGTCGAATTTGAGAAAAACAAAACCGCAGGTAGACGGCTCGCGAATTTAATAAAAACCGGTGCATGGTCGAGCAACCCGGGCTAAACGTAGTAAATGGGCATAGTTTTGGTATGTCACTCATACAGTCACAGCGAAAATGAGCCTAAAAGATGAAAAAGCGCCCGTCGGTGGTGCCGGCGGGCGCTGCTGTGCGATATGTCGCGTTGTGGGCTTAGTGCCTCATAAAGTGGTATTCGATCACATTGCTGTAGGGGTGACCGGGGCCCACAATGCCCTGCGGGAACAGCGGCTGGTGCGGCGTGTCGGGGTACATCTCGGCCTCGAGGGCAAAGCCGGCGCCCCAGCCATAGTTGGCGTCGTCCTTGGCGTGCTCGTCGCCCAGCCAGTTGCCGGTGTAGAGCTGCACGCCCGGGGCAGTGGTGTAGTAGTCTAGCTCGCGACCAGTCCACATCTCCTCAACATGCAGGGCACGGCGCAGATTACGGCCGTACTGATAGCCATCGATGCACAGGCAGTGATCGTAGCCACGGGCCTGCTTAATCTGCGGGTCGTCGGCTTCCATGCCAGGAGCGACGGGGCGCAGCTCACGGAAGTCAAACGGCGTGCCTTCGACCGGAGCGATCTCGCCGGTGGGGATGTTCTGCTCGTTGATGGGCAGGTAGTGGGCAGCGTTGGCAACAAAGAAGTGCTCGCAGTCCATGCCGGCGTTATGGCCGGCAAGGTTAAAGTACGTGTGGTTGGTCATGGACACGTACGTGGCGCGGTCGCTCTCGCAGCCATATTCGATACGGAAACGTCCAGTGCGCGTCACGGTAAACACAGCCGTAAAGGTGCGGTTGCCGGGAAGACCCAGCTCGCCATCCTCAAGCGAGGTGGTCATGCGCACGGCGTTGTGGACCTCGTCGAGCTCAACGTCCCACACGCGCTTGTGCAGGCCATGCTCAAGGTCGCTGTGTAGGTTGTTGGCGCCTTCGTTGGCCGGCATATGCCAGTCCGTGCCGGCGATGGTGATCGTGGCACCTGCAGTGCGGTTGGCCACGGGGCCGATGGTCGCGCCAAAGCAGGCGGGGTTGTCAAAGTAATCCTCGAGCTTATCGAAGCCCAGCACCACATCGCGCACGTTGCCGGGAATGTCGGGCACATCGATACCCAGCACGGTAGCGCCATAGTCCATAATGCGAACGCAGATCTCGGGCCCGTTGAGGGTGTAACGATGAACGGGGGTACCGCACGGCGCGGTGCCGAAAAGCTCGGAAGTGATCATTTAGTTCCTAACATCGAGGTATTCCGGACAAACTGTAGCGCGAACAGGCAAGATTATCACTACACCCCACTAAAGCAGGGGGTATTTTTCTCAAAAAAGTGATGATTGGAGCTGTGCGGGCGTTCATTTTTGGCGCGCGCGATTCTGATACAATTTGTTCGTTACTGTTTGAATTGACGTGAGCGTGGAACAGCGAGGACTCATCGTGATTAAAGCGGAGCGACAGGATAAGGTTCGTCAGCTGCTCGAGGAACAGGGCACGGTCTCGGTCAAGGAGATTTCGGATGCGCTGGGCGTTTCGGACATGACGATTCGCCGCGACCTCGAAGAACTTGCGAGTCTGGGCGAGATCGAGCGCGTGCACGGCGGCGCCCGCAGTGCGCAGGGTCGTCCCCACGCTATGTTGCGCCATGAGTATTCGCACAGCGAAAAGCGCACTAAGCATGCCGAGGAAAAGCTGCAGATTGCGCGCCGTGCTGTGGAGCTTATCGAGGAAGGCTCGACCATCTTTTTGGGCACGGGCACCACGGTTGAGCAGATGGCCTCGATGCTGCCGACGTTTCGCTTGCGCATCGTGACCAATTCGCTTTCGGTATTTAACCTGCTCGAGGCGCGCGAGGACTGCGACCTGTGCCTCGTAGGCGGTATGTACCGTCGCCGCACCGCCGCTTTTGTGGGACCAACGGCCGAGGATACCCTGCGTGCGCTGGGTATCGATGCAGCCTTTATCGGCGCCAACGGCATTCTGGATGGTGACGTATCTACGTCCAACATGGACGAGGGCCGTATCCAGCAGCTCGCCTTTAGCAAGGCAGACTCGCGCTACTTGATCGCCGACTCCAGCAAGATCGGCAAGCGTGACTTCTATACCTTCTGCCGTCTGGACAATTTGGACGCCGTGGTGTGCGAGCCGGGTATTACCGCCGAGGACCGCACTGCCATCGAGGAGCACACGCAGGTCATTTGCTAGCTAGCGCTGCGGGATTGCCGACAAGCGCTGCGGGAGGACTTTTACCTCCTGTCATTGTGGGGAATCAGCGCGTCAGCGCTACGCGATATGACGCGCAAACGAGGACTCCACTATCAAATTGTCTCAACCTGTAACAGGTAGGGGTGAAATAGCCCGCTAGATGTTACAGATTTAGATCGAGAGGATTGTCCTGTGCGTTTGTCTCAATCTGTAACAGCTGGGACCCAAAAACTCGACTAGGTGTTACAGACCGAGATTTTGTCTACCCAGCCACCATCTTTGTCTTGATCTGTAACAGTTAGACGGCCAAAAGCGAGTCAGTTGTTACAGATCTAGATATTTCGAACCGGGTGCCTCGTTCATCTCGATCTGTAACAATTGGGGCCGAAAATTCCTGCTAGATGTTACAGATCGAGACAAACGGCCTGTTCGGGCCGAGCCAAAACAAAAAAGGCCGCATGCGAACCCGTGGAGGGATTCGCATGCGGCCGACAGGGGGTATGCGGCAAAAGTTAGGCCATGAGCAGGCCGGTCTCCGCGACGTTCTTGTACCAGTACGCGCTCGCCTTGGGATAGCGCTTCTGGGTCTCAAAGTCGATGTAGAACAGGCCGTAGCGCTTGTTATAGCCGTTGGTCCAGGAGAACTGGTCCTGCAGCGACCACACAAAGTAGCCGTTGACGTTCACGCCGCCGTCGATTGCCTTGAGGATCCACGCGAGATGCTGGCGCATGTAGTCGATGCGAGGGGCGTCGTCGATAAAGCCGTCCTCAAAGTCGTCCTTATAGCCCATGCCGTTCTCGGTAATGTAGATCTTCTTGTAGTTGGGGTAATCGTTCTTAATGCGCAGCAGCAGGTCGTAGAGGCCCTCGGGATAGATAATCCAGTCCCAATCGGTGGTGGGTACGCCTTCGCGCACGCATGACTCGCCCACGCCCTTGAGGAACCAGCGCGAGGAGCCCTTGTCGCCGGTGCCATTGTGGTTGATGTCGTTTTCGCCCTCGGCGGCACGCAGGAACTGGCACTTGTAGGTGTTGACGCCCAGGCAATCGTTGTAGGGGAGCGCGGCGGTCAGCGCGGCGATGTCCTCGTCGCGGACGTCGAGCTCGCCGCCGGCGATATGCGCCAACTTGGTTGCGGCTTCCATGGTGTCGGCTGCATAGTGGCCGCGGAAGGTGGCGTCGAGTACCCAGCGGTTGTTGATGACGTCGGCCATGCGAGCTGCCTCGCAGTCGGCGGCGCTGTTGGGGTCGAGGGGATACTTGGGCTCCAGGTTCTGGACAATGCCGATCTCGCCCTCAAAACCGCCCTCATGGAAGGCGACGACAGCCTTGGCGTGGGCAACCATCATGTTGTGCATGAGCTGGAAGGCCTTGTCCAGGCGGTACTTCTCGCCGTGCGGCCAGTTGCCGACGATAAAGCTGCCCTCGGCGGTTGCGGGAATCTCGTTAAAGGTAAACCAGTGCTTGACCTCGGTGAACTCGGCAAAGCAGAACTTGGCGTACTCGACAAAGGCGTCGATCGTCGTGCGCGTCAGGAAGCCCTCGCCGCCGTTCTGGTAAAAGGCCTCGGGCGTATCGAAGTGATCGAGCGTGACATAGGGGATAACGCCGGCTTTGTTGCAGGTGGCGAAAAGCTCGTGATAGAAAGCGACGCCCTCGGGGTTAATCTCGCCGGTGCCACTGGGGAAGATACGGCTCCAAGCGATGGAGACGCGAATACCGTTGATGCCGAAGCGCTGGCACAGGTCGATATCGACCGGATACTTGTTGTAGAAATCGCTTGCGGGGTCGGGGGAGAAGCGACCCTGGGCAGCCAGGAAATCGTCCCAGGGCACTTTGCCCTTGCCGTGCGTGCGGGTCTCGCCCTCAACCTGGTAAGCGGCGGTGGCGCCGCCAAACACAAAGCCGTCGGGGAACTGCATGGGGTTGGTCATGAGTCATCCTTTCTGTGGGATATGAATAGGGAGAGGTGCCCAAACTGGGGGTCCGGGCACCAACAGAGGGAGGAACTAGTCGAGGTTCTCGCGGAGCCACTTGATGGCGCCAGCGGGGTCGCGAGTAAGGTCGATGTATTCCTTGCCGCGGGGAGCGAGCAGCTTGATGCCCAAACGATCGGTGTCGGCCTTCATGTCGTTGTAGTAGCTACGAACCTGCGGGGCAAGCACGATAACGTCGTACTGATCCATGATGGCAGTGTGCTGGCCATAAGCGCCGGCAGAGGAGGCGATGTTCTCTCCGGTCTGCGCGGCACCTTCCTTGATGGCGTTGGCGAGCATGGCGGAGGTGCCGGCGCCGGCGCACAGGACGAGGACCTTCAGGCCATCGACATCCTTCTTGGCGGATGCATCGGCAGCGGGCTTGGGCTGATCGGCGACAGGCTTGCTGTCAGCGGCGGCAACAGTCGTCTCGACGGAAGCGGTAGCCTGCTCGACAGCGGGCGCAGAGGCGTTGGCGGCGATGGCAGCGGCACCGTTGGGCTCAAGACCCAGCTCGGCGGCGCGCTCGGCCTCCTGGTCGCAGAGCAGCTTATCGTATGCCTTCAAGAACGGCAGGTAGATGATGGCGTCCAGCAAAATGATGATCGCGACAAATACCAGGGCAATAAGCTGGAAGTTCGTGGTGATGAAAATGCCGATGGGGGCGGGGGTGGCCCAAGGCACCACGAAGGAGAAGCCGTTCATGCCCACGTTATCGATAAAGAACTTGGCAACACTCACGTTGACGCAACCGGCGGCAACAAAGGGGATGAGCATGTAGGGGTTAAGGATCATCGGCGCGCCAAAGAGCAGCGGTTCGTTGACGGCGAAGGCAACAGGAACAATCGAGGCCTTACCGACGGCCTTGAGCTGCTTGGACTTCATAAAGAGAATCAGCAGAAGCGGCACGATGAACGTGGCGCCGGTGCCTCCGAACTCACCCACGAGCGACATGTTAAAGGTGAGGGAGTGGGCGGGGTGACCACCGGCCAGCAGAACCTGCAGGTTCTCGGCCTGGTTGGCAAGACGGATGGGGTCGATGCCCGGCTGGACGATCGAGGGGCCGTGGACACCGATGAACCAGAAGAACGCGGTGGCTGCCTGGATAAGGATAAGGCCAGGATAGGTTTCTGCAGCGGTAAAGAGCGGGGAGAGCAGTTTGATAAGCAGCTCGGAGAACGGAACGCCCATGAGGTTGCGCACGACGACATCGATGATGCCGCAGATGATGACGGCGCCGCCAAAGGGGATGATGTCGCGGAAGTTCTGAGCGATGGCGCCCGGAACCTCCTTGGGCAGCTTAATGGTCAGATCGCGCGAGACGCAGAACTTATAAACCCACACGGTAATGAATGCGGCGATATAGGCCGAGAACAGACCGCGCGTACCCATGCTAGTGCAATCGAAGACCGAAAGCTCGGAGCCGTTGAACTTGGTGGTGAACTGCGTAACAGCAAGCAGCAGCATGCTGCACTGGGCGGCCACCATGGTGGAGCCGTCGTTGAGCACCTTGCCGGCGGGCATGCGACGGTTCATGGAAGCCGTGAAGTTCTTGGCGGTGGTGCCGGCAACCATGATGCCCATGACGCCCATGGTGAAGTTGTACAGCTTGTTGCACCAGTCGATGAGCGGCTGGGGCAGCGTGATGCCAACGACGCCGGGAAGGGTGGCAATGAGCAGAAAGATCGAAGAGGTGAGGACGATGGGCATGCACCCAAGGAATCCGTCCTTAATAGCTTGGAGGTAGATGTTCCTCGAGATCTTCTCAAAGAACGGCTGATGCTTTTCGAGCATCTTTACGATGGCGTCCATAGAGCTCCTTTGCTACTTGATGCGCGATGCATGTGGATGGAACTGGTCGTCGATGGATGGTCAGGACTGCCCGGAAACCTTCCTGCTCAAGGAAGGCATTGCGAAATGACAACGTTGTCATTTTGTTAATGACAACGTAAGACATTTTTGGAAGAGCAACAAGGATTTACGGGTGAGCGGTCGATATTGTCCGGTAAACGGTTGATTTGTCAGTCGGGCAGGTAGTGTATGCTAGAACGCAAAAAACAAGCGATGTAAAACCGACTGGAGAAGTAGTGGCAACGATGGACAAGAAAAATGTCTCGATGAATGATGTGGCAGTTGCCGCGGGCGTTTCTCTCAAGACGGTGTCGCGCGTGATCAACGAGCCCGATAGCGTGCGAGAGTCGACACGCGATAGGGTCCATGCT
>CABUJN010000012.1:0-39725 GCA_902491935.1 uncultured Collinsella sp.
TCGATACCGGCATTTCGAGCACACGAGACGCCCGCGTTTTCCTGGTCAATCACCAGTACTCGATCGTCGGCCTGCGCGATCTGGCGCAACACGTTCAACGAATCATCAGTCGAACCGTCGTTGACGCAGACAACCTGAATCGAGCGCTCGGACTGGGCCAACAGCGAATCGAGGCATCGCTGAATCGAGCGCACAGAGTTGTAAACGGGGACGACAATGGTAGCTTTAGGACACGAGGCCTCTCCCATGCCGACCTACCCCCTCAGCGATTCGATGAGGAAGGCAGCAACCACGCCTGGGCCTCCAACCGAGGCGTAATACTTAGCACGCCCCAAGGCACCATCCGTCGCAAAACTCGGGTGCTCGTCAACCCAGCCCTCAGGATCTTTGAGGATGACAGCGAGATTTGCGCGCTTCCACGGCTTGAGGTCGTCAAGCGAAAAGTCCCCGGCGTCCAAGGCCGCCTGAAATTCCTTGGCCATCTGCACCAGGAACTCCTTATAGAACTTAGGCGCCAGGCGCACGTAGTTCCACATGTACGAATCGTACTTAATGAGCTGATTGAACTTGAGCATGCGCGCGACATCGACGCTTGCGTGGTCGCGGGCATAATCCTCTCGAATCCAACGCTCAATCTCGGCATACTCGGTATTGACGCAAAAGACCTTAGCCGAAGAATTGACCGAGGAATTCTCGTTGTCCTGTCGATACGACAAAACAGCATCATGCAGGTAAACAGCCTTATCGGCGCACGCGATCACCTTAAAGGCGAATGACGTGTCCTGAAAGGATGCCCCCGGAGTCGGCAAGAACTTGATGCCGTTGCGCTCAAGAAAATCGCGACGGTACACGGCCGACCAAATCGACGGCTTTTGCTTAAAGAACTGCGTCGTGTCGCTCGGGTGCACCGGCTTGTCGCAGTCCTTGGCCTTAAACATCTCGTGCAGCGAACGGCGCTCCTCGGGCTTAGACCAGTAGAAATCAAAGTTAGCCTTCGCAAAGTCGGCATTATTGCTATCGGCGGCCGAGACAAGCTTTTCGAGTGCGTCGGGCGCCATAAAGTCATCGGACTCCAAGATGCCAACGTACTTGCCACGCGCCATCTCCAGACCGTGGTTCATTGAGTCGCCGTAGCCGCTGTTGACCTTGTCGATCATCTTGACGCGCCCATCGCGCTCCATATACTCGCGGATAATCGCCGGCGAGTTGTCGGTCGACCCGTCGTTAATGCAGATGATCTCAATATCCTTGAGCGTCTGCGCCAGGGCGGAATCGAGGCACTCGCGCAGGTAGCGCTGAACATTGTAAATGGGAATAAGCAGCGACAGAACAGGGCTGCCAGAGGCGTTAGTAGACAAATGTGCTCCTTAGGAAATACCTGTCGTTTCATGGTATCAAAGGGTCAGCGCGCCAGCGGGCGTTTATATAATCTATGGAGCCTCTTGCGGGCAAAGCAGCCCCACGTCATGCGGCGGGCCCATGGCAGGTTCCTGCGTTTTATTCAAAGCTTGCCGCTAAGGTGCGCCGAGCCTTTACAATAGGACAGTCCCAAGGACGTATTCGATAGCTTCCGTGCAGCGCTCGCCCGCCGCGCGTGAAAGGATATATTGCCCCATGCCTTCAACCCTTCCCGCTCCCATCGATAAGCTCGCCATCGTCGTCGTTACGTACAAGCGCCAGGAACTCCTGGCCAACTTGTTCGACTCTATGACCGAGCTCACGGCAACGCCCTGGCGCATCGTGATTGTCGATAACGAGAATTCGCGCGAGACCGAGGCCATGTGCGCCGCATTCAACGAGCGCCTGGCCAACCTGTGGGGCATCGACACCGAGCAGCCCGACGCGCAGGGCGGCACCGACCGTGTCATCTACGCCCCGCAACTCGAAAACGGCGGCGGTGCGGGCGGCTTCTCCGCCGGCACCAAATGCGCCTACGACCTGGGCGCCCAGTGGTTCTGGGTGATGGACGACGACGTGCTCGTCATCCCCGAAGGCATCGAGCGTCTTGCCAAGTGGACCGACCGCTACGATGTCATCCAGGGTTCGCGCCTGGACTTTGACGGCGGCGCTTTCTTTTGGCAGTACCAGCTCATCCTCTCGCTCGGCATTCCCAACCCTGTCGCCAAGTGGGACCTGGGACCCGAGGGCTGCCGCGCCATGAACCAGCTATGTTTTGAGGGCGGCATGTTCTCGCGCCGCGTGGTCGACAAGATCGGCCTGCCCGATGCGCGATTCTTCATCTACGGCGACGATGCCTGCTATGGTTACGTGGCCAGCCAGCACTTCCCCGCCGCCGTTGTTGCCGACGTGGTGCTTAAGCGCGCCCGCGCCGTCTCTAACTGGGACATCGCCGGCAAGCGCCAGCTCAACTCCACGAGCGACACTAACCGCTACTACATCATGCGCAACCGCGGTTATCTGGCACGCTACATGCAGATCTACGGCGACTACCACCCTATGCTGTTCCGTCTGGGCAACGCCGCGACCTTCTGCAAGGAATTCATTCGCCTGGCCGCGGTCGACAAGTGCTTTAAGACCGGCATTCCGGCGCTGCGCCGAGGTATGAAGGACGCCCGCAAGATCATCAAGGATCCCAACTGGAAGCCCATGCCGCCCCTGAAGGACACCGAGTAACGGAAGCCGGAAACACCTCGGTGCTTAAAGCCGCTGGCACACCGTAGCCACATGCTGCCCATCAAAACCGAACCCCCAGCGCATGCGACCCACGCCGGGGCGCGGTACACGGATTTCGTCGATGCCGTCGCGCTCTATGTCGAGTAGCGACTGCACGGCCAGCAATTCCAGGCCCAGCGCATCCACATCGGGGTCATACATCAAGTTAATCGTTATCAGCGGGCGCTCGCCCAGCATGCCAATCGTATCTGCTACGTCGAACACAGCACCCGTAGGGAAAACCTGGATGTCCCAGCGACCTGCGCCACACTTTCGCCTCGAGGCAGGATTGGCATAGCCCGGCAAGCCAAAGCAGAGCCCCTGCAAGAGCAGATGATATGGCAGTGGCTTATCTGGGTCGGTCTCACCGATTCCCGCATCCCCCAGGATGCGGCTTAGCGCCCGCCTCACGGTATCCTCGTTCCCACGGCACAGCCCGTCGCGAAACGCATCGACGTCTCGAATGTCTTCGGCAGCGCACTCAAACCACTCAACAATCACTAGACGCAAGGCCTGGCGAAGCTCTTTATTGGGCAATCGCAAAGCACGGAGGCGATCGCCATGTTCTGGCTCCTCAGTCATATCCGCCGTGAGAAAACCGGACAGATACAGCGCTGTCCACATGCCATCGTCAGGCGAGACATCTGGCTCTGCAGTGCCCAAACAAAGCGGGACCTCAGCGCACCCATGGGCCTCAAGCAAATCAAACAAGACCGAAAGGCGGTCGAGATTCCACCCGGCAACTACCCTACTCAGGCAATCCGCATACCCATACAGATCGGCGCGCACAGGCGCCGTGCAGCCTCGGTCCAGAAAACCGATCACGCGCGCCGGACTCGAGCAATAGACCCTGCCAAACCGATATCCCTCGAGCCATTCACGCGCATCATCAAGGTTTTCCTCGCGCCCAGCATGATTCAACAGAGCCTGGACCTCGGCATCCGAAAAGCCGAACCAACGGTCACACCACGTCGAAAGCGGCGTCGACAGACAATACGAGCAACTGCGCGACGAAAGCGCCGCTTCGGCAGGACTGGGACGCTCCCCCATCAGACACGTCAGCCGCAACGAATCGCGCGCAGTGGCAATGGCGTCGAACAGCACGCGATCGAATAGCCCTGCCGGATCGGCGCCGGAAGCGCCCCTCGCGCTCGCACGGCCCAACCACGCCGCGTCGTACCCATCAACGAGCAATACAACCTGCTCATCGCAGGCCATCTCCAGCAGCCCAATGAGCACGCCAAGCACCGAGGCGACCTCATCCTCGCTCGCCGCGCCACGCGCAACGCGTTCGATGTGACGCACCTTGTCTCGAGCTAAATCCGGAGCCTCCAAGAGCGCCAACAAGCGAGCGCACTCGCCCGAAAGGGCATCGCGCACGGCGCCGGTAACAGCGGGGCCACGCCTCGCAGCGCCAGAAAAGTCCAGCGATATCACCGGATAGCAAGCGTACTCATCCCGATAGCGCCCGCCGTCTGCATCCCAAATCTGAGCATCGGCAAACAAACGCTGACCAGCGCGACCGACCGCTGGACGCTCCAGAAAAGCCCTGAGCATCGACAAGTTCATGCTCTTGCCAAAACCCTCGGGTCGACAGCACACCACAACGGACGCGTCGCAGTCCAACACATCGGCAATAAACATGGTCTTGTCGACCAGCATGCAGCAACCAAGAGCTTCCGCATAGTCGTGCATGCCAATGGGCAAAATCGCATCGTCATCACAGCCAATCAAACGCACGCCAAAGCCGGCAGCACAACCATTATTTGCCTGTTCAGACACCAAAACGTTCCCCCTAAATCGCAACACGATGCCAATTGTAATGACCGCCTCGCGCGTACCGATGTCGCCGCGCGAACATATCGGGCAACGGTAGCAACAAGAGGTGTGAGGGGGCACAACTAATCGTTGCACAACAAAAAACGGGCCGATGCATTCGCACCGGACCCCGTCCCAACTCTTTAGTTATCTAGCAACCGAGAGGCTACTCCTCCGAGCTGTCCTCCCCAGAAGCTTTCTTCTGCTGATCAAGCTTATGCTTACCACTTACGATAGACGTAGCGCCCAGTGTGGCCAAGCTCGCGCTGGCAAGGCTCGCCATCACAATCAGATCGCCCGTCTTGGGCATGTTGCCACCCGAGGACTTGGTAGCTGTAGTCGTCGTGGTCGTGGTGGTCACCGTTTTGGAGTCATTTTGCTCCTGATTCTGGTTGTCAGCACCGCTCTTGTCGTCGTCTTCGGACTGTTTCTTTTCGTCCTCGGTCTTTTTCTTTTCGCCCTCGGTTTTGCTCTTGTCCTTCTCCTCAGATTCAGACTTCTTACCCTCGTCCTTCTCATCAGAGCTAGGACCTTTATCGGATTCGTTCTTCTCGGAAGCCTTGTCCTTGGAGTCGCCCTTTGCGGCCTCGGTCTTTTCCGTGGAAACCTGATCAGAGTTGTCCTTGTTCTGGGCCGAACCGTTATTGACGCCAGCCATCAGCGAAGAACCCAGCGTAGAACCAAGCTGCTCGGAGAAAGAAGGCTTCTTGTCCGGCGAAGCAACGGGGGCGTCCGGCGCTTTATTCGAGTCGTCCTTGGAAGCATCGGAATCAGGGGTTGCGTCAGAGCCGGAGCCGTTGTTAGAGCCGGTGTCAACGGACGAATCGCTCGAGCCGGTGGATGAGTTAGAGGTGTCAGCGTCGGTCGAACCAGAAGCGTCGCTATCCGTATTGCCGGCAGAGCTTGAAGACGAATCGCCCGCAGCAGAGCCGTTCGAATCGGAGCCGTTCGAGGTAGAGCCGTCGTTGGTAGTGCCACCAGCAGAGCCATTACCGTCAGCATCGGTCGAGGGCGGATCCATCCTGTCATCGTTGGCATCGTCACTCGAGTCGTCATTCGAATCAGGTGTCGGCGAGGGCGCCGGTGTAGGCTCGGGCTGCACGGGCGTCGCAGCGGCAGCGGCCTCGTCCTCGGCAATATAAACCAAGCAGTCCTTCAGCTCATTCTTATAACGATTCTTCCAGCCCTCATGATACTGGGGCTGACTTGAAAACTTGGTGGCAACATTGTTGACCACGCTATTGGAGAGCGCCGTCACAAACTCGCGATCGGACATATCGTTGGAAAGATTCGCCCAGCGGAAAAAATCCCTGCAGCCACCGGTGCCGCACATGTTGGTAATGCTCCACACCATGCCCTTGACGCAATCGGCGCGGCCCGAAATATCAATGCCCAGGCCGCTCTTGAGCCACGCCTCGGTCACTGCGTAGTAAGAGTTGTACGCATAGGCGTCCTGAAGTGCCGAGAACTCGACAGGATCGATGTTGTAAGCACCCTGGAAAGCCTCTTGCGCGATACGGCCCAGCTCGGTAAATTGGCCGTTCTCGTACATGGCATTGCTCGCGTTGGAAATCTCGCTGCCGCGATCAATCGCATCTTTGAGCATGCCGTACTTGGCAGAATCGTAGTTGTAAACCTGCTTCATAAACGGAATGAGCGACCAGCGGCGATCAAACTGATAGTAGCCCAGTGCGTTATAGCCGTCACCATACGAAAATCCCTGGTTGTAGTTGCCATGGCTCTCGTACTTGGTAAAGTACTTCATCTCGGGAGTCACGTTGACAAACGAAACACCCTGGACCGACCTCAGCACGCCCGAGAAGGACTGCTGGGTGTAGAGACCCTTATCGATATCGGTGGCATCCGAGGCAACGCCCGGCGTGGGCTCCTCGGCAGCGGCGGGTGCCGGCGCGGAAACGGCGCCAAACGAAAGCGCCAACGTCAGGCCCGCGACAATAGCAGAATGCTTGGGCTGCATAAGATCCTCCCTGCATTGGTGTAGTTAAAGTTCAGTTTGCAAAGATAAAAATCAGTATTGCAGCTCGCCCGTTGTTACACAACAACCCCTCGGTAAACGGCAACAACCCTCCGCGAAATCTTAAGGAATTGCGCTCAACCTACAGCTTAATGTCAAAGTTGATCTCGGGAACGGCGGCCAAGTCGGCCAACGTCACGCCGTCGACGTACTTTTCGATCACGTCGTCCAAACCGCGCCAGAACTTGACGGTCGAGCACAAATCGCTGCGGGTGCAGCTGTTGTCGATACCATCGCACGCCACCGGAGCCGTGCTGCCCTCGACGGCACGCAGGATGTCGCCGGCACGCACCTCGGCGGGGTCCTTGGCCATCATGTAGCCGCCGCCCTTGCCGCGCACGCTCTTAAGCAGGCCCGCCTTCATAAGCGGACGAACCAGCTGCTCCAGATACTTTTGTGAGATATGCTCGCGGTCGGCAACCTCGCGAAGGGCAATCTTGCCCTCGGTGTCACCAAGCGCTGCGATATAGATCATCAGCCGGAGGGCATAGCGGCCCTTAGAAGAAATAAGCATACCTACCCTCTCATCGTTACCGGGACAAAATACCAGGCTTGTTTGTCCCAAATCTTATGCACGCGGGGCAAACAAACCTGATTATTATGTCCCGCATCTAAAAAGTCGAGTGGATTAGTCGGGCTTTCCCTTGACTAACGCCGAACCCATAGTAACTTTATTCCGAGAAGATTCCTAGGGTTTCGTACACCTATGAGTACACCATATACAGAGAGGGACAGCATGAGTGCAAATCCGCTGCTTTCCATCGAAGGTCTGACCGCCTCCGTGGACGAGAAGACCATCCTCCACAACGTCAACCTCAACGTCGCCGCCGGCGAGACCCATGTGCTGATGGGACCCAACGGCGCCGGCAAGTCCACCCTCGGCCACCTGGTCATGGGCGACCCCGTCTATACCGTCAACGACGGCCGCATCGTCTTTGACGGCCAGGACATCACCGAGCTCACCACCGACAAGCGCTCGCGCGCCGGCCTGTTCCTGAGCTTCCAGGCACCGGTCGAGATCCCCGGCGTTCCGCTGTCGAGCTTTTTGCGCGCCAGCATCGCCGGCCGCCCCGGCCTGGAGATGAAGGGCAAGGAGTTCCGCCGTCGCGTCAAGGAGCTCGCAGCCGAGCTCAACATGGATTCCGCCTACCTCAACCGCGAGCTGGGCGTGGGCTTCTCGGGCGGCGAGAAGAAGAAGGTCGAGATGCTCCAACTTCTGCTGCTGCAGCCCAAACTCGCCATCCTGGACGAAACCGACTCCGGCCTGGACGTCGATGCCCTGTCCACCGTCAGCCACGGCATGGACGCCTACCGCAAGAGCTGCGACGGCTCCATGCTCATCATCACGCACAACACGCGCATCCTGGAGCATCTGGATGTCGACCGCGTCCACGTTATGGTCAAGGGCCACATCGTGCGCGAGGACGACGCCTCGCTCATCCCCTGGATCGACAAGAACGGCTTTGAGACCTTCGAGCGCGAGGCCGCCGAGCAGCGCGCCCAGGCCGAGGCCGCCGCTGCCGAGCAGCAGGCGTAAAGGGGCGATGCAATGACCAAGAACCGCACCGAGGTCGCGGACATCGACCGCAGCCTCTACGACTTCACCTATGGCGAGGAGGGATTCGAGCGCCTCGATGCCGGCATCACGCCCGACATCGTGCGCGAGATCAGCGCAAAGAAGGACGAGCCGCAGTGGATGCTCGACCTGCGCTTAAAGTCCCTCGAGATCTTCAACCGCTTCCCGGACCCGACGTGGGGCCCCTCCATCGAGGGCCTGGACATGGGCAACATCGTCACCTACGTTAAGCCAAACACCGACCAAAAGCACGACTGGGAGTCGGTGCCCGACGACATCAAGAACACCTTTGAGCGCCTGGGCATCCCCGAGGCCGAGCGCAGCTACCTGGCGGGCGTCGGCGCACAGTACGACTCCGAGCTGGTCTACCACAACATGCAGGACACCGCGTCCAAGATGGGCATCGTCTACTCCGGCATCGAGGAGGCCCTGCACGACCCGCAGTGGGAGCCGCTCATCCACGAGAAGTTTATGACGCTCATCCCGCCCACCGACCACAAGTTTGCGGCCCTGCACGGCGCCGTGTGGTCGGGCGGCTCGTTTGTCTACGTGCCCAAGGGCACCAAACTCGACTTCCCGCTGCAGAGCTACTTCCGCCTCAACGCCAAGGGCGCCGGCCAGTTTGAGCACACGCTCATCATCGTCGAGGATGACGCCGACCTGCACTTTATCGAGGGCTGCTCCGCGCCCAAGTACAACGTGGCCAACCTCCATGCCGGTGCCGTCGAGCTCTTTGTGGGCAAGCGCGCGCACCTGCGCTACTCGACCATCGAAAACTGGTCCAAGAACATGTACAACCTCAACACCAAGCGTGCGCGTGTGGACGAGGACGGCGACATCGAGTGGATCAGCGGCTCCTTCGGCAGCCATGTGGGCTACCTCTACCCCATGAGCGTGCTCAACGGCCGCCGCGCCCGGTCGAGCTTTACCGGCATCACCTTTGCCGGCGCCGGCCAGAACCTGGATACCGGCTGCAAGGTCGTGCTCAACGCGCCCGAGACCTCGGCGACCGTCGAGACCAAGGGCATCTCCAAGAGCGGCGGCATCCAGACCTTCCGCAGCTCTATCGTGGCCACGCCCAAGGCCGAGGGTTCCAAGGCAACCGTGAGCTGCCAGTCGCTGATGCTCGACGACCAAAGCCGCTCCGATACCATCCCCGCCATGGACATCCGCGCCAAGAACGTCGACATCGGCCACGAGGCCACCATCGGCCGCATCGGCGACGACAAGGTGTTCTACCTGATGAGCCGCGGTATCTCGGAGGAAGAGGCCCGCACCATGATCGTCAACGGCTTTGCCAACCCGGTCTCCAAGGAGCTGCCGCTTGAGTACGCCGTCGAGATGAACAACCTGATCAAGCTCGAGATGGAAGGAGCGATCGGATAATGAAACAGGAAACCAACACCGCTGCCACCACGCTCGAGCAGGTCAACGCTATGCCGGCAGCAACTTGGGGTTGGCTCAAGATGAACCAGACCAAGCTCGAGCTTTCGGACGAGCTTGTCACCGCTCCCGCCGAGGCCGTTGAGGTCGAGGGCCTGGACGAGCAGTTTGCCGGCACGGCCGACGCCTTCGACGCCGCCATGGAAGCCATGGCCGAGCGCTTCCCCGAGCGCCGTGCCGCTGCCCCCGGTGATGCCGCCGATCGCGCCCGCATCACGCCCGAGACCGAGCTCGACGTGCCCGCTACCTCCGTCTACCAGGCCGGCGCCATCAAGCTCGAGGAGGAACTTTCCCCCGCCGAGGCATTCGAGACCGGCATGGGCGAGGCTGCCTACACCTACTTGACCGACCACGCTACCAAGCGCATCGTCATCGATGTGCCCGCATACAAGCACGTCACGGCTACCGTGCGCGTGAGTGGCGTCGACGCAGCGGCTGCGATTGCCGCCATCGATGTCGTCGCCCGCCCGCAGGCAACGCTCGACTTGCAGATCGCCCTGGACTCCCCCGTTACCGGCGAGGGCGTCGTGGGCTCCGTGCTGCGCGTGTGCGCCCACGAGTACGCCACCGTCAATGCGACCTGCACGCAGACGCTCGACGACAGCTGGATCGCGCTCGACGACACCGGCCTGTTCCTGGACGAGGGCGCGCGCGTCAACGTGCAGCACACCGTCCTGGGTGCCGGCGCCAGCGCCACCGGCCTTGCCGGCGACCTGCTGGGCGACACCGCCAAGGTGACCATCGATACCGATTACCTGGGCGCCCGCGAGCAGGTGCGCGACTTTAACTACGAGTTGCGCCACCGCGGCCGCAAGACCGAGTGCGAGATCGACGCCAACGGCGTGCTGACCGGCACGTCCAAGAAGGTCTACCGCGGCACCATCGACCTCGTGCACGGTTGCAAGGGCGCAACCGGCACCGAGCGCGAGACCGTGCTGCTCGCCAACAAGGGCGTCGACAACAAGACCGTCCCCGTCATCCTGTGCGACGAGGACGACGTCGCCGGCAACCACGGCGCCACCATCGGCCACGTCCGCGACGAGCAGCTGTTCTACCTCGCCTGCCGCGGCCTTGACCAAAACGCCGCCGAGGATCTGTTCATCCGCGCCAAGCTGGAGGACGCCGCGCTTTCCGCCACCGATGAGCGCACCCGCGCTGCCGTCGTCCGCCTGGGCAACAACCTGATCGATAACTTTGAAGAGGAGCTCGCATGATCGATACCGAGCACGTTAAATGCGATACCTGCACCGCCCCCGAGCCCATGGAGCTCGACGCCAGCGACGAGGCCTCGCGCGGCTGGCCCACCATCGACATCGAGACTAATCCATACAAGGCACAGTTCCCGCTGTTCCAGCAACACCCCGAGATCGCCTTCCTCGATAGCGCCGCCACCGCGCAGCGCCCCGCCTGCGTGCTCGACGCCGAGCGCGATTTCTACCAGCGCATGAACGCCAACCCCCTGCGCGGCCTGTATTCGCTGTCCGTCGAGGCCACCGATGCCATCGCCAAGGTCCGCCAGCAGATCGCCGACCTCATCGGCGCCGCCCAGGCCAACGAAGTCGTCTTCACCCGCAACACCAGCGAGTCGCTCAACCTGGTCGCTAAGAGCTTTGCGCCCACGGTGCTGGAGCCCGGCGACGAGGTCGTCATCACCATCATGGAGCACCACTCCAACCTGATTCCGTGGCAGCAGGTCTGCCGCGAGACCGGTGCCAAGCTCGTCTACCTCTATCCCACCAAGACCGGCCAGCTCACCACCGAGGAGGTCCTGGCCAAGGTGGGTCCCAAGACCAAGATTCTGGCCGTGGGTCAGGTCTCCAACGTGCTGGGCGTCGAGAACCCGGTCAAGAACCTCGGCAAGCTCGTGCACAAGTACGGCGGCTATCTGGTCGTCGACGGCGCGCAGTCGCTGCCGCACATGCCGGTCGATGTGGCCGACCTGGGCGCCGACTTCTTTGCCTTTAGCGCGCACAAGGCCATGGGCCCCATGGGCATCGGCGTGCTGTGGGGCAAGATGGACCTGTTCAACGCCATGCCGCCCATGCTCACCGGCGGCGAGATGATCGACTCTGTTACCGAGCAGGACGCCGTCTGGGCGCCCGTTCCCGAGAAATTCGAGGCCGGCACACAGGACGCCGCCGGCATCTTCGCCACGGGCGCGGCACTCGACTACCTGGTCAACACGGTGGGTTACGAGAACATCCAGGCCCGCGAGCAGGCACTCGTCCACTATCTGATGGGCGAACTCATGCAGCTCGACTTTGTCCAAATCATCGGCTCCATCTATTGGGACAACCACCACGGCGTTGTGAGCTTTAACGTCAAGGGCATCCACCCGCACGACGTCGCGAGCATCATGGACATGGACGGCGTCTGCATCCGCGCCGGTCACCACTGCGCGCAGCCGCTGCTTACCTGGCTGGGTGTCGAAAACCTTGCTTGTTGCCGCGCCAGCGTGGCCTTCTACAACGACAAGGCCGACATCGACAAGTTCATCGCCGGCCTGCATCACGTTTGGAGCACGTTCAATGGGTAATCTGTACACCTCCACCACATTTATGGAGCACAACTCGCACCCCGACTATAAGTACGAGATGGATGCTCCCACGCACGAGCACGACGGCATCAACCCCAGCTGCGGCGACGAGCTCACCCTGCAGCTGCGCGTCGAGAACGGCGTGATCGAGGAGGCCTCCTTTACCGGCCACGGCTGCGCCATCAGTCAGGCCAGTGCCGACATCATGGCCGACCTCATCACCGGCGAGACCGTCGAGGAAGCTCACCGCCTGGCAGAGCTCTTCCTCGCCATGATCCGCGGCGAGCAGCTCTCCGAGGAGGACCTGGAAGACCTGGACGAAGCCGCCCAGCTCCAGGACATCTCGCACATGCCCGCCCGCGTCAAGTGCGCCGAGCTCGCCTGGCGCACCCTCGACGGCATGCTCGAGGGGCAAACAAACCAGTAGTTTATGCCCCGAATCCAAGGTTTTTGATTGCCGAGCCGCCCGATACGGGCGGCTCTGTTTTTACCTAATGAGCGCGAACGCACAAAGTCCGCGCGTCCGGCGCCCCGTCTGACATTTGCCACACAGCCAGACGCGAGCACGGGCGTTTTCCACAGCACCAAAGGCCTGCGGCAGGGCCCCGGGCCCGCCAAGCAATGCGCCAAGCCCCGTTCTGCGAAGCTCCGACTCGCTTCGCGCCTGCCGCAGACGGGTCCCATAGGGAGCGGCGTGCATTTTTGCGAGTATTCAGCACGCCAAGCTGTGTGTATACGCATCGAAAGCGTTAATCAACGTCTTTAGGCGCATATATATTGTGTTTTAGAACAAGCATCGCGGTCTGACGGGACGCAGGCACGTGCTTCGGGGGCGCAACGGCGGGAATCAATAGCTTCGGGACCCGTATGTTGCAAGATTGCGGCGGTGCCGACAGCAACACGATGCTGAAAACTCCGTTTTTTGCACGGCGCAGACGGGGGTAGGCACGGGCAAACCCGGACCGAGCCGTTATTTTATGCAAGATGACGATTGTTCTATGCATATTAAGAAGTGCAGTTACCGTACCAAGCTTTTGAACGCTGGTTGCGGCGTATGGACGACCCCAGCTGCGATGAACAGGCGACCTTACATCACGTTTCCGCCAGCCCGCATCGCCGTTCGCGCGCGGGCGCGCACGATACGAGAGACGGTACTTTTGCCAATCCCGGTATACCGCTCAATCTGGCGCACCGTAAAGCCGGCATTGCTCAATCCAACAATAACGGTATCGCGCTGCGCCGGCGGTGCAGTTTTAACCACATTGAGCGGAACCCCGAGGCTCTTCGCCAACTTGTCGGCAAAGGCGTGGCGTTCCCACTCTGTCTCTTTCATATCGCACAGCGCCGGCTCGCTACCGTCCGGCGTCGAAAGCGAATAGGCAATAAAGCCCTCGGCAGAACCAAAAAGTTCAAGCACGCAAGAAGGATCAGAAAATCCCCTCGCGGCATCGGCCGCATCACAGTCGTAAGAGCGCAGATGTTCCGCAAAGCTGCTCCAGGGATAACGCTCGATTAGGCTAACGCCCACCTCCTGCGGATCGGCGTGTACGGAGCGAATAGCCTCCATCACCTGCCAATCGGTATCGAGCGAGCGCCGGTCAAAACGGTTCTGGAACAGATGCCCTGTGCGCCCCGTGCGTTTATTGAACCGCCGCGCGTACGTCAAAAGCAACCGGTGCATCGCCGCGCTCATCCTGTCCTCGTAATCTGTAAGCACCAAATGCACGTGATTGCCCATAAGGCACCAGGCGATAACCGTCACACCCTCCTCCCGACAGCACTCGCGCATCAGCTCCAAAAACTCCCACCGGTCTTCATCGCTCTCAAAGATGAGCTGTTTGCCCACACCGCGAGCACAGGCATGGTAAAAGCCGGTAACCGTTCTCCAAACGCGCTGCATGGCGCTCCCTTCGCCGGGATCTGCTTACCATCCAATACAGCACGATTGAAGCGTGCCATCAAAACATTCACGCAAAACAATACGCTCGCGCAGCCAAAGGCAGCAAACAGGCGGCGAACGGCACCGTTGCAACAGGTCAACCACTGCAACGCTTGCAAGAGCGGACCAAAAGCTTGCCCAAGACGGACCCCCTCTACGGAAGTTCACGACCACAGAACATAGAGTTAAACCGTTTCAATTAAAACTTCAGGACTTCTCGCTACGAAAACTGAGCCGTTCGCCGAATATTCCGTGCATTTCGCGGTATTATAGGGGCTGCATGTCATGTCCCTTTCGAAGGGTCGCCCGGCAATCGCCAGCCACGACCCCCAGACGGGACGCCAACACGATAGAGAGGAGAGGCATGCAGTACTCACAGGAAGTGGAGAACATGTGCCCCGTTGCCAAGGGTGCATACCACGGCCCCGCACCCATCCCCGAGGAGGGCAAGTGGGTCCAGGCTAAGGAGATTTCCGACATCTCCGGTCTTACGCACGGTGTGGGTTGGTGCGCACCTCAGCAGGGCGCCTGCAAGCTCACGCTGAACGTCAAGGACGGCATCATCGAGGAGGCCCTCGTTGAGACCATCGGCTGCTCGGGCATGACCCACTCCGCCGCCATGGCTTCCGAGATCCTTCCCGGTAAGACCATCCTCGAGGCCCTCAACACCGACCTCGTCTGCGACGCCATCAACGTTGCTATGCGCGAGATTTTCCTGCAGATCGTTTACGGCCGCAGCCAGACCGCGTTCTCCGAGGGCGGCCTGCCCGTGGGCGCCTCCCTCGACGACCTCGGCAAGGGCCTTCGCTCTCAGGTCGGCACCATGTTCGGCACCAAGGCCAAGGGCGCTCGTTACCTCGAGCTCGCTCAGGGCTACGTCACCCGCATGGCTCTCAACGACAAGAACGAGATCATCGCATTCGAGTTCCTGAACCTCGGCAAGTTCACCGACGCCGTCAAGGCCGGCAAGACCCCCGAGGAGGCCATCGCTGGCGCTATGGGCCACTATGGTCAGTGGGAGAACGCTGCCAAGTACATCGACCCGCGCACCGACGAGGAGACTCACTCCGTCGCCAGCGTGTTCCCGGTTCACGAGTAGAAAGGGAGGGAAATAACTATGACTGTTACGTTCGAAGGTTACGAGCGCCGCGCTGACAAGATCAACAAGTGCCTCGCCGACAACGGCATCGCCTCCCTCGAGGAAGCTCTGCAGATCTGCACCGACAAGGGCTTCAACCCGCGTGAGATCGTCAACAACACCCAGTCCATCGCCTTCCAGAACGCCGAGTGGGCCTACACCCTCGGCTGCGCTCTCGCTGTCAAGCGTGGCGCCAAGACCGCTTCTGAGGCTGCCGCTATCATCGGCGAGGGCATCCAGGCCTTCACCGTTCCCGGCTCCGTCGCCGAGGACCGCAAGGTCGGTCTGGGCCACGGCAACCTGGGCGCTATGCTGCTCTCCGACGACACCGAGTGCTTCGCCTTCCTGGCTGGCCACGAGTCCTTCGCTGCCGCTGAGGGCGCTATCGGCCTGGCTCTGAACGCCAACAAGGCTCGCAAGAAGCCGCTGCGCGTTATCCTCAACGGTCTGGGCAAGGACGCCGCTCAGATCATCGCCCGCATCAACGGCTTCACCTACGTGAAGACCCAGTTCGACTACTTCACGGGCGAGCTCAAGGTCGTCGAGACCATCCCCTACTCCGATGGTCCCCGCGCCGCCGTCAACTGCTACGGCGCCGACGACGTCCGCGAGGGCGTTGCCATCATGTGGCACGAGAACGTCGACATCTCGATCACCGGCAACTCCACCAACCCGACGCGCTTCCAGCACCCCGTCGCTGGCACCTACAAGAAGGAGCGCCTCGAGGCTGGCAAGAAGTACTTCTCCGTCGCTTCTGGTGGCGGCACTGGCCGTACCCTGCACCCGGACAACATGGGCGCCGGCCCTGCCTCTTACGGCATGACCGACACCATGGGCCGTATGCACTCCGACGCCCAGTTCGCCGGTTCTTCCTCCGTGCCTGCGCACGTCGACATGATGGGTCTCATCGGCATGGGTAACAACCCCATGGTCGGTGCCACCGTCGCCTGCGCTGTCGCCGTCGAGGAGGCCCTCAAGGCCTAATCGCGCTTGCGCGATGCTCATATAGTTGAGCTTTGGAGCCGCTATCCACCCGGGTAGCGGCTCTTTTTGTTTGCGCTGGCGCAGGGTATCTAATGCCGATATATCAGCTGGGGCGAAATACGAGATGTGAAGAGATGGAGCGTCAGAGCGTCCATGACGCCCACCTGCCATATTTGCCCTTTACCGATTTGACGGGTCTTTGCGGCCCCATTGCCGATCACCCGTGCGACAATGCGCCGGACGAGAAAGGAATCCGATGGAATCGACTGATGTACTGGTAATTGGATCTGGCATTGCGGGCCTTTGTGCCGCCATCGAAGCGGCACGCACGGGTGCAACCGTCACTGTGGCAAGCGCCGGCAAGACCATGAGTGGATCGAGCTTCTTCCCGGGTACCTGGGGCCTCGGCCTCATCGGTCCCGTCGACGAAGACGACGAGCAGGACCTCATCGACACCATCCAGACCGTCGGCGGCGGTGTCGCCGACCCCGAACTCGTCCAAACGTTCGTCCACGGCATTCCCCAAGCGATTGACTGGCTCGAGCAAGACCTGGGCGTTGAGCTCCAGCGTCCGCAAAGCGCCAAGAGTGCTCAACAAAAGCAATTTATCCCCTGCTTTGACCACAAGACGCGCATGTGGCGCGGCCTCACCCGCAAGCCCCTTGAGGACGCTCTGACGACCTGGATCGAGTCGCTCGGCATTCGCCTGCTCCCCCGCCATGAGCTTATCGACCTTGTTGAGGACACGAACGGCAGAATAACCGGAACCGTACTCTACGACCTTACCGAAAATCGAATCGTGCCCTTTGCTGCCAAGGCCACGATCATCGCAGCCGGTGGCACAGGCGGCCTGTTCGAGCGCAGCCTTACGTCGGCTGATGTGCTCAGCTCCTCGCAGGCCATCGCACTGGCGCACGGCGCAACACTTACTAATATAGAGTTCATGCAGATGATGCCCGGCTTCATCGAGCCCAGGCGTAACTTGGTCTTCAACGAGAAAACCTGGCGCTACGTGCATGTAGACCAGCCGGTAGATATTGCCGACGACAAGCTGAACGACCTGCTCGAGCAGCGCTCTGGATATGGTCCCTTCACGTCACGCTTGGCCTCCCGCGCTATCGATCTCGTCATCGATCAGGCAGGTGTCGAAGGCCTGGCACTCCACTACGACTTCCCCCGCGAGGATGTCCCAGAGTTTGTGCAGACCTTTGCCACCTGGCTGCAAGACGAGCACGGCATCGCCCCGACTGACGAGATGCGCGTTGCGATGTATGCCCACGCCGCTAACGGCGGCATCAAGATCGATAAGACTGCGCACACGGGCATTGAGGGCCTCTACGCTTGCGGCGAGGCGACAGGCGGCATGCACGGCGCCGACCGCATTGGTGGCTTGTCAAGCGCCAACGGCATCGTATTCGGACGTATCGCGGGCGCATCGGCAGCCCTCACAGCGCAGAAAGAGCCTGAGGCGGCCCTGAAGGCGGATATCACCCTCCCCCAGTACGGCATTGCCACAACAGATGCCGAACGCCTGACACACAGCCTTAGGCACACGATGAGCACCTTTTGCATGATCAACAGGACCGAAACAGGCCTATCCGAGGCACTACACGAGCTTGAGGGCTTGAAGACGGAGGCAACGACCTTGAGCACACAGAAAGCCCAGGACAGCGAAGTCGCAGCCCTCGCCCGCCTGCAATCGCAGATTCAGCTGGCACAGGAAATGGTCAAAGCCATGCGCAAGCGAACCGAAAGTCTCGGGTCGCACTATCGAGCGGATTAAACCGGACACCTATCTAAAGCAGAACACAACCAATCGATATCCATGGGCCCCGTGAGCTCGAAGCAGCACGGGGCCCATTCGTGTCCGCACGACAGCGTATCCTTATTCTGAATACAGAGCGGACAAAGCCCGCATAGAAAATAGACCAGCGAGGAGGAGATATGGACAGTAAAGATATCGAGAAGTGGCGTATCGAACTTGATAGCTACGCCAATGTGGAAGACGGCGTTGAGTATTGGCTCGCACGCGATTTAATGGAACCCATGGGGTACACTCGATGGGAGAACTTCGCCGAAGTTGTTAAGAGGGCAAAAGTCTCATGCGAAACAAACAAAACTCCAGTTGATTCCCATTTTCGTGACACCACGAAAATGGTAACTGCCGGTGTCGCCGCTCGCGCGGTTAAAGACTACAAACTTACGCGCTATGCATGCTATTTAATCGCACAGAACGGAGATTCAAACAAGCCAGAGATCGCGCTCGCCCAGGCATACTTTGCCGTGCAGACGCGCCGCCAAGAGCTCATAGAGCAGCGCTTCGCAGAGATTCAGCGCTTGCAGGCGCGTCACTCGCTATCCGATTCAGAGAAACAGCTCTCGGGTATTGCGTTCAAACGCGGCGTGGACTCCAAAGGATTCGCGATCATCAAGTCGAAGGGCGATGAGGCGTTATTCGGCGGCAGAAGCACGGCGGAAATGAAGCAGTAGCTCGGCGTACCCAAGAGCGCGGCATTGGCGGACAGGTTAGCCGATGTCCTCATCAAAGCAAAGGACCTCACGAACTCGATGACGGCCTTCAACGCCGAGGAACACGACTTGTACGGTCTGGACCAGATCAAACAAGAACACGTCGAGAACAACACGAGCGTGCGTGGCAGCCTCATCGACCGCGGAATTGTTCCCGAGAACCTACCGCCTGCCGAGGATACAAAAAAGCTCGAGCGTCGCGTGAAGGCAGACGAGAAGAAACTCAAGGAGGGTACTGACGGTTTCACCGATCCCCAGGGTAGACTCAATCTGTGAAAGCGGCCGCGCCCTTTCGGGTTCGACCCCATGCGAGGTTAACAAAAAAGCGACCAGCCTAAGCCAGTCGCTTTAACATGCTTTGGGTGGGCCGTCAGGGGGTCAGCCTGCTGCGCAGGCGGTCGCTGCGGCGCTTTGCGCCTTGCGCGCTGCGCTGGCAAATGCTTACGCATTTCCTCAGCTCCGCGCCCCAACGGGTTCGACCCCATGCGAGGTCAACAAAAAAGCGACCAGCCTGAGCCAGTCGCTTTAACGATCTTTGGGTGGGCCGTCAGGGGGTCGAACCCTGGACCTTGGGATTAAGAGTCCCCTGCTCTACCAACTGAGCTAACGACCCGATATCAACACGAAGCAAGAACTGGGGTGGGTAAAGGGACTCGAACCCTCGACCTACGGGACCACAACCCGTCGCTCTAGCCAACTGAGCTACACCCACCGTGTCCTGTGCGCTTCGCGCTCGACTATTATTGCAAGGAACGCCACGCGATGCAAGCCCCAATTTTCAAGAATTTTGAAAAGAGTTTTTCGAGCGCGTTTCGAGCAATTCCCACCGGTTCCATAGGAGTAAACTTGCCCCACTGCAAATCCTCGAAAGGACCGGCATGAAAGAACTCTCCAACCGCACGGCAACGTTTACCGATTCCGTCATCCGTCGCATGACACGCATCTCCAATAAGTACGGCGCTGTCAATCTCTCGCAGGGCTTCCCCGACTTCGATCCCCCGGCGCAGCTGCTCGATAGCCTCAGTGCCATCGCCAGCGACCCCAAGCCGCTCTATCACCAGTACTCCATCACCTGGGGCTCCCAGACCATGCGCGAGGCGCTCGCAGCAAAGCAGGAGCACTTTATGGGCATGCCGGTCGACCCCAACCAGAATATCGTGGTCACCTGCGGCTCCACCGAGGCCATGATGGCCGCCATGATGACGGTTACGAACCCCGGAGACAAGGTCGTCATCTTCTCGCCGTTCTACGAGAACTACGGCGCTGACACCATTCTCTCGGGTGCCGAGCCCATCTATGTGCCGCTCAACCCGCCCACATTCGACTTTGACCGTGAGACGCTCGAGGCAGCCTTCCGCGACAACGACCCCAAGGCCATCGTCCTGTGCAACCCTTCCAACCCTTGCGGCAAGGTCTTTACGCGCGAGGAGCTCACCTTTATCGCCGACCTCTGCAAAAAGTACGACGCCTACTGCATTACCGACGAGGTATACGAGCACATCGTCTACGCGCCCCACGAGCACGTCTATATGGCCACGCTGCCCGGCATGTTCGAGCGAACCATCAGCTGCAGCTCGCTGTCTAAGACGTACTCCATCACCGGTTGGCGCTTGGGCTACACCATCGCCCCGGCCCAGATCACCGAGCGTATCAAGAAGGTCCACGACTTTCTCACCGTGGGTGCCGCCGCTCCCCTGCAGGAAGCTGTCGTCACCGCCCTCAACTTCGACGACAGCTATTACGATGAGGTCCTCGACCTCTACACCGCCAAACGCGACCTGTTCTGCCAGGGGCTCGATAGCATCGGTCTTGAGCATAACGTGCCGCAGGGCGCCTACTACGTCATGATGGACATCTCTGAGTTTGGCTATGACAGCGACCTCGAATTCTGCGAGGACCTCGCGTCTAAGGTGGGCGTGGGCGCCGTGCCCGGCTCGAGCTTCTTCCGCGAGCCCGTCAACCATCTGATTCGTTTCCACTTTGCCAAGCGGGACGAGACGCTTAACGCGGCACTGGAGAACCTCAAGTCGCTACGTGATAAAATCAAGCCGCGCGGGTAAGGACGGCCCGGCAACTAAAGCAACCAAAGAAGCCCCGCACCGCCCGCCACGTTGCGAGGCTTCTTTTTATAGCGCTTTCTTAAATGGTTTAGAGCCCTATACTTTAGTCACGGAGCAACTCGTCCCAGAGAGAGGAATACTATGGCAGAACAGCAGCTTATCGGAGCGCTCGAGGCCGGCGGCACCAAGATGGTCTGCGCCACGGGCTATGCAGACGGTACGGTCCTGGAACGCGAGCAGATTGCGACCACGACCCCGCAGGAGACTGTTGAGGCCGTCAACGCATGGTTTGCCGACAAGGGCATCGCCGCGCTGGGCATCGGCGCCTTTGGACCCACCGCAGTCAACCCTGCCTCGCCCCAATACGGCAAGATCCTGGAGACGCCCAAAACGGCATGGCGCTACTTCGACCTGCTGGGCACCATCCAAAACGAGCTCAATATTCCCTGCGGCTACGACACCGACGTCAACGTTGCCTGCTTGGGCGAGGTCACCTTTGGTTGCGCCCAGGGCCTCACGGACGTGGTCTACCTGACCATCGGCACCGGTGTGGGCGCCGGCGTGCTCTCGGGCGGTAAGCTCGTACACGGCATGATGCATCCCGAGGCCGGCCACATCCTGGTCACGCGCGACCCGCGCGACACCATCGGCGAGCATAGCGCTTGCCCCTTCCATGACAACTGCCTCGAGGGCCTCATCGCCGGCCCCGGCGTTAAAAAGCGTTGGGATGGCAAGAGCGCCGGAGACATGGCCGATGACCCGGAGGCCATGGACCTGCTCGCCGGCTATCTGGCACAGGCGCTCATGACCTACACGCTGTGCTACGCGCCGCAAAAGATCATCATCGGTGGCGGCGTGGCCGACCACACCCCCATCGTGCCGCTCGCGCGCAAGAAGTGCGCCGAGATGCTCAACGGTTATATCGTCACGCCCGAGGTCAACGACATCGATACCTATATTGTCAACAACAGCCTTGAGGGCAAGCAGGGCATCATGGGCTGCCTGGCCCTGGGCGCGCAGGCGCTTCAGTAACAGACGCACCCACAGGGCGTGGCGCGCCCGGCAAATCCAACCTACGGAACGACGCCACCACGCCCTATATAAGCCCTCTAATAAAAAAGGCCGCCTAGCACCAAGCATACGTCCTAGGCGGCCTTTTTGGCACATATGAGCGATCGTAGTAGATATCGGAGCACAACGCCCGTTACCGCTCCACAGCAGTCGATCATCACATCGGTGATCATGCCGGCGCGTCCCGGCACAAAGAGCTGAATCGTCTCGTCGATCGAAGGAATCAGCAGCAGGAACACCGCCGTGGGCAGCAGCACGTCAAAGGTGCGCCGGCCCTCAAAATCAAAGGCGTGCGTTGCCAAGATGCCGAGCACCATATACTCGGTAAAATGCGCGCACTTGCGAACAACAAAGTTGGTCACCCATTCATATGGAAGTCCCACGCCGTGCAGGAAACCGCGGATAGCTTCCATGACCGTTAGGCTCAGCGAGCCCGACCCCGAGCCTGGAACCAGCGAATTGCCCCAGATCAAGAGCGCCATCAGGCAGGTCACGACCGCCCATTTTCGATTGATCTTAACCATGCAGAAGTTATGCCTCCGCGCGGAGCGGCGCGAAGCTGGCGGTACCGCCCTCGATAACGCTCAGGTAGGCACGGCCCGTACGCTTGGCGGTAGAGGACTGCAGGCGCTCGATCTCTTCCTCGAGGATCTGATTGACGCGCTCGTGACGACGGTTTTCCATAATGCCGGCGGCAATAGCCTCGGCCCGCTCGATGCTCTCGCGCGAGATACGGGCAGTATCCTCGGGGAACACAGCGCTGTGACGGCCGACATAGGCGGGGGCAGCAGGCTGAGGGGCAGCGACGGGAGCGGGGGCTGCAACAGGAGCAGGCTCGTCAATCTCATCCAGAATCGCGGTGGCGGCGGCCCACATGTCCTCGTGGCCCGAGTAATCAGCCATGGGGACATCAACCTCGAGTGAGGCATCCGGAAGGTCGCCGGTGTCGATGCGATCTTGGGCATCAATCGATGCAGTGATGGCTGCAGGCTCATCGAGGTCATCGAAATCGATATCCGCGGCACCGGAGATGATAGGCATGCTGGCGAGGTTTACATTGTACGGCGCAGCCTCAGCCGCCTGCTGCTGGGCAGGAGCGCCCCACAGCGAGCTTTCGGCGGCACGGCGGGCGGCAACGGCCTCCTCGTCCGCGGCCATGGCTTCATCAACGTACGAATTGTCGGCAGAAGCGTTCGCGTCCGCCGAGGTAGCGCTGTAGGCGTTATTGGCTGCCGCGTTGGCGACGAGTGCCACGAAAGCCGCCGTGCTGCCCGCAGGGGCGGCCTGGGAGCCAGACACGGCGCGTGCCGCGGCGGCGATGTCGTCGCGATTGAAGGAGCCGGTCTGCCCGCCGTTGGTGAGCTCGTCGATGGCGACTTGATAGACGTCGCGCGAGTGTGCAGGGTCGCAGCTCACCGGCGAATCGTCGTCAAGCATACTGTCGATCATGGACCAAGCCTCGTCCTCGTCCATAGCATCTGCGGCTCGAGCGATGGTAGGGACACCATCATCGGCATGACGGCGCTGGAACGCACCAGTCAGGCCGGAAAGGAATGCCGAGGTAGACTGCTCCGCCTGAGCCTGAGAATCAGAAGCCGCAGCGTAAGGAGTCGCATCCTGCTGCTGAGCTGAAATCGAGGCGGTCTTGAACTCGCTTTGATGCTGATTGAGATTGGCGGCACCGCCCATGGCATCGGGCTGGAACAGACGCTCTTCACGCTGCGCACGATACTCGGAGATACCCAGCGAGGCGGCATAGATGCCCACGCCCGCCACCGCGCCCACGGCGAAGGGAACCGCACCCGCCACGACCGTCTCGTTCACAGACGAAAACGGCAGCGTCGCGGCATACATAACCACGGGAGCGGCAAGGCCGATCCCGCACGAAAGTCCGGCAAGGACTGCTCGTTGTGTTGCATCAGAAGAAGCCATGAGCTCTCCCCATCTTCCAGCACCCAAATCGCATCATTCAGTTGGCTGCGCGAGAGAAGATGAAGCGGGGCTATGCCCCAAAGCAACGGTATATGGTTCGTTTCATCTGCGTTATCCGTCGCGAAGCTTAAAAGCTATTATGCGAAACCGCCCTGTCGATTGCAAGCGACGATGTCGGATTGAAACGGGAAACCTGCTGCTTGCCAGTCTTATGGTCAAAAATAAGCGCGGAGCGGCGATATAGAAAAGGGCCGAGGCTCAAAGCCCCGACCCTTTATTGCATTGATGACTATCGCTGCGTGTGGATGACAACCTAGAACGTCTGCTCGTAGTCGCTGTGCTTTTTGGCCGAACGCACCAGGAACTCCTGGTTGGTGTTGGTGCCCTTAAGACCCTTGATAAACGACGCAGCTGCGCGCTCGGTGTTGTTCATGCCGGCAAGAATGCGACGCAGGCCAAAGACAAACGGACGCATCTGCTCGTCAACCAACAGGTCCTCGTTACGCGTACCGGAGGCAACGGGGTCGATAGCCGGGAAGATGCGGCGGTCGGCCAGGTCGCGGTCGAGCTTGAGCTCCATGTTGCCGGTGCCCTTGAACTCCTCAAAGATGACCTCGTCCATCTTGGAGCCGGTGTCGATGAGGGCAGAGGCCAGGATGGTGAGCGAGCCACCGTTCTCGATATTGCGGGCTGCGCCCAGGAAGCGCTTGGGCGGATACAGTGCCGCCGAATCGACGCCGCCCGAAAGGATGCGGCCTGAGGCGGGCGCCGCCAAGTTGTAGGCGCGGGCAAGACGCGTGATGGAGTCGAGCACCACCACGACATCGCCGCCCAGCTCCACGATGCGCTTGGCGCGCTCGATGACGAGCTCTGCCACACGAGTGTGGTTGTCGGCGGGCATATCGAAGGTCGACGCCACAACCTCGCCCTTGATGGAACGCTGCATATCGGTAACCTCTTCGGGGCGCTCGTCGACGAGCAGGCAGATGAGGTGCACCTCGGGGTTGTTAATCGAGATAGACTGGCAGATCTTCTTGAGGATTGTGGTCTTGCCGGCCTTGGGCGGGGACACGATCAAGCCACGCTGACCCTTGCCGATCGGCGACACGATGTCGATGGCGCGACCGGTAATGGAGTCCTTGCCATGCTCCATGCGCAGCGGCTCGTTGGGATAGACCGGGGTGAGGTCACCGAACTTGGGGCGGTTGCGAATCTGCTCGGGGTCTAGACCGTTGACGGTCGTGATTTTGGCGAGGCCGGCGCGCTTGTCGCCGCCGCGCGAAGGACGAAGCGAGCCCTCGATGACGTCGCCCGTGCGCAGACGCGCGGAGCGGATGAGGTAGGCGGGCACGAAGGCGTCGTCGTTGGACTTCATGTAGCCATGGGCATGGATGATACCGGAGCTGTCCGGACGAATCTGCAGGATGCCCTTGATGTCGCGGAAGCCCTCGGCCTTCGCGGCGGTGACGTAGATCTCCTCGACGAGCTCGGCTTTCTTCTTGCCGGTCGTCTCAATCTCGAACTCCTTGGCCTTCTCGCGCAGCTCGGCGACCTTCATGGCCGCGAGCTCCTCGCGCGAAAGCGTGGGCTCGGTGGGAGCGGCATTACGCTCCTTGTTGCGCTGCTTGCGATCGCGCTGGCGGTTGCGGCGGTCGTTGTTGCGCTCGTCCTTGCGCTCGTTGCGCTCGTCGTTGCGCTTGTGCTGGCGACGGTTGGGGCGAGCGCCGTCTTCGGCCTCGGCGGGCGCGGCGCCATCGGTTGCGGCGGCATCGGCGTTAGCCGCAGTATCATCGCTGGCCTCGGCCTTGGAATCGCCCTGCAGCTCGGCCTCGGCCTGCTGCTCGGACGCCTTGGCCTTAGCGGACTTCTTACGACCGCGCTTGGGCTTCTCGGACGCAGACTGTTCGACGTCTTGGGGCTCGGCGGCATCAGTCGATGCATCGGCGGTCGTCTCGGCGGAATCCTCGGACGCACCCTTCTTGGCAGTCTTGGCCTTGGACGTGCGCTTAGCAGCAGTACGATGGCTGCGACCAGGACGGACGTCGGCGGGCTCGACATCGGCGGGAGCGGCCTCGGAAGTCGTAGCATCCTGGACGGGTGCATCGGCAGCGGTTGCAGACTCGGCGGTCGCCGCAGCATCCCGAGCGGCTGCAGCTGCGGCTGCGGCCTTCTCTGCCTCGACGAAGGCCTTGGGCTTGCGACCGCGACGGTGCGGGCGCAAAGCCGGATCGACAACGGGAACTTCGCTGGCCTCGACAGGCGCAGCGGACTCAGCAGGCGATGCGCCCTCCCCTGCCGCGGAACGAACCGAAGCCTCGGTGAGCTCGAGGGTTACCTGATCGGCAACCTGCTCGGCCTTAGCAGCCGTGCGACGGCGTGTGCGCGGTGCCGGCTTCTCGGTCGGCTGGTCGGCGGCAGGGGTCTCGGTGGCGGCAGGCGTCTCGGGCACAGACGGAGCTGCAAGCTCGGTCAGAGCCGCGGCCTCGCGCTCGGCAGCACGACGGCGGGCGCGCACCACCTGAGCCTCGCTAATCTGCGCCAACGCACGTGCCTGCGCGACCTCATCGGAAATCGGCGCCGAGGAGTCAGCTGCAACGGTGCGCTTGACGCGCGTCATGCGCGTGGTACGGCGCTTGGGCTTGGTGACCTCCTCGCCGTCAGCAGCAGGCTTGGCCGTGCGGCGCGTACGCTTGGGCTTTGCCGGAGCAGCCTCCTCACCAGTTGCAGGCACGGCCTTCTCAGCCGTTGCAGGCGTAGGCGTCGAAGCAGCCTTAGGCGTCTCAGGAGCCGAGGCATGCGCGGGCGCCGCGACCTGGTCCGACGCAACCGGTGCAGCGGGAGCGGCTTGCGTCGTCGTTATTTCGTTTTCTTGCTGTTGATCAGACACAGTGTTTGCTCAACTTTCTTTTCAAGCCCTGTGATCACATGCTCCCTGCATAAACCTTCAGGGCGGCTAAACAGTCTAGTTCCGTTCAAAACGACGGACATCATTGATCTGTATCGAGATGATTGCGTCATATACGCAGCGTTAGTGTAACACAACCGCCGCCACCTGCAACTTAGTCATTGGGAACGCTCTTAAACGACTAGTCAAAAGGGGCACTCTTTGGTTTAACACCCACAAATCTGACTGCCTCCGCCAAAACTATGGCGGTTTACTACGATGAATCGCTCAACCGCGACCACTCCGAAACTTGTTGAACTAAAACCGCAGGTAGATGCCCTGCACTTTTTTGCGAAAAGCTGGCGTGGTTGGAATTTCTCATATTCATCGTAGTGAACCGGCATAGTTTCGTATTTCCAGCAGTTCCAAATTCGTCAATACGTCGGCGTTTGCAAAAAACCCGACCTCCGTGGGAGATCGGGCTTTCAAGGCTTAGTTAAACCAAGTCTGTACGGTCAAATGACCCGTAGCTTACATCTGCTCGGGCGCGGAAACGCCAACGAGGGTGAGCACCAGGGCGAGCGTCACACGGACGGCATCGCAAGCGGCCAGACGGGCACGCGAAAGCTCGGGGTCGACGGGACGGCCCTCGCTCGGCAGCACCTGACAGGCAGCGTAGAAGCTGTGGAAGTCGCCGGCGAGTTCCTCAGCAAAGTGCGTCAGACGGAACGGGGCGCGGTCGCGAGCGCAGCTGGCGATGAGGTCGGTGAGCTCGTTGAGCTTGCGCGAAAGGGCGAGCTCGGTCGGGTCGGTCAGCAGCGAGTAATCGACGTTCTCACCGATGGCCTTGGCGGCGACGGCCTTCATGCCCATCTCGTCAGCCTGCTCGGGCGTAACGTCAGCGGCACGGCGCAGGATGGAGCACACGCGGGCGTGAGCGTACTGCACGTAGTACACCGGGTTGGAGTTGTCGCGCTTCTTGACGGCCTCAATATCGAAGTCGACCATCTGGTTGGAGCTCTTGGAGATGAGGGTGTAACGGGCAGCGTCGGAGCCGACCTCGTCGACGAGCTCCTGCAGGGTCACCATGGTGCCCTTACGCTTGGACATACGGACGGGCTTGCCGTTGCGCAGCAGGTTGACGAGCTGGCCCAGCAGAACCTCAAACTTGCCGGGGTAACCCAAGGCATCACAGACGCAGCGGACGCGCTCGATGTAGCCGTGGTGGTCGGCGCCCCAGATGTCGATGACGTGGTCGACGCGCTGGAACTTATCCCAGTGATAGGCAACGTCGGAGGCGAAGTAGGTGTACTCGCCGTCGGACTTGATCAGAACGCGGTCCTTGTCATCGCCCAGGTCGGTGGAGCGGAACCACAGGGCGCCGTCCTTGGTGTAGAGATAGCCCATCTTGTCGAGCTTCTCAAAAGCGCGGTCGACGGCGGAGGTGCCGGCGGTCTCACCCTCGGTGTCCTTCACATACAGCGAGCGCTCGGAGAACCAACGATCGAAGTCGCAATTGACGGCGTGGCAGAGGTCGCGCATGTTGTCGACCATCTTTACATAGCCGCGCTCGCGGAAGCTCTCCATGCGCTCCTGCGGATCGGCGTTGACCCACTTATCGCCGTCGGTGCGCCAGAACTCGGCGGCCTCGTCGATGATGTAGTCGCCGCCGTAGGAGTCCTTGCCCAGAGTCTCGGCAAAGTTGTCCTGATACGGATGGGTCTCGGGGTGCTCGTCGTTCTCGTCGGCAACAAAGGCGTCGCGGTCGGCGATCAGCAGCTTGTGAGCCTCGTCGATATCCACGCCCTGCTTGGCGATGATGTCGGCAAGCTGCATATAGCGCGTGCTGATGGAGTTGCCGAAGGTGTTCATCTGAGAGCCGTGGTCGTTGATGTAGAACTCACGCTGGATGTCGTAACCGGCGTGGTCCATAACACGGCAGAGCGAGTCGCCCAGCGCGGCCCAGCGGCCGTGGCCGATGTGCATGGGTCCGACGGGGTTAGCGGAAACGAACTCGACCTGGGTCTTCAGGCCACCACCGACGTTGGACTTAGCGAAGTCCATACCCTTCTCGCGAGCCTCGCCAAAGATGGCATTCTTGACGGCAACGGAGAGGTAGAAGTTGATGAAGCCGGGGCCTGCGATTTCGACCTTCTCGATCGCGGGGTCCTCGGGCATATGGGCAACGATGGCCTCGGCGATCTTGCGCGGGGCGCAGTGGGCCAGCTTGGCGGACTTCAGGGCCATGGTAGAGGTCCACTCGCCATGAGAAGTGTCAGCCGGTCGCTCGATAGCGCAATCGTCAAGTTCAAATGCGGAAAGGTCGCCGGCCTCCTGGGCCGCAGCAAGCGCAGCGCGTACCAGCTCTTCAATCTTCTCGGGCATAGATCCTCCTTGTGTTAAAGCCCCCGAGCTCTTGGTCACTCGTAGGGCAAAAGCCAGAGTTTGTAGCACTCTATCACAAGCGACGGGCACTGTCGCAGGGTAAAGCTAATAGATATTGCATATGCACAAAAATGACTACAGCTTGTATGGAGTCACTCAAAGATGCCGGTCTGCCTGCAGATTATGCAGGCGTTGAAAATGCATAAAGGTGTGAATGAGCTGCGTCTGTTATCGAATACTCTTACCTATCAGAGTTGTGTGCTTTTCCTGCATAAAGTACGGGTTTGCGCACGTCAGCGTGTTATTCTAGACATACGTAAATTCGTATAAGTTGGAGGTAGCATGTTCTCAATCGGTCAACACGTCATTCATCCGGGCCAGGGAGTCTGCACCGTCGTCGGTTTTAGGGACGACACACCGCAGCCCATGCTGCTGCTCGAGACCAAGCAGGGACATGCGCAGACGATCCTCATGTACCCCGTGGCGCAGGCCGACCGTCTGCACGCCGCCATCTCTCAGCAAGATGCCGAGCACCTGCTGAGCCACTATGACGAGCTGGAGTGCGACACCTTTACCGAGCGCAACAGCTCGCTTGAGGAGACACACTTTAAGCAGCAGCTCAAGCTGGGCGCGCCCGAGACGGTCCGCGTGGCAAAGACCATGATGCACCGCATTCGCCAGGCCGAGGAAGCTGATAAAAAACCCAGCTCCTACTACATGCGCGTACTCAAGGAGGCCAAACGCCGCTCCATCGAGGAGTTCGCCGTGGCCCTTGGCGTCACCGAGGAGGCCGCCGAAGCCCGCCTAGCCCAAGCCGCCCTCAACTAACCCATCCGCGCCAAAAACCACCACAAAGGGAACAGGCACCTTTGTGGTGGTTTTCTTGTTCTAGTAGTATTCATTCTTATCGATACCCACGAGCACAAGGAGTCTCTTATGGCAGAGCCGCTTACCGCCGGAATCACCCGCGACCGCGCGTTCGAACTGCTCAATGAGCACAACAAGGACCCGTTCCATATCACCCATGGCGAGACGGTCGAGGGCACTATGCGCTACTTTGCGCGCGAGTTCGACCCCGAGAACGAGGAGTTTTGGGGCATCGTCGGTCTGCTGCACGACCTGGATTGGGAGGAGCATGAGGACGACCCCATTAACCACACCATCTATGCTGCCGAGATTCTTGAGGGCGAAGGTGCGTCTCCCGAGCTCATTCGCGCCATCCAGACGCACACGTCGGACTTCAACACCTCACTACCCAAGCCCGAGCTGCAGATGGAAAAGATCCTGTTTGCCTGCGATGAGCTCACCGGCCTGATCGGCGCTGCCGTCATCATGCGCCCGAGCAAGAGCGTTATGGACTTTACGACCAAGTCGCTCAAGAAGAAGTTCAAGGACAAGCGCTTTGCCGCCGGCTGCTCGCGCGACGTGATTTCGCAGGGCGCCGAGATGTTGGGCTGGGAGCTCCCCGAGCTCTTTGACCGCACCATCGCGGCCATGCAGTCCTTCGCCCCCGACCGAGATACCTTCCAGGCCTAACCGTCAACGCCACCTAAAACCACCACAAAGGGGACAGGCACCTTTGTGGTGGTTTTTGTTTGCGCGGGCGTTAGGGACGGACCTGGCCGGTGCCGCGGAGCTTGTATTTGTAGGTGGTGAGGGCCTCGGCGGCAAAGGGGCCACGGGCGTGGAGTTTTTGGGTCGAGATGCCGATCTCGGCACCCAGGCCAAACTCGCCGCCGTCAGTGAAGCGAGTGCTGGCGTTGGAGTACACGGCCGAGGCATCGACAGCATCGAGGAAGCGCTCGCAAGCATCCGTATCCTCGGCAACGATGGCCTCGGAGTGCATCGTGCCGTAGCGGTTGATGTGTGCGATGGCCTCGTCCTCGTTTGCCACGACCTTCACGCTCATCTCGAGCGCCAGGTACTCGCGACCCCAGTCCTCCTCAGTCGCGGCGACGTAGTCATCGCCCTCCACAAGCCCGGCATCGGCGCATGCGGCGCAGGTTGCCTCGTCGCCGTGAATCAGCACGCCGTGGTCATGCAGCACGGTCACGACCGCGGGCAAAAACGCATCGGCCACAGCACGGTCGACCAGCAGCGACTCGGCGGCATTGCACACGCCTACGCGCTGGGTCTTGGCATTAACGATAATGTTGAGCGCCTTATCAAAGTCGGCGGATTCATGCACGTAGATGTGGCAGTTGCCCGTGCCCGTCTCGATCACCGGCACAAGCGACTCGCGCACGCAGCGCTGGATCAGGCCTGCACCTCCGCGCGGAATGAGTACGTCGACAATACCGCGGAGCTTCATGAGCTCGCCGGTGGCCTCGCGGTCGGTGGACTCGATCATCGACACGGCCTCGCGCGGGAAGCCCTTGGCCTCGAGCGCATCGGCCAGCAGCTCGGCGATCATGGCACACGAGTGATAGGCCAGCGAGCCGCCGCGTAGAATGCAGGCGTTGCCGGTACGGATGCAGATGCCTGCGGCGTCGGCCGTCACGTTGGGGCGCGCCTCGTAGACCATGGCGACCAGGCCCAACGGCACGCTCACGCGGGTCAGGTCCACACCGCTCGCAAGCACGCGGTGGTCGAGCACGCGGCCGACGGGATCGGGCAGCTCGGCGAGCTTCTCCAAACCGGCGGCCATGCCCTCGACGCGCTCAGGCGTCAGCAGCAGACGGTCGAGCAGACCGGCCGAAGTGCCCGCATCGCGCGCGGCGGACATATCGAGCTCGTTGGCGGCGACGATGGAGTCGACACCGTTGCGCAGTGCTGCGGCCATGGCGCGCACGGCCTCCTGGCGCTGCTCATCGCTCGCCGTGGCAAGCGAGGCCGACGCTGCCTTGGCGGCAACGGCAAGATCGTGGACATACGTGGCTATATCGACCGACATGGGCGGCCCTTTCTCCTAGAAGTTTGCAACCATGGTAGCCGATTTGCGCATGGCCTCGCCCGCGGCGGTAGAATTGGTCAACCCGAAACACCGCAACGAACGGAAGACTCACATGGCCCTCATCACTTCGTACCACGTCCCCGGCCTTTACGTCGAGGACCACAGCATCGACGTCCCCCTTGACTGGCGCGGCCTGGAGCCGATGCTCCTGGCCGTCGGCAGTACCATGCGCCGCGGCGCTATGCCGGCACCCATCGCCGGCGCGCCCGAGAGCATCAAGCTCTTCTACCGCGTGGTTTGCGCGCCCGACCGCATCAACGACGATCTGCCGCTGCTCCTGTTTTTGCAGGGCGGCCCCGGCGGCGAGAGCCCACGTCCGCTGTCGCCCACAAGCGACGGCTGGATCGAGGAGGCCGTCAAACACTTCCGCGTGGTCCTTCCCGACCAGCGCGGCACCGGACGCAGTAGCTGCGTGGACGGACGCACGATCAAGGCACTGGGTGAGCGCGCGACGGCGGCCGGCTCCGATGCCACACGCTCGCAGGCGGATTTCCTCAAGCGCCACCTCGCCAGCTCCATCGTGCGCGATTTTGAGTACCTGCGCCTGGTGGGCTTTGGCGGCAAGCCCTGGGTCACACTCGGGCAGAGCTACGGCGGCTTTTTGACGTTGAGCTATCTGTCGCTCTTCCCCGAGGGCATAGCGGCAAGCTTTACCTGCGGCGGCATCCCCCACGTGCCGGCGAGCGCAAGCGAGGTCTACGCGCACACCTTCCCGCGCATGGCCGCCAAGACGCAGCAGTATTACGACCGCTACCCCGCTGACGTCGACCGCGTGGCAGCCCTGGCCGATGCGCTCGAGGCCCAGAAGCCCGTGCTGCCCGACGGCTCGCCGATGACGGTCGAGCGCCTACAGCTCATGGGCAGCGACTTTGGCATGAAGCCGAGCTTTGAGCGCATGCATTGGATTATCGATCACGCGTTTGTTACTGGCGACGGTACGCTTAGCTGCGGCTCCTCGGTATCCGACAGCTTTTTGATGCGCGCCTTCGAGCGCACCAACACGCGTACAAACCCGCTGTACTGGACGCTGCAGGAGTTTATCTACGCCGACGGCGACACCATGCCCATTCGCTGGGCCGCAGCAGAGGAGAAGGCCCATCGTGCCGAGTTCGACACACTCGCGCGCCCGCTCATGTTTACCGGCGAGGCCATGTTCCCGTGGATGTTTGAGCAGATGCCCGAGCTTATGCCGTTTAAGCCCGCCATGGACCTGCTGATGGAAGACACCAGCTGGGACAAGATCTACGACCCGCAGCGCCTAGCCTGCAACGAGGTGCCACTCCAGGCCGCGGTGTATTTCGACGATATGTACGTCGATTCGGGCATGCAGCTCGATACGCTCAGCCGCGTGGGCAACTCGCATGCCTGGGTGACCAACGAGTTCGAGCACGACGGCCTGCACGGCAGCGTGGTGTTCAAGCACCTCTTCGACGAAGCGCTCAACCGCGGAGACCTGCGCCGGATCTTCTAGCAAAGGAGTGTCCCCGCCTGCCGGCACAAAAAGAACGTCCCCAAGTGCCAACAAGTGCCGGCAACGACAATGCCGCAGGTAGAGAACGGAAAGCGAAAACGCCCCTAAGCGAGTGGCTTTAAATCGTAGGTCGAACAAAAGAAGCGAGCGCCGCCCAGAGCGAACAAGTTGGCATGAAAAAGGCGAGGCATAGACCTGATGGTCATGCCTCGCCTTTTGAATGACAAATTGTCGCTCTGGGCGGCGCGCAGCGTCGACCCGTTAGGCGAAGACGATTAGGTTATCCCTGTGTATCGCCGGCTTCTCGGCCAGGTTAGCGAGCAGGCGGTTGCTGGCGATCTGGTCCTGGCGGCGGCCGGCGGCAAGTTCCAGCACGTCCGAATCGGCCTCGGCGATACCGCGGGCGACGACCATACCGCTCGGATCGCACACATCGAGCACATCGCCCTCGGCAAACTGGCCATCGACCTCGCGAATACCCACCGCAAGCAAGGAAGAGCCACGGCTGACCAGCGCCTTCGCAGCACCATCATCGACCGTCACCGAGCCATGCGCCTTGTCGCCCAGTGCGATCCACAGCTTGCGGGGTGCGATGTCCAGACGCTCCGCCGGCGGATCGAACAGCGTGCCCACGCTCTCGCCGCGGGCGAGGCGCACGAGCGCATCGGGCTCCTCGCCCGAGCAAATCACGCTCTGAATGCCCGCGGTCATGAGAATGCGGCTCGCGCGAATCTTGGTGATCATGCCGCCCGTGCCCACCGAAGTCGAAGAATCGCCTGCCGAGGCGATAATCTTGGCATCGATCTTATGCACGACCGGGACGAACTCGGCCGTGGGGTCCTCGTGCGGATTGGCGGTATAGAGGCCATCGATGTCCGAGAGCGTCACGCACAGATCGGCAGAAACCAGGCAGCTCACAAGCGCCGCCAGCGTGTCGTTGTCGCCAAACTTGATCTCGTCGACGGTGACGGTATCGTTCTCGTTGACGACCGGCACCACGCCCAGCTCCACCAGGCGCAGCAGGGCGTCGCGTGCATGCAGGTAGGACGTGCGGCGGGCCGTGTCGTGGCGCGTGAGCAGTACGAGCGAGGTGAGCAGGTCGCGCGCATGGAACTCCTCGTCGTAGGCCGACGAGATGATGCACTGACCAGCCGAGGCGCAGGCCTGCAGGCTCGGAAGGTCGCCGACCGGCTTGCGGTCGAAGCCCAACACGGGATAGCCGCAGGCGATAGCGCCCGAGCTCACCACGACCAGACGCCAGCCGAGCTTGCGCAGCGCTGCGGCCTGATCGGCAAGCCCGCCGATAAAGGAGCGGTTGACCTTGCCGTCGGCGCCCACCACCGTGGACGAACCGATCTTTACCACCATCGTTTTATAAGAAGTCGTCATACGTCAAACCAATCAACTGTTCAGCGAACGGCCGAGCTGGCGGCCAAGGGAGCGTGACTCGCCCCTACCGCCCAAGGAATTAGTGAGCCCAGGGGAAAGCCGAGGCCGCGGCCATGTTCTTGCGCACGAGCTCGTCGCGCACCTGAGCCAGGCCCTGCTCCATGCCCACAACATAGGTCTGCGGGTACAGGAAGCGCTTGAAAGCTGTGTCCAGATGATCGAGCGCCCAAGCACAGCGCTCGCGCGCGTCCTGGATGCTCTCACGCGGAGCCACCGCACTGCCATCGCGCACGATCGGCACCAGCAGCTCGCGATACTCAAGTTCGGACACGTCGGTCACCAGGGCGGCATCATTCACGGCCACGAGGGTATTGCCGCGCGCGGCGCCCTCCCCCGCCAGATGGTCCTCGTCGTAGATCATGTCGCAGACCGGGCCGCCAAAGCCGTCGAAATAACGGCGCACGCGCTGTACGCCCGGGATCGTGCGCTTATAGGGCTGCTCGGAGAGCTTGACCACCGGCGTCCACGGGTCGGCCTCGCTCGCACGGCGGGCGGAAAGCTTGTACACGCCGCCCAGCGCCGGCTGGTCGTAGCAGGTCGCGAGCTTGGTACCCACGCCAAAGCTATCGATGGGCGCGCCCTGGTCGAGCAGCGACTGAATCGTGTACTCGTCCAGGTCGTTGGACACCGAGATACCCACATAGGGCAGGCCCTCGGCATCAAAACGGCCGCGAACATACTTGGAGAGCTTGGCAAGGTCGCCGGAGTCGATGCGAATAGCCGACAGGCGCTCGCCCACCGCCTCCATCTCCTTGGCAACCGTAATGGCATGCTCGCAGCCCTCGCGCACGTCATAGGTGTCGATGAGCAGCGTACAGTTCTTGGGGCTCGACTTGGCAAAGGCGCGGAAGGCCTCGAGCTCGGAATCGAAGCTCATCACCCAGCTGTGCGCATGCGTGCCAAAGACGGGAATACCGTAGCGGCGGCCGGCGAGCACATTGGACGTAGAGGAGCAGCCGGCAACGTAGCTCGCGCGCGCGACGGCCAGGCCGCCATCGGGACCCTGGGCGCGACGCAGGCCAAACTCGGCAACGGGACGGCCGTCCGCCGCCAGCACCACGCGCGCTGTCTTGGTGGCGACAAGCGTCTGGAACCCGACGATGTTGAGCAACGCCGTCTCGAGCAGCTGGCACTCCAGCGCGGGGCCGGTGACGCGTACCATGGGCTCGCGCGGAAAGACGAGCTCGCCCTCGGGCACGGCGTCGATGTTTACATGCGCACGAAAATCGCGCAGGTAGTCGAGGAACGCAGGCTTAAACATCGCGCCGCCGGCCGGGGCCTGGAGCGAGGCGAGGTAGTCGATGTCCTCGGGCGTAAAGCGCAGATTCTCGACCAGCTCGGGCAGTTCGGCGGTGCCGCACATGACGGCATAGGCACTGCCAAAGGGATGGTCGCGGTAAAACGCGGTAAAACAACCCTGCTCATTGGCCTTGCCGCTCTCCCACAGGCCCTGGGCCATAGTGAGCTCGTACAGATCGGTGAGCATTGCAATGTCGGTGGGATGAGAGATGTCGGTCAAAGCCATGGGGCGACCTTTCGGATGTGTGGTGCAGAATTTGAGGGTTGAACGAGAGCAGAGCATGCGGACATGACGCCCGATGCAAATCGGTTAGAGCAGGCCCATGCTGGTCAGGATCGTGTAGCCCATAAAGACGACGAACGCGATGAGGGCAAGGATAATGATGATTTTTTGAGCCGGCGCCATGCCAGGGATCTCGTTCTCGCCCGTAGGCTCCTTGGAGGTAACCATGCGCTGGGCAAAGGTCATCTCGTCACGGCTCGGCTTGGGCTCGACGGACTTGGGACGAGCGGCCTTTTTAGGCTGAGGTTTGGGCGCGGCAGGTGCAGGCTTCGCAGCAGTGGGCTTGGGCGCGGGCGCCGGTGCGGATGCGGCGTTCGCGGCGACCTCCTCGGCCTTCGCACGCTCGGCACGCAGGGCAGCCAGCTCCTCACGCTCGCGACGGGCCTCTTCCCGAGCCTCGCGGCGGGCCTTCTCAGCGCGGAGCTCTTCCAACTCAGCGCGCTCCTCGTCGGACAATGGTTGGGACTCAAGCTCGGCCATGGTACAGCCCTTTCTTTTAAAAAAAGCCGCCGACACAATGTCAGCGGCTTATCAAATCCAAGGGTGGAGACGAAGGGAGTCGAACCCTCGGCCTCTGCCATGCGACGGCAGCGCTCTCCCAACTGAGCTACGTCCCCAGGACAAGTCGATATTTTACCTACGGCTCGCCAACTGTCAACGCCCAATAACCAGTCTTTTTGGGACGGAGCTTTTTTGACTACCATTCGCCCGATGATTTTTTAATCCCCGTCCCAGAAAAATCATCGACGAACGCACTACTTTGCGCTGGTGAGGACGCCGGTGGTGTCGAAGGCCGGGGTGAAGCTCTCGTCTACCGCGCCGCCCTCTTGCCAGAACATCGTCGTAAAGCCCAGGTCGTCGGCATGGTCGAGCACCTGCTCGTACTCCTCGCGCGTCACAGCGCGCGCCAGGTCGCCGCCCTGTTCGCGCATGAGGGCATTAGGCGTGTATTGGTTCATGACCGAGATCGGCACGTCGCCCACCGTCTGCCACACCAGGTCCAACACGCGGCACGAGTCATCCGCATGCCCCGGCAGCACCAGGTGGCGCACGATGATGCCGCGCTTCATGAGCCCGTCGTCATCCACCAACTCTCCCCCGCGGCGATCGATCTCGCGCGCCATCTGGGCCAGACCCGACACGGCCACGCGCGGGTAGTCCTTAATATGAGAAAGCGACTGCGCAAGCCCGGCATCGGCATATTTAAAGTCGGTGAGCCACACATCGACCAGGTCGCCCAGCGCCGCCACGGCACTCGCGCGCTCGTAACCACTCGTGTTGTAGACGATCGGAATGACCAGTCCGCGCATCCGTGCCGCGGCAATCGCGGCCGGCAGCAGGTGCGCGTAGTGTGTCGCCGTCACTAGGTTAATATTGTTCGCACCCTGGTCCTGCAGTTCCAGCATAATCTCGACCAGGCGCTCAGGCGAAATCTCAAGGCCAAAATTGCCGGTCGAGATCTCGTGGTTCTGGCAGTAGATACATTTAAGCGAACAGCCGCTAAAGAAGATCGTGCCCGAACCGGCCTCGCCCGAGATAGGCGGCTCCTCCCACATATGAAGCGCGGCGCGGGCCACCTTGAGCGTGTCGTTAGCACCGCATACGCCGTGCGCGCCCTCATCGCGCGCCGCACCGCAACGGCGCGGACACAAATGGCAGGCGGGCGAAAAAAGTTCGGTCAACGACGTCGGCATAAAAACATGCTCCAAAACAACGATTCAGCAGCTCAAACGTAAAGGGCCAGGCCGCGTAGACGGCTCCGTCCCTAAGGCGCCGTAATCGTCCGACACGATTTTTGTAATGTCAAGACTGGAATCGACAAAGTGCCGCTTTATGATGTAGTTATTCCGCCCCCCGCGGAGCAACTGGGTGAACCGTCGCGTTTATTTAGGGAGCCCACACAGTCGTACCTAGTACAGGTATCCTTCGTTGTTAAGGACGCTGGAACAGTCGATGAGGGCACCCACCTGTTTTAGGTGGGTTCATTTTCGTAACGTGGGGGGTGGTTTTCTTTTGCCGCAAATCACCATTACAGTCCATATGGATTCCCGCCGGCATCCCGACAAGCCATCGACAACATCCCAATATCTGGTAAGCGCGTGATTATCGCTGCGTGCAATTACATGCACCCCCCTTGGTCGAGTATTATGGTTCGGCTATGCCCTTTGCGCATGGCGTTCTTCTGACCTTTTCCTTCGACGCTTGGCGGTTTTTAGATTCATGGCTTCATCCCCGAGCTACATACCGTACCTATGCGTGGCAGCGGCGGCCTTTATCACGACCTTCCTCGCGGTGCCCCTGGTCAAGCGCTTGGCAATTAAGCTCGATGCCGTCGACTATCCTTCTAAGCGCCGCATCAACACCAAGCCCATCCCGCGTTTGGGCGGAACGGCGGTGTTTTTGGGCCTGGTCGTCGCCTGCACTGTGCAAATCCTAGGCACCTGGTACCTAGGCTGGCCACCCGTCCTGGTGCCGCACCCGCGCCTTCACATTAGCTATCCCATGCTGGCGCTCTCCTTTACCGTCATCTTTGCGACCGGCGCTATCGACGACGTCTTCCAGCTCACGCCCAAGCAAAAGCTGGCCGGACAGGTCCTCGCCGCGCTTATCGCCTGCATGGGCGGCCTAAAAATCGGCGTCATCGTCAACCCGTTTGCTCCCGGCGAGATCATGCTCGGATGGCTCGCCTACCCCATCACCGTAATCTATCTGGTGGCATTCACCAACATCATTAACCTCATCGACGGCCTCGACGGCTTGGCCACGGGCATCTGCGGCATCGCCTCGTTCACCATGTTTTCGATGGCCGTTCTCTCGGGCCGCATCGACGCCGCCGCGCTCTCCATTGCGCTCTTTGGCGCCTGTCTGGCCTTTTTGCGCTACAACTTCAACCCCGCAAGCATCTTCTTGGGCGACTCGGGGTCGCTGCTTCTGGGCTTTGCGCTGGGCTCCATCTCGCTGCTCAACGTGAGCCGCACCGCCGCACTCACCTCGCTTATCATCCCGCTCATCGTTGCCGGCGTGCCTATCATCGACACGTTTAGCGCCATCGTGCGCCGCAAGCGCGCCCACATTAGCATCGGGCAGGCCGACAAGGGCCACATCCACCACCGCCTGATCCAAGAAGGCTACAACCAAAAACAGGCCGTGCTGCTCATCTATGCCTGGTGCATCATGCTTTCGGCCGGCGCCGCCGCGATTAACCAGGTCGAGGTGCCCATGCGTGTGCTCATCTTTACCGTGCTCGCCATTGGCTCGGCGGCCTTT
>CABUJN010000013.1:0-39072 GCA_902491935.1 uncultured Collinsella sp.
CGACAAGATCTACGGTCAAATGAAGACGGTTTCGGGTTGCGACTTGTATTACGAAGTTGAAATGCCTGAGACTTTCACCTTCGATCATCCGACCGGCTCTTTCATGGGTCGCGCAACCTACGGAGAGGGCTTCTCGTTTACTCAGGGGTGTACAGTCGGCAACATTAACGAAGTCTACCCGGTCATCGGCCGTGACGTGCAAATGTGTACCGGTAGCAAGGTGCTGGGCAATTCTCACATCGGTGACAGCTGCCTGATTGGAGAAGGTGCCGTTGTAAGGGATGAGGATGTGCCTGCAGGGTCCGTCGTCTACGGCAAAACTCCGAATTTGAAGATTAAACCCAGAAACTAATAGTATCGTCAACAGGAGGTTTGACATGAAAGAACTCGCGATTAACGGCGGAGAACCTACTAGCCCCAGGGTTTTGGGCTATGGCCACCAGGATATCAACGAGGACGACATCAAGGCAGTAGAAGATTGTCTGCGTGGTGACTACCTTACCTGTGGTCCTGCGACTGAAGCCTTTGAGGAGTCCATTAAGTCTGCCACTGGGGCAAAATATGTGACTGCCGTGGCAAACGGCACCGCGGCTCTGCACGTGGCATGCCTTGCCGCGGGAATTAAACCCGGCGACGAGGTGATTGTGTCGCCCATCACCTTTGCGGCATCTGCTAACTGTGTGCGTTACTGCGGTGCTACGCCCGTATTTGCGGATATTGACCCTAAGACTTGGAATATCGATCCAGCCTCAATCCGCGAGAAGTTGACCGTTAAAACGAAAGCAATTGTAGCTGTGGATTTTGGCGGCGTTCACGTCGACTCCGACGAGATTCGCAAGATCTGCGACGAGAACGGCCTGACTTTCATTGAGGACGCCGCCCATGCAATGGGCACGTTCCACAATGGTCGTGCAGTGGGCACCATCGCAGACATTACGACTTTTAGCTTCCATCCGGTAAAGACCATCACTACTGGTGAAGGCGGTGCCGTAGCAACGAATGATCCCGAGCTGGGCAAGATGATTGAGCTTTACGCCAAGCACGGCATTACGCGAAACCATGATTTGATGCGAGAGACAGACCAGGGCGGTTGGTACTATGAGCAGCTGGTTCTGGGCTACAACTATCGCATAAGCGATATCGAGGCATCTCTTGGCGTTAGCCAGATGAAGCGACTCGACCAGTTCGGCTCTCGCCGCAAGGAGCTCGTTGCCTTCTATAACGAGCAGTTCTCCAAGATTCCGGAGGTACAGTTCCAAATTGACGCCTCGCCCGATGATACCGTTCGTCATCTGTATTGCCTGAAGTTTGACACTGAGGCACTTGGCGTTACTCGTCGTTGGATCTTCGATGCCTTGCGCGCTGAGAACTTAGGTGTCAATGTTCACTACCTGCCCGTATACTTGTTGCCTTATTACAAGGACCTGGGCCACGGCCGCGGCGACTGTCCCAATGCCGAGGATTACTATGATCGCTGCGTAACGCTTCCGCTGCACTGTGGGCTCTCAAACGAGGATGCGCAGCTCGTTGTCGATGCAGTTACAAAGGTTGTTGAGTGGTGCCGCGCCAATAGGGGTGCGAAATAATGCCCTCTAGTGTTTGCATCATTACTGCTCGTGGCGGCTCGAAGCGGATCCCTCGCAAGAACGTGCGTGAGTTCTGCGGCAAGCCCATGCTGGCGTACTCGGTCGAGACTGCGGTTGCGAGCGGCATCTTCGACGTCGTAATGGTCTCGACCGACGACGATGAGATTGCCGACGTGGCTAGGAAATACGGAGCCGAGGTTCCCTTCATGCGCAGCGAGGCCACGAGCAACGACTACGCCACGACGGCTGATGTGTTGCGCGAAGTGCTCTCCGATTACGGCAAGTGCGGCGCTGAGTTCGACACCATGTGCTGCCTGTACCCGACGGCACCCTTCGTTCAGGTCTCTGAGCTCAAGGAGGCTTCCGCCATGATCGAGGCGGGGGCCTCATCCGTAATCCCTGTTACCTCGTTCGATTTCCCGCCTCTGCGCGGCTTCAGGGTGGGTGAGGACGGCTCACTCGAGTATGCCTTCCCCGAGTTCGCCCAGACCCGCAGCCAGGACCTCCCTGAGATGGTTCACGACTGCGGGAGGTTTTACTTCGCGAAGGTCGCGTCTTTCTACGAGACCGGCAGCTTCATCACCAATAATACGAGATTTCTGCGCATACCCAGCAGGCTCGTACAGGACATCGACACTCCCGAGGATTGGGAGCTTGCCGAGCAGAAATATCGGGCCATGACCCAGGAGGACTAGACAATGAGACTATTCGAGACCATAGAGCGCGGCGACGTCTACTTCATTGCTGAGATGAGCGGCAACCACGGCGGGAGCGTTGACAAGGCAATGGAAATCGTCCGCTCCGCCGCTGAGGCAGGCGCGGATTGTCTGAAGCTTCAAACCTACACCGCCGACACCATCACCATCAACTGCGACTCGCCCGACTTCCAGACGACGCCTGGCGGCCTGTGGGAGGGTAGGACGCTCTACGACCTCTATGAAGAGGCGCACACCCCCTGGGAATGGCAGGCCGAGATTAAGGAGGAGTGCGAACGCTTGGGCATGGACTTCCTGTCCTCCGTCTTTGATCCGACCTCCGTTGACTTCCTCGAGTCCATCGGCTGCGAGATGTACAAGATTGCTTCGCCCGAACTTGTCGACGTGCCACTTATCCGTTACACCGCCTCAAAGGGCAAGCCCATGGTCATTTCCTGCGGGATGGGCACCGCGGACGAAATCGCCGACGCCGTTAACGCCTGCCGCTCTGTAGGCAACGACCGCATCGTGCTGCTGAAGTGCACGAGTGAGTACCCCGCCGTCTACGAGGACATGAACATTGCCACCATGGCAGACATGCGCGACCGGTTCGGGTGCGCCGTTGGCCTTTCTGACCACTCCATGGGCTGGGGTGTCGACGTGGCTGCGGCCACGCTGGGAGCGAGCGTCATAGAGAAGCATTACTGCATCTCCCGCGAACAGAAAACTGTGGACTCGGAGTTCTCAATGGAGCCTGCCGAGTTCAAGGCGATGATCCGCGACGTTCGACGCGCGAAGGCATCCATCGGCCACGTCACCTACGAGCGCACTGAGAAGGAGGAGAAGGGCCTTCCTGGCCGTCGCTCCCTCTACGCGGTGAAGGACATCGCGCGCGGCGAGGCTTTTACCAACGAGAACGTTCGGAGTATCAGACCCGCCTACGGAGTGGCGCCCAAGTACCTGGATGAGCTGATCGGCCATGCGGCGCCGCGCGACATTAAGTTCGGAGAGCCCATCATCCAGGCCGATCTGGAGAGCTTGTAGCGGGCGAGCTGAGGGAAAGGAGAACGGTTTGACCAAGAAATGTCTTGTCATAGGCGCCTCGAGCTTCATTGGTGCCTATGTTGTGGATGCACTACTCGACGCTGGTTACGAAGTAGTCGGCACGGGCAGGAACCGGCGATTCGCGGACCACTACCGAAAGCTTGGCGTCGAGTACATACCCCTCGACCTCGATGACCCATCTGGCATCGGTGCCCTCCCCACCGACTTCGACTTCGTCGCCCATCTGGCGGGAAGGCTGCCTGCAAACTCGGCCTTCGACCTTTCCACTGAGGACGACGCCGCTGAATATATCAGGACGAACGTCCTGGGGACCGCCTTGCTCCTCGAGTGGGCGCGCAAGAACGGCGTGCGCCGGATCGTTTCCACCACTTCCTACGCAGACGTCCAGAACAGCTGGAGCGCTTCGGAGCCCGTGCGCGAGGACTGGCCGCGGGACTTTAGGCTGGACGGCGACCACGCCGCCTACGTTATCTCGAAGAATGCCTCCACGGACCTGCTTTTCTACTACAACGAGCAGTACGGCATGAGAAACTGTGTCTTCAGGCTTCCCCCAGTTTACGGCTGTGGTCCTCACGGCTCGCTCAGGGTCAACGGAGCTGTCAAGAAGTCAGGCATTGGCCTTTTCGTCGACAAGGCGAAGGCAGGCGAGGACATAACCGTATTTGGCGATGCTGACGCGGCGGTCAGAGATATCGTCTACGTCAAGGATGTCGCGCAAGCATTTGTAAAAGCGGGAGAGAGCGAATCAGCCTCTGGCCTATACAACATCGGCTCGGGGCGCGCGGTTTCCCTCCACGAGCAGGCGGAGGCGATAGCCGACGTTTTTTCGGGAGCCGCTGGCACCTCCGAGGTCTGCGTCGACGAAACCAGACCGAACGGTATCCAGCCTTACTCGTTCGACATCTCCCGCGCGGCGTGCGATTTCGGCTATGCTCCTGCTTTTGCCGATTTCCGCGATTTGATGGCAGACTGGAAGGTTGAGGAGGAGAGAGGCGTGATGCCCAAGTTGTTTGATGCTACCCTAAAACCGAGCGGGGATCTCCTAGACTAGGGGTCGTACCGGGCACCCTCTCTTTTAGCCCTCGTGCTTGGAAAAAACGGCGGGATGCACATGGAATGCTGCATCCCGCTCCCCTTCGGCTGCGCTTCGGTCCGGCGATTTGTCTTCTATGACGTCGCGAAGACCTATGATTGGGTTTCGGACCTCTGGTATACGGGCGATTTTACTGGGTCTGCAGTGCCGAACCCTGGGGCGCACCGCAGGTATTTCGAGAACGACTTGGTGGATCACAGACAGGTTTCCTTCGCGGTTTGCGTTGGCGAGTTCTTTATCTGCAGCGCCGTCCTTAAGTACTTCGAAGGCGATTCTTGTGAGTGTTGGTATTACATTGTGAATGAGTTACAGCGTGGCAAGGGCTACGCCAAGGAGATCGTTAACCTTCTCTGCCGCGTAGCGTTCTCTATCGAGGGCGTGGTTCGCGTTAAAGCCAGCGTACTTAAATCGAACCCCAAAAGCTCGAAGGCTCTTCTTTCGAACGGATCCAACGAACGCGGGAAGTTCGTCGACGAGAAGAGGGTTTCATAATGTATGAGAAACGAAATTGGCAAGATGAAAATGGTGAACACTTCACGAAGGAAAGTCTTAATACGCACTGACGCCAACCCGGTGATTGCGGGAGGCCACGTCATGCGTTGTCTTTCCGTGGCCGACGCACTCGCGGGCCTTGGCGCTGATGTCTCATTCGTCCTCTCGGACAGCAACTCCGTCCAGCTCATCGAGTCCCGGGGCTTCGCAACGTCCGTTCTCGGGTCCGACTGGAGAGATATCGGAGATGGGGCCGATGAGCTTTGTCGTCTCTGCGACGACGCCGAACTTCCAATCGTCCTTGTTGACACCTACTCGGTGTCTAGGGAATTCGTCGACTGCCTCGCTCAGCACGCCAAGGTATGCTATCTCGGCAGCAAAGACGGAGATCTCGGCAAACTTTCCCTTATCATTAATTACTCGACTTGTATCGATGAGGCATTCTATGAGGAAACATATGGCGATCGTGGGACGAAACTCCTTTTCGGTCCCAAATACGCACCGCTTAGACCCTGCTTCACCGGTGTATATCATGAATGCAGCGCCGAGATTGAGCACGTTCTCGTGACTACGGGAAACACGGATCCTCAGGGTTTTCTCCCCACTTTCTTAGGTGTGGCCCTTTCCGACAAGCGTCTTTCCAGCATCACCTTCACAGCGGTAGTGGGCAGAATGGTCTCTGATGATGTCGCTGCAAAGGTTGAGCTTATTGAATCGAGAAGTTCTAGGGTTAAGATGCTTCGCGCCGTCACTGACATGGCCGGGTTGATGGGTCAATGTGATGCCGCCGTCTCTGCGAATGGCACGACGGTGTACGAGCTTTTCGCTGCAGGTCTTCCCTCTGTAACTTTTGCGATGGTTGAGGAACAGGTGCAGAGCGCTGAGTCTCTTGCGAAACTAGGGGCTGTGGAATACTGCGGACTTATGGGCAACGAGCCGCACGCCACCGCCGTTGAAAGCGTTAATCGGCTCGAGGATCTCGTCGCGTCTCATGACAGGGCCGTAGCCCTCGCGACTCGCGCACACGCTCTCGTAGACGGCTACGGCGCAAATAAGATAGCTAAGGAGATACTCTCGCTATGACAAACGTAGATCAACGCAGGACAGCAGTGATTCTCGGCGGAAGTAGACTGCAGGTTCCTGCCATCGAGTCGGCGCAGAGGCTCGGATTCCGCGTCGTATGCGCCGACTATGATCCCGATGCGGTGGGCTTTAAAGTCGCCGACGTCTCATCGCTTACGAGCACGCTCGACGTCGAAGCTGTGGAAGCGCTCGCTCGCGAGGAACAGGCGGACTTCGTGATTACATCCACGAGTGACGCTCCCGTAAGGGTAGCGGCCCTCGTCTCCGAGAGGCTCGGGCTTCCCACCGGCATATCGTCAGCTGACGCAGTGTGCGCCACGCAAAAGGATGCCATGCGGAGAAGGCTCGCCGAACACGGCGTGCCCATGCCTGAGTTCGAAGTGTGTAACAACGCTGAGGAGTTTGGACGAGCCTTGGAGCGCTTCGGTTACGACTGCATCGCGAAACCCGCGGACTCCGCCGCTAGTCGCGGCGTGAAACTCATTACTCCCGAGGATCGCGCGACGTCAGCGACTGAGCTCTTCGGCCTCTTCCGCAGCTTCTCCCGCAAGGGAACTGTAATGGTCGAGCAGCGCGTCACCGGTCGTGAGGTGAGTGTGGAAGGCATGACGGTTGATGGCAAGACAACCATTCTGACCATCACCGATAAGCTAACAACTGAGCCGCCTTTCTTTGTCGAGCTTGGCCATTCTGAGCCCTCAAGACTTCCAAATGAGGCGCAAGAAGCAATTCGCGAAGTTGCGAAAAAGACCATCGAAGCCATCGGTATCGTGACTGGACCTTCGCATACGGAGATCATGCTCACCGACGAGGGTCCGAAGGTTATCGAGATGGCTGCACGACTTGGAGGCGATTTTATTACTTCCAAACTCGTACCACTGTCAACCGGTCTCGATTTTGTTGAGGGAACCGTGGCCGCAGCTCTTGGACTGCCGTTTGACTTTGAGGTAAAGGTGCATCGTGGGTCGGCAATTCGCTTTATCACTGCGGATCATGCTGGAACGATAACCTCCATTGATGTGCCGGATAATCTCTGCCACACTGAAGGCGTTGAGGAAATCGAGCTATATCTTAAGCCCGGAGATTCTATTGAGACGCCGCACTCAAGTAATGACCGAATCGGACATGTCGTATGCAGCGGCGATAACGCCGATGAAGCTACGGCACGAGCTGAATGGGCTCTTGGGCAGATTAGAGTAAACTTGAGCTAGCGAATTTTGAGATTGGTGTTAGGAAAGTATTATGGATTTATCAATTATTGCGCCGTATATCGTTTCGATAATTGCCGCGATAATTTCCGGCATCAGCTCTTATTTGGTAGCTCGCAACAAATCAGCTTCGGAAATTCAAACACTCAAGGAATCAAATGAGCATGAAATCGCAAAACTCATGAAGCAGCATGAAGTTGATTTAGACAACTTAAAGGAGACTCATAAGCTTGAGATGGAGAAGCTCGAAGCGGAGCATAGATATTCCCTTGAGCTGGCGAACTCCAACGCGCAGAATGAAATGACCAAGCAGCTGATGGGTTCCCTTGTCGGCAATTTGATGGCAGCACCACAAATGCAAGATCTCTTTGCAAGCACGTTGGCTGATTCAATTAAGAAGGGTAAACAAGTGTAGCAACTAAAACGATAGGACATTTATCGTCTCAATAGTTAATGCTTACATTTTGAGGACGGACCGCTTTGTTACTAGCTAACAAAGCGGTCCGTCCTTATTTGTACAGCTTCCAAGATCGCAGAAGAACGACTGTATGACGTCGAGTTGTACCTTCGGGACGATGATGTCGTCCTGGTAACATACTCGGAAGATTCGAACGAGGACGGCGGACCCCATTTCCAAGGGTTTTGCTTTGACATTGGGGGTGTTCGAGATGTCGCCCAGCTCTACATTGACGCCCTTTACGAGCTCGATCGTTACGTATCGAGATTGAGGAAGAAGGACTTCGAGTGAGGCGTTCGCCGTAATCTTGTGGTCGCTCTCGTCGAGGCTTATCCGGTTTTTGATTTTCGCCCGATGAATTATCATGCCGCTCACGCGGATTTACCGATTCGGCGATTGGCGAGGGGCTATCAAGGCGTCGCTTTGGGTATTGTTTATTAAATAAGGATGACAGCACGATTTCGAGGATGTTCGCGGGAGTAACGAGGGGATTTTATAACTCTCTTCTATAGCCTTTGCATCAGATTTAGTATCGATTGGTAAATTCTGATTCGTGCAATCAGTGAGGATGAATAGAGGTGCTTGTGGTTAAGAACTTCTTTGTCACTTGCGGAGTATGTGGATGCGTGCATCGTGTGCGCGTTCAGGCTGGATATATTAATGACTATCCGGTTAGATACTTGTGTCCGCAGTGCCGGAACCGCATCGACGGAGCGGTTCACCTTGACCCGAGCTGCGCTTTGATTGATTTTAATCTCGATCCTGGCACGGTTGCCTCCATGGGTGGAAATTTAGATTGCGCCCGAGTTATGGTGGAGTTATCTGGTGAGCTTCCGTCATATAAAATATCTATGGAACATTGTGCCTGTATGACAAGCCCCTTTATCAGAGCCTCTGGGCTGATTCCGTTTGATGAACTCAGCGAGTACGTGAGCGATGTGGTTTATTGTCTTCATTATTACCGCGAAGACTGGCCTACCCTGAGGACCGCTCTTCAACTGTATTGCGATGGGCATGATGATTATGCGGATAAGGTTCTTTCGGAATTCGAATGGAAGCTGCTCGGCGAGGACAATCGACACTATCCCTTGCTGAACCGAATCGCGAGGATGTCTTGGCTCGGTCTCCCCATGATTGCAGGAAGCGACGCGCATGAGCGCGCTGTTGAATGTAAAAAACTCTTTTCGGGTCTAGAGACAGGGGCGCTTCTTAGCCTGGCAGGTTACTACCTCAAAACCGATATGACTGCCAAGTCGCTGCTTGCTGAAATCAACGAAGTTCTGGATTCCGTAGCCGAATCATATCCGGTTCTCCTCAACGGTTTTACCTTTCTTATGGCGGGAGACGCCTATGACTTGGAAAAGTACGGTACGTTCTGCTGCACTCCTAGTGATATTGAGAAGCTATATTGTCGAGAATATGAGCTTATTGGCAGTCTGCTTGTTCTGTTTATCGGGCTCGACAACATCGAACGTAACGGGGCGTTCGATGTCATGCCCAAAGGTGTAGACCTAGGTGCAAAGTCGTTCGACAAACTTTCTGTAGCCCCTAAGGCAAAGCGATTCAACGCTGTTGGTACGGGCTCATTTACTGGCCTTATCAAGCAGTGTTGGAATCCGGTTCTGCGCAATGCATTTAGTCATAATCGGACGGATTTCGACTGCACGACTCAAGTCATTCGCACTTTGCGTGAGGATGGGACCAACGATTCTCGAGGCAACACCTATTTGCTTGAAATGGTTCGCGATTGCATTTTGATGGCTCGGGAAATTATGGTAATTCGTGATGTCATATTCCATTTCATTGGAAGAGGCCTGTGGTGACGATTGGGCTTAACGCTGATGTGCATGCACGGCGTAAATCGTGGTGCACATGTGCGTCAATCATCGTGCTGGGGGCGTGAAAGCGATATGCCAGCGACGGTCATCTCTGGCCATCTCCGCGTTTGCGCTCGCAAGGCAAGGATTAAGGTGTGCCGCCTAAATGGGCATTGGCGCGTCGACGATCGCGTCTATAAGTTTTGATGAACAGTGATATGGATTCATTGTTATAGCTAGGAGCCAAACATGGAAGCACCCGCCGTTCTCTATCATTATGCAAGCCTAGATACGCTGGCCTTGATTCTGCATAATCGAACTATCAGGTTCAGCCGGTTAGATAAGGTTGATGACCCACAAGAACAGCGTTCAGCAGACTCTCAAAATCTTGGAAAAATGAAGCTCGTCAGTTGTTGGACCTCTTCTGATGAGGAGAGCATTCCCATGTGGCGCGAGTATGCTGGAGCTGAATGTGGCGTAAGAATCCAGATGAAGAGCCATCCGTTTAAGCGCTACTCTGTGTCTACCGAAAGCCTAAGTAAGCTATCTAGTGACGCAGTTTTGAATACTCCTGGTGACAAGTTTGATGGACTTCAATTGCCGCTCGAAGACTTTTGGGATAAAAAGTATCATTTTAAAGAAATGGCCCGAAGCGTTGAGATGCTTCATGAAGTCCAGTATACGAACGATAAGTCGCTTCTGTTTCCAAAGTTGATCCGTAACTGCGAAAACGGCTGGATAGAAGCCGATTTAAACACACTTGGGATTCACAAAGCTACTGCCTGGTCATACCAAAACGAATGGCGATATGTTTTGACGGCAGTTCCTGTGGGCATCGCCTCTGTAATCAAGGGTGATGTTGAAGCAGTTAAGAGGGCCACTGAGGTCATACTTGATAGATGCGATCCCGAAATTCCTTCCTTTTACGATTTGATTATCTCAGACGAAGCATTTTCTTCGATGAAGATTGTCGCTTCCCCAAAGATGACGCCGGGGAACCGATTAATTTTGGATGCGTTGGTGCAGAAATACGCACCGAGCATTGAGGTTACAGAGAGCGCGATTGAGCTTTCTTAAATAGACGGTAACGTGAAGCCGGAAGTCCCCATGTGTTGCCCCTGCGACTTCATAGTGGGGAAGATGATGCTCTTCTATTCCAAAGTACAAAAGGTCAGATCGTACCCTCAGATTGCTCTAGAAGTACTTAGTGATAGTGATTATCGGCAATATGGGAGGGGCCTATGAGCAGCTGCTGATGCATCCCATCGTATTAAAACCAATTTGTTACTTCTTGGGGTACAAAAATGAGCAGGCTACATGAGGAAAATTGGCAAACTAGATGAATGCGAAAAGGCTAAGATGGAATCAGCATTTAATTTCGTCTGTGGAAGAGTTCGCTTGCTAAAACAAATTATTCATATAGTTACATGGTCGCTTGTAAAAAAGTCTTTTAAATGGTCGTTTGCAATCATTGGTGCAATTTCGACGATTATGGGAGTTGCGGGCGTGTCTCTCATCGACCTGCTTCCGAAAGATTCGGGATGCCCGTTTAGGCTCTTTGTGCTCGTAATCCTATTTGTCTTACTGGCCTTCTTCGCAGCGATCGTCACATACCATCACAATAAAGACGGAGTCCATTTGGTTATTAACGGAATGGACGTAGACATTGTGGTCGACGACCTTTTTTATACTGAGGGCGTTAAGGTCATTCCGTTCAATGAATATTTCGACATTAAGGTTGACGACAGGGTAATTTCAAAAAATTCCCTTAACGGCATTTTTATTGAGAAGTATGCCGACCGGAACGCTCTCAAGCAGGCTGTCGAAGAAAGGCAACCGAGTTTGCTGAAACCCTTTAAGGCTGGGGATGGCCGAATTTGCTATCCTCTCGGCACTATTAAGGATTGCGACGGATTCGCCATGCTCGCCTTCACCCATATGGATGAAGTGAATCGTGCTTATCTTCGTCGTGGTCAGTATGAGGAATGCTTGCTCAATATGTGGGACGAGCTCGATCGGATGTATGCAGGCAGGCGAATCGTACTTCCGTTGTTGGGGTCTGGAATAACAAGGTTCGAAAACGGAAAACCCTCAGAGGATGATCTTCTTCGTTGCATGCTTTGCACCCTGAGGGCTTCGAAGCATCATTTTAAGGAAGGCGTTAATGTCGTGTTAACGAAGAAGACCGCTGCACGCATGAGGTTATTCGAGGTTAACGGTTATGCAGAGGCCTGGAACAATAGGATTGGAGAGAAAGATGGTTTATAGGACAAGAACCTACATCGCCGCAGACTGGGACGGTGATCGAGATGCGGTCGAGCAGCTGCATAAATGGAACGACAGCAATTATTGGGAGCTTTCGTTCCCGGACGCTCACGACCTACAGCAGTCGCGCGACTCCAGTTTGCCATGCAGCATAAAGAGCTCTCTGAAAAAGAGAATGGATGGATCTAAACGATTCGTACTTATCGTTGGAGACTCGACCGACTCCGTAACTAAAGGAAGCTGTCAGCACTGTGAAAGCTATAATTCATGGACTTCAAGCTGCGCTCGTTCGCATAGCGTCGACTATCGTAGCTTCATTAAATACGAATGCGATAAAACCGTTCAGGCCGGCATCGACATCGTTGTGCTGTACAACTCCGCACGCGTCACAAGGTCGAAATGTCCTTTAAAAGTTAGATTCGAAGGAAATCATGTTCCTATGAAATGCTGGAAAGATGGTGTACTCAAATGGGATTACGACGCTGTCAAAAAAGCACTCCAGTAAAGACTTTCCACGTGCAGTGCTGAATGATGGGGCAAGAGGCCTTACCGGAAAGTTTGTTTAAATCCATCCAAATTGTCATGAAACACGCGAAAAAAGGGCGTGCTCTTGGTGGCCTACGCGATTATGTTAGGCATAATCTCCTTTCACCGACTGGCAAAACGATTTACACCTAATTATTGGCGCTGCTCAGGGACATTTTCTTTGTTTACGGCTTGATCTCGCTAAACTAATAACTGCTGCTACCAGGGCATTTTCTGGTGCACATTCTATTGGCTCCTGCGAAGATCGGAGCGGGTATGTTTGCTGCCGAGTCCTACACCAGCCGTCATTACATTGCGATTGTTGTCATGGCCTGCCTATGCGTTTTGCTGGGCGGGCCTTCTTATGCCGCGGGCGCGGAGAGCCTCATCATCGCGGGCGCGACGTACTACGAGCCGGGCGTGTCGGGCCCCGGCTGGGCGTGGACCGATGCCGGCCACCTGGAGCTTAACGGCTACGCGGGCGAGGCCATCGGCGCCGACGGCGACCTGGTCCTGACGCTTACCGGGCAAAACTCCGTGACGGAATCACATGCGCCCGATGCGGACATCACGCTGTGCGGCATGGAGGTGTGGGGCAACCTGACGCTTCGCGGCACCGGGACCCTGACGGCGACGGGCTCGCAGTGCGGGATCCACGTGTCACAGGCGCTCGTGGTGGACGGCTGCACCGTCGATGCCCGGGCAGGCGGGGCCGATGTAACGGACGAGGCGGTCGCCGGCGTGATCGCAGGCGACATGGCCGTGCGCGGCGGCGGACGCGTCGTTGCCGCGGGCGCCGGGTCCGGAGCGGACGTGTGCGCTTACGGCGTGTATCTGCAAGATGCGGGCCTTGGCGATGGTGCGGCCGGCTGTCGGTTTTCTGTCGACGCCTCGTGGCTTGATGCGGCCGGTGCCGACGGCGGCGTTGTGTGCACGGGTGGGTCGCTCGTGTCCGCACGGTTTGTGACGCCTGTTGGTGGGACCTTTGGTGCTAGTGGCGTGGTGGATGCGGCTGGGGCCGTAGCATCGCATGTGGTGGTTGAGCCCGATGTGGCCACGCCGCCGACGGGGGAGACCGACAGGGCCGAGGTGCCTGGCGATAGCGCGGACAAGTCTCCCGCCGATGCTAACCCCGCTGCCGGAGAGCCCACCACAGGGCCCACGGCAAATCCCTCGCTGAAACCCGCGGCCGCGACAACCAAGACAACAACGACAGTAACCAAGACCACGGTCGCCAAAGTCCCCAAGCCCAAGGCTGCCACCGCAACAACTGCGGCACTCCCCAAGACCGGCGACAACAACTGGGTCGTCGCCTCTGTGGCGCTTTTCCTGCTGGGGACAGTGTTTCTAGCTGCTGCGTGCCGCTGCTGAAGCACCATTTCGATAGGCTATATAGAAGGCTATATTCGTAACGACGAATTAGTAGAATAATTTTTACGACAATTACTCGGGACTTATCTAACATGAACCACGAGTCGGATCATACAGTTGAGGCTGCCAAGAACGTAAAAGACGCCGGCCTTCTTGAGCTGCTTGAGCGTTGCAGCTATCTATACAACGAGGCATTTTATGCCAACACGGAACTAGCAATCCTTCGCGAACTGTCTAAAGCATCTTCCGACTATGAGAATGAAGTAATTTGCGCTGGCTGCTTCTTCAGCTTTACACAACTTGCATTAACCGAATCCTGTTTCATGAATTGCGCACGGTTATTTGATGCCAAAAGCGACGTCAGTATTGGGAACTTGATAGAAGACGTCAAGTCTCATTCTGCTGAAATCGACGCGCTTGCAATCTCCTTATTTAATGATCGACCAAACTTTGACAGGCTTAATCCAATCGTTCATCCATTGGCAAAGGACGAGGAGCGTTTCTACCCCAAAGAAGTTGAGTCACAACGCTCAGATGAAAAGCTGTTCGGAAATCATTACAGAATGGTTACTGTGTGCATAACCACTTATGACCTTTCCAATTTATGGAAAAACGACTCAACAGTCTCCGTAAACTAACTGACATGCTTCGCGATCAGCGAAATAAGGTTTTCGCCCATAGCGACATGGAAGCACTGAAATATGATGAGCTCGTTAGGCGACTTCCTTTAACTTACGGCGAAATTCAAAAACTAATCGACTTCGCACTCGATCTGACAATCGAATTATTTGCCAAAATTACTGGTATTGAAAAAGATCGATTGCCCAAGAACTACAACGATATACAAGGCCTCCTAAAATATGCGGAGGTTGGCATGGAGGCTGTTGAGCAGCATTTGGGTAATCTATAGGATTCAAGCGCCTGCAAGTAGTTAAGCATGCGGGCGCTTGAATCTGAATACGATCCTTGACATAAAGTCCGGCCATCGCACAATGACGGTTTTCCATGCCAAAAAGACACTGAAGTGTGAGGTGGTTCAAATCTCAGTAATACAAATAATCAGCAGTTCAGGTCTTATGGGAATAATTCAATTTGCATCACGATGCATCTAAGTGGCTGTTTATACTTGGATATAAACACTAAGGAGGTAGCAATGCTTTGGAGCTATGTTCAGCTAGATGACGGCACTCAGTTTGCCTACTCAGAAACACGAGACGACGGGACCGTTCGCGTAGCCGTCGAGCGCCCGGTTGATTTTGGTTTTGACCATGCAGAATGCTTTCTACCTGCGGTCAAATGGTTTAACGTCGAAGGATTTTCTACTGACGATCTGGATTTTTTGACCGAGTTCGCTAGATCAAACGCTCCGTTTATCTTCGAGCTTGCAGAACGGCAAAAAGCCGGACCGGCGGTGGCATAATGCCTCGAATTCTTGTTTTTGGACAGTATGTTCTGTTCTTTTGGATTGCAGAAAATGGCGAGCCCGTTCACATCCATGTAGGAGTAAAGAGGGCAGCTGCAAATTCGACTAAGTTTTGGCTCACTAAAAATGGCGGATGCACACTTGCGAACAACGAGAGCAAGATTCCGGCTAAAGATCTCAGGGATCTTTCAAAACTAATCACCATGAACCATCGATACATTTGTGACAAGTGGCGCGAAACCTTTGGTGATGATTCCCCGACATTCTATTGCTAAACCGCAATTGAGCCATGATTACGCTTGTCAACTCATGATTGCCGATGTTGACGGGCGGGACCTTCCTGTTACGCCGCTAGTGCTCCAATCGTACTTTCCGATAGCCCGGAACCCAAAGACAACCAGCACTACGCCTGGATCCAGGACCTTGTTTCCGGAAACCGCACGCGAGCAGAACTCGCCGACGAGCTGCGCCGCAATTGCGTTGTGTGTCTCGACGGTGCGTCGCACGTATAAAATCTAAGTATCCAAACTCTAACTATGAAATGGAATGGACGCCACATGGAACTCCCTAGCACCCTGTGCAGCAATGTGTACGACTTCGCGTTTTGCCCCGAGCCCTGCTACGAACGCCTGGCCGACCTCGCCGACCCCGAGGACTGGGGTCCCGGCAACCGCATCCTCAGAAACTACTTGTCGTTTTCATTTAGCCGGGCGGTGTTCCTGACCGAGCGCGACGTGGACCAGACCACGCCGTCCAACCTACCGCTGGTGTTCGACGACGACCAATGCCTGTTCAACACCGGCCTGTACACGCGTCGCTACGAGACCATCTACGGCCTGTTTGAGCCCAACACCAAACCCGACGCGCGCCAGCGCTGGTTTTTGAAGGGCTTCTTTAAGGAGAGCGACCCCATGCTGGTCTCGTTTGAGTACCTGCCGTGCCGCGTGCGCTTTGCCGAGGACCCTTCCGAGCTGGTCTTTGACTACCGCCTTCCCATCCGCTCCAACATCGACCATATTTTGGGCGACGAGGAGAACCTGACACGCATTCCTGCCAGCCTGATGGGGGAGGACAACTCGCTGCTGCTGCGCCGTGCCTTTGAGGGCGCCGTCGTCGAGGCCGCCCGCCGCGCCGCCGCCAACTACACGCTCGCCGTGCCGCAGTTCTACGGCGGCCGGATCCAGCTGCTCTTGCCGCTGTGCCTGACCGGCGACAAGCCCGAGCTGGCGCTGACCATCCAGCGCGAGGACGGTTTCTACGCCGCGCGCACCTGCCTCACACTCGATATGGCCTACAACAACGCGCGACTTATCTGCCGCCCCGAGACTTCGTGGATTAAGCGTTAAAGGGCGGTTGAGCTGGTCGTTAGTCGGCTGCTTTACGTGCGATAGCGCGGATTGCACTCACGAATTTAAAATCGGGAGCAAAAAGTTCTTGGTAAACCACGCACGGCTATGTTAGTATCTCTTTTGCCGAAAGGCGACGGGCGATTGGCTCAGGGGTAGAGCATATCCTTCACACGGATGGGGTCACAAGTTCGAATCTTGTATCGCCCACCATCAAAAGCACAAGCCAGAGGTGTTGAGCCTCTGGCCTTTTTCTTTTTGACACAAAGGGTGACACCAAAACTGACACCAAATTTTTGATTTTTATTAAAATGGGGTACCGTTTTTTATTGATCATGTCCCCTTCACGAATCCTACATATTGAATATAATTTCCGTTCGTTGACTAACTTTAAGTGACGTCATTGACCATTTCGAAGAAAGATCACGCGCTCTTTCAATGAATTCTTTGCATGAGTCATACGCAATTGTGGAGACAGAGACCACTGGCACACAGTTCGTATCAGCACATTCACGCCTCGTGACAACCTTTCAACACATCCCATCCATTTTTTGGTCAGTGTTTGGTCAGCTTCCGGTACTTACCCGCATGATGCCCCGGTAGATAATCGGTGATGTCCGCAATCCGCGCGGCCTATGGCCGATACCAGGGGAGGCGCAAATGGACGAAATCGTCTGCGCAAACACCGCATTCCGCTACTGGCGCTGCCCGCCGCAGGTGCGCGATCTCTACCCGCGCCTGCCCAACTCCGAAGACGGCTGGCGAGCCCTATCCCAAGCCCCTTTCGTAACCGACGTCCTCAAAACCCCGATTATTTCTGTTGCTCCACCAGGCTGTTGTAACCACCATTCGGGTTTGCGCTCCACTATTCGCTGGGAAGGGGTATCAGATGCCGGCGCAACAATCGACACTCATTTAGGCTTTAGTGTCACCAATCCGCTTAACACGTTATTTACTATGACACGCTTTGTGTCCCAAATAGATCTCGTACTGGCCATGTACGAACTTTGCGGCTGGTTTTCTGTTTTCGAGCCGATCCCCGCTGTCGAAATGCAGTTAAAAATTGCGGAAGAGGAGAATCGCAATTCCAGCACGCAGGATCTGTTCGAACTTGGAGAGGGCGAAGACGAGGTCCCTTGGAAACGAGTTTATGCCCGCGCAACCGTAAAGGCCCCAGATAATGAAGGCCAATCGAATAAGCGTGAGAACGGAAGAGAGATTACAAAACTCAAAGGTACTTCTCTTTGGATGAGAAAGCCGCTCATCGAACTGAGCGACCTGCATCGATTCGCCGATAAGGTCAAAAGTCAAATGTGGGGAAAGCAGTTTTATGTTGCCGCTCAGCAGGTTATCGGCATCGCTGCATCTCCACTCGAGGTCGCGGGGGTCCTGCTTCTAAGTCGTTCTCGACGTCTAGGTGGTTCAGGATTCAAATACGTGTATCTCAACGATTTAACCCCTCTATCCGAGGCGGCCCAAAGCATCGCAGGTCAAAAGGTTTGCTACGGCGACATTGTGATTGTAAACCCAATCCTAATGAAGGCAGTAATTATCGAGATCCAAGGTGAAGTCATCCATGGATCAGGCGCGGTACTTGACCACGATGCAGAGCGCATGACTGCGCTCCAGAGTATGGGTTTCGACGTGTTTCTGGTAACCCACGATATGCTTAACGACAAAAAGCAGCTAGACACCATAGTCAAAAGCATCTGCAGTCGTTTGGGGATTCGATATCAAGCCAAATCCGAGGCAATGAAGCGCGTCGAGACGCGACTGCGAGCAAATGTTTTGTGCAACTGGTTGGAAATCGGGAATTAGCCGGCAACGAGATACTAGAACAACCTTGTTTGCCTGCCAGTGAATTAGTGTCATTTCAAAACTATGTCGGATTACGGGGCTGGACCCGGACAGGCCGTCCATACCCTTCATTTCACGGAATTCGCAAGTCGTCTACCTGCGGTTTTGATTTTACCGATTGCGGCATGCTCGGGGGTTCCCGGCCTGGCCCCGTAAACCGGCATGGTTTTGAGATCGCCGGGTCGGCGGGGGCGCGGTTGGCCCCGATAATGGGCCCGGCGCCGGCAGGATGGCCGTTGGGCGGATGGCGGACCGCGCCGCGGATGCGAGAAACGGCGGTCCGCGGGATTCGGGATGTCCCAAGGGCGCCGGAGAGGAGGGCGGCGGCAACGCCGCCGCCCGCGTCCGCGGCCCGTCCCGCATCCTCGCCCCCGCCGCAGAAAGTTTTTCCGAAATTGTCCTTGCATCGCCGCCCGAGTTCCCGTATAGTACCTCTTCGCACGGGGGCGTAGCTCAGCTGGGAGAGCGCTTGACTGGCAGTCAAGAGGTCAGGGGTTCGATCCCCCTCGTCTCCACCCGAGCATTGAATAAGGCTCCAACGCAAGTTGGGGCCTTTTTTCATATAGGCACACAAGGTCAAAGGCGGCACCATGATCCTCCTGGTCGACAAGATCGAAAAAAGCTTCGGCGCGCGCGTCCTCTTTAGCGGCGCGTCCTTCCAGATCAACCCCGGCGAGCGCTTCGCGCTCGTGGGACCCAACGGCGCCGGCAAAACCACCATGCTCAAGATCATCATGGGCATCGACAGCCCCGACTCCGGCCAGGTCCAGTACGCCAAGGACTGCCAGGTGGGTTACCTAGAGCAGGAAACCAACCTGGAACACAAGGACACCACCATCCTTGCCGAGGTCATGGCCGCCGCCAAGGAAATCCGCCGCATGGGCGAGCGCGCCAACGAGCTGCAGGCCCAGATTACCGAGCTCTCCGAGCAAGGCAAGGACGTCGACGCACTCCTCAACGAGTACGGCCAGGTCCAGGATCGCTTTGAGCACCTGGGCGGCTACGAGCTCGAGAGCAACGCCCGCAAAATCCTGTCCGGCCTGGGCTTTAAGGTCACCGACTTTGAGCGCCCGTGCTCCGAGTTCTCGGGCGGCTGGCAGATGCGCATCGCGCTCGCCAAGCTCTTCCTGCGCCATCCTGACTTGCTGCTTCTGGACGAGCCTACCAACCACCTGGATCTCGAAAGCGTCCAGTGGCTTCGCGGCTTTATCGCGAACTACGACGGCGCCGTCCTTATCGTCAGCCACGACCGCGCCTTCATGGACGCCTGCGTCGACCACGTCGCCGCGCTTGAGAACCGCCGCGTGACCACCTACACCGGCAACTACAGCAGCTACCTTAAGCAGCGCGAGGACAACCTGGAGCAGATGCGCACCAAGCGTGCTGCCCAGGAGCGCGATATCGCTCACATGCAGGTCTTCGTCGACAAGTTCCGCTACAAGCCCACCAAGGCAGCCCAGGCCCAGGAGCGCATCCGAAAGATCGAGCAGATCAAAAAGGAGCTCGTCATCCTGCCCGAGGGCCACAAGCACATCGACTTTAAGTTCCCCGATCCGCCGCGCTCCGGCGACATGGTCGTGGGCCTCGAGGGTGTATCCAAGTCCTACGGCGACAAGCACATCTACAGCGACATCGACCTCAAGCTCTACCGCGGCGAGCACGTGGCGCTCGTCGGCCCCAACGGCGCCGGCAAGTCCACCCTCATGAAGATTCTCGCCGGCCTGGAGCCTCCCACCACCGGCACCCGCGATCTGGGCACCAACGTGGGCGTGGCCTACTACGCCCAGCACGCACTCGAGGGTATGACCGAGTCCAATACCGTCCTGCAAGAGATCGACACCGTCACGCCCAAGTGGACCGTGCCGCAGCAGCGCAGCCTGCTGGGTGCCTTCCTGTTTAGCGACAACGACTCCATCGAAAAACAGGTACGCGTCCTTTCCGGCGGCGAAAAGGCGCGCTTGGCCCTGGCTAAGATGCTCGTGGCCCCCGAGGCGCTCCTGTGCCTGGACGAGCCCACCAACCACCTGGACATCGACTCGGTGGACATGCTCGAGAACGCCCTGCAAAACTTTCCCGGTACCATCGTGCTGATCAGCCACGACGAGCACCTGGTACGCGCCGTGGCCAACCGCATCATCGACATCCGCGATGGCAAGGTCACGGTCTACGATGGCGACTACGACTACTACCTCTACAAGCGCGAGGACCTCGCGGCCCGCGCCGCCGCCGAGGCGGCAGGGGGGAGCGCGCCTACCGCGGTCAAGTCCACCAAAACCAGCGCCGCCCAGACCGACATCCCCGCCGCGGCGCCTAAACCGGCCGAAGGCAAAAAGACCAAGGAGCAAAAGCGCGCCGAGGCCCAGGCCCGCGCTGCGCTCAACAAAAAGCTCAAGGGCGTGCGCAACCAGCTTAAGAAGATCGAGACGGAGCTCGACAAAAAGCGCGCCCGCTATGACGAGCTTATGGAATTGATGGCAAGCGAAGAGCTTTATGCCGATCAGGATAAGTTCAACGCCGCGCTGGGGGAATATAACGGCCTTAAGCAAGAGCTACCTAAGCTCGAGGACGAATGGTTGGAGCTTTCCACCCAGATCGAAGAGGAGACCGCGCGTGAATTCTCGTAAGGCCGCTGCCGTGGCGATGAGCGTCATCGCCATCGCCTGTCGCATCTGCGGCATCTTTATGAGCGCGATGACCGTGCTGCTGTGCTTTAGCGGCCTCACTGCCAAGTTGCAGATCGTAGGCTTTGTCGTTGAGCTTTCACGCGCGCTGCCGAGCGCCATTGCCGGCTACGGCGTCATCACATCGCCTTTTGGCGGCGTCTTCCGCCTGGATTACGCCATCGTCGCCGTCATCCTGTTTGTGGCCGACTACCTGCTCACGCGCGCCTCGCGCCGCGTCCGCTAGGGGGAGCAACATGTCCAGCAGCTACATCATGAACCTGCTCGCGAGCGCCGTCGCCGTCATTGTGGGCATCGTGATCCACGAGAGTGCGCACGCCGCCGCGGCCTGGGCGCTCGGCGATAAGACGGCCCGTTCGCGCGGTCGTGTCTCGCTCAACCCGCTGAACCATATCGACCCGTTTGGCACCGTCCTCCTGCCGCTGCTTATGCTTGCCGCCGGCGGTCCCGTGTTCGCCTTCGCCAAACCCGTGCCCGTGTACCTCAACAACCTCAAGCACCCCAAGCGCGACGAGGTCCTGGTGAGCGTAGCCGGCCCCGCATCGAATATCGCGCTCGCGTGTCTTGCCGCGGTCCTCATGCGCCTGGCCTATGGCAGCCTCTACAACAGCATGTCCTTTGCCCTGGCGTCACAAATCATGAACTTCGGCGCCACGTTTATCGTGGTCAACCTGTCGCTCGCGTTCTTTAACCTCATCCCGATTCCGCCGCTTGATGGCTCGTCGATCATCGTGCCGTTCCTCAAAGGCAAGGCGCTCAACAACTATTACCGCCTGCAGCAATACGCTATGCCCATACTCATCCTGGTTCTATACCTGCTGCCTATGTGGACCGGCATCGACGTGATCGGCCGCTATTTCGACGTTACCGTGTATCCGCTCGCTGAGCAGCTGCTCAACTTCGCAATCGCCGGCATCTAAGGTAAACTTACAGGTCGACCGTGCAAAACGGTCGTAACATGCACCCAAACCGCGCCGCGAAGGCGCCGTCAAAGGAGGTCGAAGATGTCGTATCGCGTGTCGACGCAGGTCTACAGCGGACCGTTCGACCTGCTGCTGCAGCTGGTAACCCGCCAAAAAGTAGATATCGGCGCCATCTCTATCAGCGAGGTGGCCGAGCAGTACCTTGCCGAGGCCGAGCGCATCGAGGCGCTGGACCTGGACGTGGCGAGCGACTTTTTGCTGGTCGCGGCAACCCTTTTGGACATCAAGGCCGCCTCTCTGGTGCCGCAGGAGGCCCCGCGCAAAGCCGATGACGACGATGACGAGTTCGACGAAGACCTTGAGGAGCTCAGCACGCTTGACGGCGACGCGCTGCGTGAGGTCCTGATCCAGCGCCTGATTGCCTACAAGCAGTTTAAAGGCGCGGCTGCGGCCCTCGGTGCGCGCATGCAGGCCGAAAGCCGCATGCATCCGCGCGTGGCCGGCCCCGATCCCGAGTTCTTGGGCCTAATGCCCGACTACCTTGCCGGCATCACGCTGCGCGGTCTCGCCGTCATCTGTGCTGACCTGGACGGCAAGCGCCAGACCTTCCTGCTGGAGGCCGAGCATGTGGCGCCGCATCGCGTGCCGCTCGACCTGACCGTGGCCTCAGTCGACCGCTTTACCATGGCGCACCAAACCTGCACCTTCCGCGAGCTACTGGACGGCGATGCCACAACCGAGCAGCTCGTCGTCACCTTCCTGGCCATGCTCGAGCTCGCCAAGCGAACCATCTGCATCAACCGAGTCGAGGGAGCCGAGGCATACGTGCCCGGCAAGGGCCCCGAGCTCACCGAATAGGAGCCGCAATCATGTCAACCCTTTCCACGCTGGAGGCAAACAGCCTCAAAGGAGCCCTCGAGGCGCTGCTGCTGGTGTCGAGCGACCCCGTGAGCGCACCCGCCCTGGCAGGTGCGCTGGATATCGCCCCCGGCGAGTGCGCGTCGCTTTTGGCCGAGCTCAAAGTTGAGTATGAGGAGGCCAACCGCGGCTTTCAGCTGCGCGAAGTCGCCGGTGGCTGGCGCCTGTTCACGCACCCCGCCTACCACGATGTGGTCGAGGCCTATGTGCTGAGCTGGGACACGCAAAAACTGTCGCAGGCGGCGCTCGAGACCCTGGCCGTTATCGCCTACCACCAGCCCGTCACGCGCGAGGTGGTCAAGGGCATCCGCGGTGTCAACTCCGACGGCGTTATTGCGTCGCTCGTGGACAAGGGCCTGGTGCGCGAGTTCGGCCGCGACCCCGAGCGCGGTCAGGCCATCATCTACGGCACGACCAACGCCTTCTTGGAAAAATTCGGTCTGCGCTCCACCCGCGACCTGCCCGATCTGGAGCAGTTTGCCCCCGACGAGCAGTCGCGCCAGTTTATACGCGAGCGCCTGAGCGGCCGCAGCATTCAGTCCACGCTCGAGGAGCAGGCCGAGGACCTGGACGAAGAACGTGAGCTGCTCGATACCGATATTGATGATGTCGAGGCAGTCGGCGGCGAGGAAACGCTGTCCACCGACGACACTGCGGAGGATACGCATGACGAAGACTAACGAGACAGGGGAGATGCGCACCGGCGCTGCGGCGCCCAACGCGGATGTGCACAAGTCCGACGCCCAGCCCGTCTATCCGCACACCATGCGCCTGCAGCGCTTTTTGGCGCGCGCAGGCGTGGCGAGCCGCCGCGGGTCGGAGGACCTGATGACCGCCGGCCGAGTGACGGTTAACGGCGAGGTCGCGACCGAGTTGGGCACCAAGGTCGATGTCGACCGCGATCATATCGAGGTCGACGGCATGCCCGTTAAGCTCGACCAGGGCGCCGTGTACCTGATGCTCTACAAGCCGACCGGCTATCTCACCACCATGAGCGACCCGCAGGAGCGTCCCTGTGTGGCGGACCTGGTTCCCCGCGACCGATTTCCGGGCCTGTTCCCGGTGGGCCGCCTGGACCGCGACACCACGGGCCTTTTGCTCTTTACCACCGACGGCGACCTGTCGCAGGACCTGCTGCACCCGAGCAAACACGTCTACAAGACCTACCAGGCACTCGTGGACGGCGAACTGTCCGACCGCGACCTCACGCCGCTGCGTCGCGGCATCGAGCTCGACGACGGCCTGTGCCAGCCGGCGATCTGCCGCGTCATTAACGCGCGCGAGGCCGAGGCCGTGGCTCCGCAAGGTATCAAGCCCGGCACCACCGCCGTGGAGGTCATCATCCGCGAGGGCCGCAAGAATCAGGTCAAGCGCATGCTGAGCAAGATCCACCACCCGGTGATCCGCCTGCATCGCAGCAACTTTGCCGGCCTGGAGCTCAAGGATGTGGCCAAGGGCTCGTGGCGCGAGCTCACCGACCGCGAGGTGCAAATCCTCAAGGCCGGCGGCATCCCGCCTAAGCAGGCCAGCTCCAAGCGCGACAGCGGCAAGCCCCAGGGCACGCCCGCGGCACGCACGCGTCACCACGGCAGCCACGGCTCCGCGCCCAAGCGCAACACCTACCGCGAGCGCTACACCGGCTAGGCAGACCGCCAAGCCGCAGCGCCCGCGTCCCATACCAGCACGTCAACCACCGAAAGGAAGCATTGCATGATCGTCGCCATCGACGGCCCCGCCGGTTCCGGCAAGTCCACCATCGCCAAGGAGATCGCCCGCCAGCTGGGCTTTAACAAGCTCGATACGGGCGCCATGTATCGCGCCGTCACCTTCGCCGCGCTCGACCGCGGCATCGACCTGGACGACGAGGCTGCCATCGACGCCCTCGCCGAGCAGATCGAAATCCGCTTTACCAACGGCACCGGCGAGGACACACGTCTGACCATTGATGGCCAGGACGCCTCGGCTGCCATCCGCACCCCGCAGGTCGACGCCAACGTGTCCAAGGTCTCGGCCTACCCGGGCGTGCGCGCGGCCATGCTCGTCCATCAGCGCCGCGCCGCCGAGGATCGCGACATCGTGGCCGAGGGTCGCGACATCGGAACCGTCGTGTTCCCCAACGCGCAGGTCAAGGTGTTCCTGACCGCCGACCCGCGCGAGCGCGCCCGTCGCCGCGTGCTGCAGCGCCACCAAAACGACGCCCAGCCGCTCACCAGCGAGCAGCTCGAGGCCGAAGTCGACGAGACCCTCGATGCCCTTAAGCAGCGCGACAAGCTCGACAGCAGCCGCGAGGTGGCGCCGCTCGTGCCCGCCGAGGACGCCGTGCACGTCGACTCCACCGCACACACCATAGACGAGGTCGTCCACATTATCGAGGACCTCATCAACCAAAGGAGGTAGCCCATGCGCCTGTTTAAGCAGACGCCCGAGGATTACTACAACGCCCCTTATGCCGAGTTCCCCGTGCTCATCCGCGGCACCGTCTTCGTGGTCATGGCAATCCTTTGGGCCTTCTCCAAGCTCATGTGGCGCTGGAAGGTAGAGGACGCCGATCTGCTGTTTGAGCGCCAGGAAGGCCGCGGCAGCGTGGTCATCTGCAACCACACCTCGATGGCCGAGCTTTTGGCTGTAGAGACGGCGCTGTTCTTTGGCGGCCGCCGCATTCGCCCCATTTTTAAGTCCGAGTTTGCCAAGAGCAAGATCGTACGCTGGGCCTTTAGCCGCGTTGGTGGCATCCCCGTGGAGCGTGGTACTGCCGATATGAAGTGCCTGCGTGCCGCCCAGCATGCGCTGCAGCGCGGCGAGGACGTCCTGATCTTCCCCGAGGGCACGCGCATCCGCTCGCGCGAGATCAAACCCGAGGTCCACGGCGGCTTTGCGCTCATCGCCCAGATGGGCAAGGCACCCGTGAACCCGCTCGCCATCTGTGGCTGGTCCGACATCACGCCTGCGGGCAAAAAGATCATGCGCCCCAAGAAGTGCTGGATCCGCGCCGGCAAGGCCATCTCGCTTTCCGACGCGCCAGCCGGGCTTAAGCGCACGGAGCGTCTGGCCTGGTTTGAGTCCGAGGCCATGAACCGCGTCTACGCCATGCGAGACGAGCTGTGCGCCGAGCATCCGGGCAGGTTCTAGCCATGGACGAGAACGTTATGGGCACCACCGCGACCGCGTCCGACCAGGGCGGCGCGCCCACCATCGAGATCGCAGCCCATGCCGGCACCTGCTACGGCGTGCAGCGCGCGCTCGACATGGCGCTGGCCGCCGCGCCGCAGGCAGGGGAGAGCGCTCAGGTCCACACCCTGGGCCCGCTCATCCATAACCCCATCGTCGTGCGCGAGCTCGCCGAGGCCGGCATTGGCTTGGCCGAGACCCTGAACGACGCGGCATCGGGCACCGTAATCATCCGCGCCCACGGCGTGGTGCCGCAGGTGATCGAGGCGGCTCACGATCGCGGTCTTACCGTGGTCGACGCCACCTGCCCCTACGTGAAAAAGGTCCACATGGCGGCGGAACGCCTGGTACGAGAGGGCTATCACGTGGTGGTCGTGGGCGAGCCGGGCCACCCCGAAGTCGAGGGCATCCTGGGCCACGCCGGCGATGATGCGCAGGTCGTAAGCTGTGCCGCCGATGCGGACGCGCTGCCGCTCAAGGGCAAGGTGGGCCTCGTTGTACAGACTACCCAGACCGCACAGAACCTCGCCGACGTCGTAGCTGCCATCACCCCGCGTGTGCAGGAACTGCGCGTGATCAACACCATCTGCGCCGCCACGAGCGAGCGCCAGCAGGCCGCCGCCGCACTTGCCAACCGCTGCGACTGCATGGTCGTCGTGGGCGGCAAAAACTCCGGCAACACCCGCCGCCTGGCGCAGATCTGCGCAGACGCCTGCGAGCACACGCATCATATCGAGGAGGCAAGCGAGCTCGAGGCCGCATGGTTTGCCGGCGCGCGCCACATCGGTATCACCGCCGGCGCTTCCACACCGCAAGAACACATCGAACGCGCCGTCGCGCGCATCAAGGAGCTTTGCCGCTAATCATGGACCAGACCGTACCCGCATACGCCGCCGAGGTGGCCGATTACGGGCGCAGCCGCGACCCCGAGCCGGGTGAGGGCGCGCTCGTTAAGAACGTGCGTCCCGAATCGCCCGCATGGGATGTGGGTATCGAGCCGGGCATGCGCGTGCTCACGGTCAACGGTGAGCAGCTTACCGACATGATTGTGTGGCTCTGGGAGGCCGACGATGATACCGTCGACCTCGAGGTTTTCGACCCGCGCGACAACACCGTCACCCCCGTCGAGCTCGACCGCTTCCCGGGAGAGGACTGGGGCCTTGAGTTCGATGGCCCCATCTTCGATGGCATGCGCACCTGCGTGAACGCCTGCGTGTTCTGCTTTATGACGATGCTCCCCAAGGGCGGCCGCTCAACGCTCTATATTCGCGATGACGACTACCGCCTGAGCTTTTTGCAGGGCAACTTCGTCACGCTCACGAACCTCACCGACGAGGACGTGCAAAACGTCATCCAACGCAACATGAGCCCTATGAACGTGTCGGTCCATGCCGTGAGCCCCGACGTCCGCCGTCGTATGATGGGCCGCAACGCCCAGCGCGGCATGGACGTACTCGAGGCCATCATGGCCGCCGGCATCGAGATCCACGCGCAGATTGTGTTGTGCCCCGGCATGAACGACGGCGAGGAGCTGGAAAAGACCCTGCGCTTTTGCGAGGAGCACGAGCAAATCACAAGCCTGGGCATTGTGCCGCTCGGTTTTACCAAGCACCAAAACCGCTTTAGCTGGTCCTACAGCGACAAACCCGAGCTCGCGCGCGAGACCATTGCCATGATCCGTCCCTACCAGGACCGCGCCTTCGAACGTTTTGGCCGCCACACCTTCCAGATGAGCGACGAGTTCTACCTGGACGCCGGCATCGATCCGCCCGAGGCGGACTTTTACGACGGCTATCCGCAGTACTACGACGGTATCGGCATGATCCGCTCATACCTAGACGAGACGGACGATGTGCTCGCCGCCGATGCCGAACGACTGGCCCGCGTCCGCGAGGCCATCGCCACTCGCAGCCAGCACCTGCTGTGCCTCTCGGGCGCCAGCGCACGCGACACCGTGGCACGTTTCGTGGAATCGCCGCAGGGGCTCGCCGGCACCGTCACGGCCATCAAGAATCGCTACTTTGGCGGCAACGTGGACGTGACCGGCCTCATCGTCGCCTGCGACATTCTGGAACAGCTGCCGCAGGACCTCTCGGGGGTTATGCTCTTTGTGCCTAAGCTCATGTTCAACGCTGACGGCATGACGCTTGACGAGTATCATCGTGACGATTTACTCGCAAGCCTTACCAGTCGCGGCGCCGAGGTTCATGTGGTGTCGACCATGCCGCATGAGCTGCTCGATACCCTGGAGCACATCCTTGGCATTGTGCCTGCCGACTCTAACACTTCCACTGACCCTACCCATTAAAGGAGTGCAGATGAAACCTATCGTCGCCGTCGTCGGACGCCCCAACGTGGGCAAGTCCACGCTCGTTAACCGCCTGGCCCAGACCTCGGACGCCATCGTCCATGAGTCCCGCGGCGTCACGCGCGACCGCTCGTACCACACGGCCGATTGGAACGGCCGCGAGTTCACCATCGTCGACACGGGCGGCATCGAACCGCTCAAGAGCGATGACGTCTTCGCCACGTCCATTCGCGACCAGGCCCTCGCCGCCGCCGAGGAAGCCGCCGTCATCCTGTTTGTGGTCGACGGCCGCACCGGCGTCACCGAGGAGGACGAGTCGGTCGCTCGCATGCTCAAGCGCTGCGACAAGCCGGTCTTTCTGCTGGTGAACAAGCTCGACAACCCCGATCGAGAGAACGACAGCATCTGGGAGTTCTATTCGCTCGGTATCGGCGAGCCCACGCCGCTCTCGGCCCTGCACGGCCACGGCACGGGCGACCTGCTCGACGACATCGTGGCCCTGCTTCCCGAGGAAGAGGACGAGGTCGCCGATGAGTTCCCCGATGCGCTGAACGTGGCCATCATCGGCCGCCCCAACGCCGGTAAGTCCTCGCTGTTCAACCGCATCCTGGGCGCCGACCGCTCTATCGTGTCCAACATTGCCGGCACGACGCGCGACGCCATCGACACCGTCGTGGAGCGCAACGGCAAGCACTACCGAATGGTCGACACCGCGGGCATCCGTAAGAAGAGCACCGTGTACGAGAACATCGAGTACTACTCCATGGTTCGCGGCCTGCGCGCCATCGACCGCGCCGACGTGGCGCTGCTCGTCGTCGACGCCTCCGTTGGCGTTACCGAACAGGACCAGAAGGTCATGGGTCTTGCCATCGAGCGCGGATGCGCCATCGTTGTGCTGCTCAACAAGTGGGACCTGCTCGACGATGACCGCAAGCGCGAGGCCTGCATGGAGACCATCGACCGCCGTCTGGGCGTCATGGCTCCCTGGGCCCAGTACCTGCGCATCTCTGCCCTCACCGGCCGCAGCGTCGAGAAGATCTGGGCGATGGTCGACGCCGCCGAAAAGACGCGCTCGCAGAAGATTAGCACCTCGCGCCTCAACACGTTCCTCACCGATCTGCGCGAGTTCGGTCATACCGTGGTGGACGGCAAGCGCCGCCTGCGCATGCACTACGTGACCCAGACGGGCGTCAACCCGCCGACGTTCACGTTCTTCGTCAACCACAGCGACTTGGTCAACGACACCTACCAGCGCTATGTGGAGAACCGCATGCGCTCGACCTTCGACTTTGCCGGCACGCCCATTCGACTCTTCTTTAGGAAGAAGGAGCAAAAGGATGCATAATCCGATTCTGCTGACCGCCATCTGCGCCGTGGTCTCGTTCTTTATCGGAGCGATTCCGTTTGGCCTGATCTTGGGCCGCGTGTTCAACCACACGGACATTCGCAAGGCGGGCTCCGGCAACATCGGCACCACCAACGCGCTGCGCGTGGCCGGCCCCAAGGTGGCCGCGCTCACGCTGCTGCTCGACTGCCTTAAGGGCGCCATCTGCGTTGTCATCGCCCGTCCGCTCATCGCGAGCGTGGGCTATGGATTTCCGCCGAACATCATGGCGCCCGGAGCCCCCGGCGACTGGATGCTCGGCGTCATCTGCCTGGCAGCGGTGTGGGGCCACATCTTCTCGCCCTACCTCAATTTCCATGGCGGCAAGGGAATCGCAGTTGGCCTGGGCGTCATCCTCGCCTGGTATTGGCCAATTGGCCTGTCGCTGCTGGGCATGTTTATCGTGGCCGTCGCCATCACCAAGTTTGTGTCGGTGGGCTCGCTTGCCGCGGCCATCGGTCTTCCCATCGCTGCTTGCGCGGTCTTTCCGTACAGCAGCCTGGGCCTCAAGTTCTGCATGGCGATAATCGGCATCACCGTGGTGTGGGCCCATCGCGCGAACATCAAAAAGCTCATGACCGGTAAGGAGTCCAAGCTCTCGTTTACCAAGCGCGTCACCGAGCCCGACGATAAGTAGGAGAGAGTCATGAATGTTGCGCTGATTGGCTCTGGCTCGTGGGGAACCGCCGTCGCCGGCCTTGCCGCCGCGCGAGCCGTGCGCGTAACCATGTGGGCCCATAGCGAGCAGACGGCCGCCGGCATTAACGGTGAGCACCGCAACCCCCGCTACCTTGTGGGCTACGAGCTGCCGGACAACGTGGTAGCAACGACCGAGCTCGCCCAGGCGCTCGACGGTGCCGATGCGATCATCTTTGCCGTGCCCTCCACGCACTTGCGCGACGTGTGCCATCGGGCAGCGCCCTTTATCGCCGCCGATACCCCGGTGCTCTGCCTCACCAAGGGCATTGAGCCCGAGTCCGGCCTGCTCATGAGCGAGGTCATCGCCAGCGAGATCGGCAACGAGGCGCGCGTGGCGGCGCTCTCGGGTCCCAACCATGCCGAGGAGATCTGCCGCGGCGGTCTTTCTGCCGCCGTCATCGCCAGCAAAGATCCGCAGATAGGGGAGACCTTTAAGGACCTGCTCCTATCCACGGCCTTCCGTATTTATCTGTCGCAAGACATGACCGGTGTCGAGGTCTGCGGCGCCATGAAAAATGTCATCGCCATCGTATGCGGCATCTCCGCCGGTACCGGTGCGGGCGACAACACGCTTGCCCTCATCATGACGCGCGGCCTGGCAGAGATCAGCCGTCTGGTGCACGCCCGCGGCGGTCAAGCTATGACCTGCATGGGACTTGCCGGCATGGGCGACCTCATTGCCACCTGCACCTCGGAGCACTCGCGCAACCGCACCTTTGGCTACGAGTTCGCTCATGGCGTGTCGCTCGACGAGTACCAGACGCGCACGCATATGGTGGTGGAAGGCGCCGTCGCCGCCCGCAGCGTCAGCGAGCTCGCCCGTTCACTGGGCGTAGACATTCCGCTCACCTTTGCCGTGGAGCAAACGCTCTACAACGGTGTTACTTTGGATAGGGCGCTCGAGATTCTTACCGACCGCGTACCCTCCCAAGAGTTCTACGGACTCACCGACTAGCGCAGAAAGGCTACTACCATGGGTTCCATCAAAATCGCTCCGTCCGTCCTTTCGGCCGACATGGCCAACCTCAAGGGCGAGCTCGACAAGATCGCCGGTGCCGACTACGTACACTTTGACGTTATGGACGGTCACTTTACCGGCAACCTCACCTTTGGCGTTGACATCCTTAAGGCCGTCAAGCGCTCCACCGATGTACCGGTCGACGCGCACCTCATGGTGTCGAACCCCGACGAGACGGTCGATTGGTATGCCGACGCCGGTGCCGACATGATCACCGTGCACTACGAGGCTTCCACGCACCTGCACCGCACGCTCACGCATCTGCAGCAGCGCGGCGTCAAGGCCGGCGTGGTGCTCAACCCCGCCACCCCCGTGTGCGTGCTCGAGAGCATCATCGACGTTGTCGACATGGTGCTGCTGATGAGCGTGAACCCTGGCTTTGGCGGCCAGAGCTTTATCCCTGGTACAATCGCCAAACTGCACGAGCTTACGGCCATGTGCGAGCGACATGGCGTGTCGCCCATGATCGAGGTCGACGGCGGCATCTCTTCCAAAAACATCGCCGAGGTCGTCAAGGCCGGCGCAAATGTCCTGGTGGCCGGTTCCGCCGTATTTAAGTCCGAAGATCCCGCCGCCGAGGTTGCGCTGCTGCAGAAGCTGGGCAACGAGGCTGCACAGGAGGCATAAACCCTTATGACCGCAGGTCAAAACCGCATACCCGTGAATCTTGACTATGCCGCCTCGACGCCCATGCGCGCCGAGGCGCTCCTTGCGCAGCGCGAGTACGACGACAGCGAGCTTGCCGGCGTCAACCCCAACTCGCTGCACTCGCTCGGCCGCAAGGCTGCCGCGCGTCTGGAGGTTGCACGTCGCGAGATCGCCCGCAGCTTTGGCGCGCGCGTTCGCCCGTCTGAGATTGTTCTGACCAACGGCGGCACCGAAGCCAACCAGCTGGCGCTACTCGGTCTTGCCGAGGGTACACGTCAGCGCGACCGTAAGCGTAACCGCGTGATCGTATCTGCCATCGAGCACGATTCGATTCTGGACAACCTGCCGCTGCTGCGTGCCGCAGGCTTTAGAGTCGACCTGGTGCAGCCCTGCCGCATGGGCTACATTGAGCCTGCCACGCTTGTCGAGCTACTAGGCGACGACGTGGCGCTCGTGAGCATCATGGTTGCCAACAACGAGACCGGCGTGGTGCAGCCCATCCGCGAGCTTGCCGCGGCCGCGCATACCGTGGGCGCCCTGTTCCACACCGATGCCATCCAGGGGTATCTGCATATTCCGCTCGATGTTACCGAGCTGGGAGTTGACGCCATGACCGTTGCTGCGCACAAGATCGGTGGCCCCGTGGCATCCGGCGCGCTCTACCTTAAGAACCGCACGCCGCTGCGCCCCCGAATCTTTGGCGGTGGACAGGAAGCCGGACGTCGCGCCGGCACGCAGGATCTGCGCACGCAGCTCGCCTTTGCCGCTGCCGCCCGCACGCTGACGCTCCATGTGGCCGAGGAGCGCGAGAAGCTGCAAGCCCTTTCCGACAAGCTCTACGCCAAGCTTACGGCCCATCCGCGCATTCACGCCACCATGGGCGACTATGCGCATGCCGACCGTCTGCCCGGCATGGTATCGATCTACATTGACGGCATGGACTCCGAGGAGCTCATCATCAAGCTCGACGCCGCCGGCTTTGAGGTATCGGCCGGTTCTGCCTGCTCGAGCGGCAGCATGGACCCGAGCCATGTTCTCAGCGCCATGGGCATTGGTCGCGAGCAGGCATTGGGCGCTCTGCGTATCTCGTTTGATGACCGTGTGAACCCTGCCGACCTGGACGACTTTGCCCAGACGCTGCTCTCGATCGTGGGTGCCGCATGATCGTCGCCGAGTTTGAACGTGCGCTGCTGGCGCGCTACCCCAAGGCGGACGCCGAGGGCTGGGATCACGTAGGTCTCTCCGTTGGCGATCCCGCTGCCGAGATTACCGGCGTTGCCTGCGCGCTCGATGCCACCGAGGCAAATGTTCGCCGTGCACAAGAAGCCGGTGCCAACGTTCTGCTGACGCATCATCCCATATACATCAAGGCGCCCGAGGCGTTTTGCCCAGCTGATGCCGCACGCCCCCAGTGCAGCGCGGCACTCTACGAGGCAGCGCGTTGCGGCGTGAGCATCATTTCGCTCCACACCAACCTGGACCGCTCGCACGAAGCCCGCGTCTGCCTGAGCGAGCTGCTGGGTGCCGCACCCGTGAGCTCACTGGAGCACGTGGACGACCCCGAGTCCACCGGCCTGGGTGCACTCGCGACCCTCAACAACCCCTGTAGCCTGCGCGATCTCGCCGCCCGTGCCGCCACGGCATTTGGCAGCGACCCGCGTGTGTGGGGCGAAGCCGAGCACGCGTGCCGAACCGTCGCTATTTTGGGCGGCTCCCTGGGCGACTTTGGAGAGCTCGCCATCGCCGCAGGCGCAGATGTTGTCGTGACGGGCGAGGCGGGCTACCACGTGGCGCAAGACCTTGCCTTGCGCGGGCTGTCGGTGATCTTGCTCGGCCACGACCGCTCTGAGGAGCCGTTCGTTGATATATTGATGAACTCTGCAGTTGACGCCGGGGTCGACCCCCGTCATGCGATTAAAATACTGAACCCTTGCCAATGGTGGACTGTGACAAAAGGAGAGAACTTATGAGCGCCGGCGCTACGCTACTCAAGCTGCAACAGATCGATTTGGAGCTCGCCCGCAACAAGAGCGAACTTGCCAATATGCCGGAGCTCAAGGAGCTCGCTTCCAAGCGCAAGACCTATGTGAAGCTCAAGTCCGAGATGACCAAGCTCTACGCCCAGCGCAAGGATCTGGACATTGAGCTCGACGATCTCAACACCACCGAGATTCAGACCAACAACGCCATCGAGGCTGCCAAGAAGCGCCATGTCGACGGCTCCGACTACCGCGAGGTTCAGGACCTGGAGAATGAACTCGCCACCCTGGCCAAGCGTCTGGACAAGATTGAGCACACCCGCAAGGACGTCGTTGTCGCCCATAAGGAGGCGCTCGAGCGCGAGGCCCGCGCGCAGGCAATCATCGCCAAGTTCGAGGAGGGCGTGAAGGCCGATACCAAGGCCGCCCGCGCCAAGGCTGCCGACCTTCAGGCTCAGATTGACGCCGCCACTAAAGAGCGCACCGCGCTTGCCGCTACGCTGCCGGCCGACGTGCTCACCGACTACGAGCGTCTGCTCAAGCAGTTCCGCGGCCTGGCCGTCGAGACCATCCAGGGCAACATCCCCACGGTCTGTCACACCGCGCTGCAGGCATCGTCCATGAGCGACCTGAACCACGACGGTAGCGAGATTACGCACTGCCCGTACTGCCACCGCCTCCTGGTGCTCCCGAGCAAGGAAGCTTAAACGATGGCGGCACCCAACAATTCAATACAACTTGAGGGAAATACGATCCTGCTGGGCATTACCGGCGGGATCGCCGCCTATAAGTCGTGCAATATCGTGCGCCTGCTGCAAAAGCGCGGCGCGCGCGTCAAGGTCGTTATGAGCGAGCATGCCACCGAGTTTGTGGGGCCGCTTACCTTCCGCGCACTCACCAATGAGCCGGTCGCGGTGGGCCTATTCGACGATCCCTCCGACCCCATCCACCACATTTCGCTGGCGCAGGAGCCCGATCTGGTGGTCGTGGCGCCCGCGACGGCCAATATCATCGCCAAGATGGCCAACGGCGTCGCCGATGACCTCATCTCCACCACGCTGCTTGCGACGCCGCGACCCATCGTGATCGCACCCGCTATGAACAACGGCATGTGGAAGGCGCCGGCGACGCAGGCCAACATGGCCACGCTGCGCGAGCGCGGTGTCCATGTGGTGGGTCCGGGCAGCGGCTACCTTGCCTGCGGCGACGTGGACACGGGACGCATGAGCGAGCCCGAGGACATCGTAGAGGCTGTCTGTGAGGTGCTCAACCCCGCGCCACAGGACCTGGCGGGTAAGCGCATCGTAATTACCGCCGGTCCCACGCACGAGCCGATCGACCCCGTGCGATTCATTGGCAACCGCTCTTCGGGCAAGATGGGCATCGCCCTGGCGGGGGAGGCCGCACGCCGCGGCGCTGCGGTCACGCTCGTGTTGGGACCGACATCACTCGATGTGCCCTGCGGCGTGGAGTGCGTGCGCGTGCAGACCGCCGCAGAGATGCTCCAGGCGGCCCTGAGCGCCTTCCAGACGGCCGATGCGGCAATTTGTGCGGCCGCCGTCGCCGACTACACCCCCGCGGCCCCTGCGGACCATAAGCTCAAAAAGGCCAACGAGCGCCTGGATCGCATCGAACTGGTCGAGACGGTCGATATTTTGGCCGAGCTCTCGCGCCAGAAGGGCGAGCGATGCGTGATCGGATTTGCGGCCGAGACCGATAACGTTGTCGAGTACGCAGAGCGCAAATTGGCCCGCAAGGGGTGCGATGTAATAATCGCCAACGATGTCTCACGCACCGATTCGGGCTTTGGGACCGACACCAACAAGGCCTGGATTGTGAGCACAACGGGTACGCAAGAACTTCCCGTACTAACAAAACCCCAGCTCGCAGATACAATTTTGGACTTGCTTCAAAAATTGTAAAAAAGTTCTTGCACAAGTCTAAAGTTTCGGGTTAATATACTCCCTGTTGCGAGCGAGAGCAGAGCAACAAACAAAAGCTTCGGGACGTGGCGCAGCTTGGTAGCGCACTTGACTGGGGGTCAAGGGGTCGCTGGTTCGAATCCAGTCGTCCCGACCAGAAGTTTGCAGGTCAGGCACCTAGTGCCTGACCTTTTTTGTTTTAAGCAATTGCTTAATTTTGATTAATCAACAGGGTGCCATTAATCTACCTACGCGATAATCGCCTTTTGCGGCTACTTGCGCGTTTTGCACGCGCTTGAGCCGATTTATTAACGCGATGTGAATCTACATACGCGTAGCTGGTATACAGCCGAGTACGGGCTGTATTTATCGCGGCGATTTACACAGATATAGCGACTATAGTGAACAAGCGTGTCGCTGTATTTATTCCAGTAGTTCACTTGATCGGTGGACAAGTGGGCTGCTGCAACGAAACGCCAAGCGGGATGGGCTCTATACGAGGACGCCGCAGGGGTAATGGCGGGGGAGTGCGGCGGGCGCTCTGAGAGCCGCTGTATGACCCCATTTCACCTCAACCCGACAACTATGCTTCAAGACGAGAATCGTTCGTTTGGTTGCCAAAAGAAAAGCCCGCACAGCCTGTGCGGGCTTAACAGCTGAGGCTAGAAGCACCAGGCGAGGCGGACGCAATTCGAGACCGTCGCATTGTCACTGATCGCCGGATCGCCGCCGGCGTGGACACGGAGGAAGAACGTAGAGTGGTCCGGACGCACCGAACGTTCCCACCAATAGCTGCCACTGGCAATGGCAGGGTTGTCCGAATAGCTATTCATCACCTTGCCCTTGAAGGCCTCGTACTGGGTTCCCTCGGAGGAGCTCCAGGGGTAGTCGGAAGCCCAATAGGAGGTGGGGACGATCTCGGAGTAGCTGAGCAGAAACAGCTTGTCGGAGGTAGCCGTCACGGCGGCATTCTTGTTCGCGTTACCGCCGCCGACGTTGTTCGTGAGCTTCCTAACCGATTTAACCTTGGATTGGAAATCGGCGGGCATCAGGTTCCAGATCTCGCCCGAATTCATCTTCGCACGGAGTTCGGATGCCTCCCATCCGCCATCGCTGGTTTTCATGGCGTTCATGCGGGACGAAATATCCGTCGAGGTGGTGAGGAACGTCAGTCCCGCCTTGCCGGTGCCGTCGGCCAAGTCGTCGTGGTTGATGCCGATGATACGGTACTCGAGCGTCTGTCCGTCCGTCAGCTTCATCGAGAACTTCGTTCCCGCATCCATCGCGGCCTTTGCCTTGGCGTACGCCGGCGATGCCTCGCCCTTGGAGGCGATGTCCTCGGCAACCGCTTTCTGCTCCTCGAGCGTCCAGTCCTTCGCGTCCTTGGCGACGGCCGCCTGGACGGTCGCGGAATCGGCCCCGGCGGAGCCTCCACCGGACGCGCCTCCCTCTACGCCGCCGGTCGTCCCGTTGTTCACCGTATTGCCGACCAAGTTGAACTGGTTTCGGATGGCCCCCGCCACGCCGGGTCCCGCGAACACGATGACCAGGCCGATGATCGCGATGATCAGGACGTACTCGATGACACTTTGCCCTCGGAGAAGAGTACCTCTAGGAGATACCCCCCCCCGAAGGTTAATTGCCGCTGCATGCATATGCGGCTCCCTTCGCTCAGGGTTTGTAGATACGGCTCGAGGGTAGGGCTATTTCAGATTTCTGCACCGGTCTTGCCGCTGCGGCAACGGAGCTCGTAGGGGAGTGTGGCAGGTGCTCTGAGAGCCGCTGCATGGCCCCATTTCCCCTCAACCCGATTACCTGTGCCACGAACTTCAAACCGTTCGTTCGGTTGCCAAAAGAAAAGCCCGCACGACTTCGCGCGGGCTTTTCGCTAGACAAGCTAGAAGACAAGCTAGAAACACCAGGCGGGACAGACAACCTTTGAATATTTTGCGTTTTGAGCATTTGATGCCCAACCTCCTGAAAGGACATCAAGAAAATCCGTCGGATTATAGTAGGTCGGACGAAGAGAGCGCTCCCAAAAGGCGTCGCCGTTACTCAAAGAATTCCCAAGTTGACTTTTATTCTCGGGTGTTCTGAACACTTCGTACTGAGTCCCTTCTTTACTGAGCCAACTGTTCGGCGGCCATTTAGCGCCATTTTCGGTTACTTCGGGGTTATCAACTATTTCCGAATAGCTAAGCAGGAACAGTTTGTCGGTGGTAGCCGTCACGGCGGCGTCCTTGTTCTCGATACCGCTGTCGACGTTGTTCGTGAGCTTCCTGACGGATTTCACCTTGGACTGGAAATCTGAGGACATGAGGTTCCAGATTTCACCCGAGTTCATTTTCCCGCGGAGCTCTGACTTCTCCCAACCGCCGATAGTCTTGCCATCGGGATTCATGCGTGAGGAGATATTCGTTGATGTTGTAAAGAATGTAAGACCTGCCTTGCCGGACCCGTCCGCGAGTTCGTCGTGGTTGATACCGATGATTCGGTAGGTCAGCGTCTTGCCGTCCGTCAGCTTCACCGAGAACTTCGTCCCAGCGTCCATCGCAGCCTTTGCCTTGGCATAGGCGAGAGACGAAGTCCCGTTTTTGGCGAGGTCTTTGGCAACCGCCTCCTGCTCGTCGAGTGTCCAGTCCTTCGCTTCCTTGGCGACGGCCGCCTGGACGGTCGCGGAATCGGCGCCTGTGGAGCCGCCGCCGGACGCGCCTCCCTCGGTGCCGCCGGTCGTCCCATTGTTCACCGTGTTGCCGACCAGGTTGAACTGGTTGCGGATGGCTCCGGCCACGCCTGGTCCCGCCAACACGATGACCAGGCCGATTACCGCGATGATCAGGACATACTCGATGATAGATTGGGCTCGGAGGCGGGCACCTCTAGGAGATACCCCCCCCCCGAAGGTTCTGCGCCGCTGCATACATATGCGACACTCCCTTCGTATGGGGATTGATATTGCATGCAGGAGCGTACGTTAGAGCGAACCGATCAGCCCGTAACGTGCCGCTGCGGCAACGGTAGCGGCGGGGGAAAGAGTCAGGCGCTCTGAGAGCAGCCATGACGCCCGCTTCGGGCGTTGCCCGCATTCCTATCGAGTCAACCGCTTCATACCTTTAGACAGACGAATGAAAGCCATAGAAA
>CABUJN010000014.1:0-39036 GCA_902491935.1 uncultured Collinsella sp.
CATGCGAACCTCCAGTCCGGACCGCCCCGCGGTCCAACTTTCTGTCCGCACCCCCAAAAGCTCGAATGAGCCTAAATCCAGGAACTATTTCACCGCAACTTAGGGGGGGAATGGGGCTAGTGGCGGGGTTGGTGGCGGAGCTTGTCGATGGTGGAGTCGGTGCTGCGGTTGTGGGCTTCGGCTGCGGTTTGGCGCTTGCGGCGGTAGTCGATCATGCCCTGGATGATGGGCTTGCCAAAGCTCACGACATCATCGTTGTAGATGGCGGTTCGGGCTGCGAGGAGGCAGTCGGTAAAGTCCATATGGGTCTTGCCAAAGAGTTTGACGGCAAGGGCGACAACGGTGGGCTCGTCGACCATGACGTCATCGAGCAGCCTTTTCATGGCCGCAGTAATCTCAACGCGGGGAACCTTATAGACGTCGCGCAGCGTGACCACGACGCGCGTGATGATTTCGGGGTAGACGCGAGCGGTGCGCGTGGCGATGACCTTGGCGGCGCGCGGTGACAGAACCTCGTCGTCGTCAAGCAGGTAGCGCAGGATGACGGTCTCGTCGATGATGGTGCTACTCATGGATATCTACTTCCTCGGGACCCAAAATCGAATCGTCGCTTTCTGTGGCAAGGTACTCAATCCAGGCATTGCGCTCTTCGGAGCGGCGATTGGGGTCCCCATATGCTTTGAGCGATCCATAGGCGGCCGTGCCGTCCTTGGAACGCACGGCGACCGGCTGAAAGGGGAGCTTGCGCATCAAAATGCTCTGCGCGACAAATAGACGGACAGCCTCGGCGAGCGATGTGCCCATGGCGTCGTAGAGATGCTCGGCATGCTGCTTGTCTTCCTCGCGAATGCGCACCTGCAGGATGGCTCTTTTTTGAGTCGATGACATCACTGGCCCCCTTAATGAGCGTGCAATATAGTCGGTCAAATGCGGCATGTGCCGATACTTGAGCATCTTATAACGATTACTTTATTTCACTCAAGTTGATAACCATAAACACGAATACAAGCGTAGTACATCCAAAACGAGAGCGCGTAAAAATCTCTGAGGCGTACGCATGTAATACACTCACCTTTATAGCTATCCGAGAATAGTTCCAACCTGCCAAAACCCCTGCAATACACCCGTATTGCAGGGCCTATGCTCAAGTTTGCCACCTGCAACTGCGTATATTTAACCTGTATATCGTTGGAGGAATTCTATCGAAGTGCCTGTTTCGCCGCATGCACTCGATACGCCGATGCCGGGCCACGGGCGGTCCGGGGCAACGTCGACAGGGTCTCTCTGGCATGGGATTCAGGAGGGAGTGAACAACATGGGCAATAAACGAGTCGTAGCCGATTCCTCACGCTGCATTGGGTGCCAAACCTGTATGGCGGCGTGCATCGAGGCACACGATATTCCCGGCAACATCGCCGCGCCGCGCTTGCGCGTGACGCGTACGTACGAGATCTCCGCACCGGTGGCTTGCCATCACTGCGAGGATGCCCCGTGCGCCAAGGCCTGCCCCACGGGCGCCTTGTTCTTTGATCCAAAGAACCATCGCATCGGTGTTAACGAGGACAACTGCATCGGCTGCAAGAGCTGCGTCATGGCCTGCCCCTTTGGCGCCGTGAGCGTGGCGACCACGCAGGTCCCCGTCTTGATGGGCGACGTGCGCGTGGGTTCGCAGACTAAGAGCTTCGTGCTCAAGTGCGACCTGTGCGTGGACCGTCCCGGCGGTCCGGCGTGTGCCGAGGCGTGTCCGACCAAGGGCCTCACCCTGGTGGACGAGGAGCGTCTGGCAGAACTGACTGCCGAGCGTGCCCGCGCCACCATCGAAAACGAGGCGTAAGCGTCGGGCGACAGGCCCAATGATTGTCAAATAAGTACCGAGTATTCGGTAGCAGAGAAAGGAAGGAGGGTGTCATGGAGAAGCATAAAGTGATCTGCCCGTATTGCGGCGCCGGTTGCCAGTTTAACCTCTTGGTCCAAAACGGCCAGGTCGTGGGTACCGAACCGCTCAACGGCATCACCAACCAGAGCGAGCTGTGCCTTAAGGGCATGAGCGGCTACGACTTCATCAACGACACCAAGATCTTGACTCCTCGCGTACTGCACCCGATGATCCGCCGCACTAAGGGCGCGGATCTTGAGCGCGTAAGCTGGGACGAGGCGCTGGATTTCACCGCATCTAAGATGCAGGCCATAATTGACGAATATGGTCCTAACGCTGTCATGACCACCGGCTCTTCGCGAGGCGGCGGCAATGAGGCGAACTACGTCATGCAGAAGTTTACGCGTGCGTGCATCGGCACCCACAGCGTAGACAACTGCGCCCGTACTTGACACGGCCCTACTGTCCTCGGTCTGATGGACACGGTTGGTTCAGGTTGCATGTCATGCTCCATCCCCGGTATGGAGGATGCGGGCTGCATTTTCCTCTTCGGCTATAACCCTGCCGATTCGCACCCCATCGTCGCAAGGCGTATCGTGCGAGCCAAAGAAAAGGGTTGCAAGATCATCGTCGCCGACCCGCGCCATATCGAAACCGCGCGTATCGCCGATCTCTACCTTCCGATCAAGAACGGTTGCAACGTTGCGTTCCTCAACGCCTTTGCCAACTGTTTGGTCAACGATGGCCTCTACGACAAGGAATTCGTCGCCGAGCACACGAACGGCTTTGACGAGTGGTGGGAGACCATCAAGAACTACACTCCCGAATCCGTACAGGACATCACGGGTGTCGAGCCCGCGTTGATCCACCAAGCTGCCGAGATGTACGCCACGGCGAAGCCCTCTGCCATCATTGGCTGGGGCATGGGCGTATGCCAGCAGAAGCAGAACCTGAAGACGGTGCACACCATCGCCTCCATCGCCTGCGTTGCCGGCCAGATCGGCAAACCCAATTCCGGCCTCGCGCCCGTGCGTGGCCAGAATAACGTCCAGGGCTCCTGCGATATGGGTATGCTGCCCAACCTGTACCCTGGCTACCAGAAGGTCACCGACCCGGCAGTGCGTGCCAAGTTTGCCAAGGCTTGGGGCGTGCCCGAGGAAAAGCTCCCGCTCGAGGAGGGCTACAAGCTCACCGACCTGGGCCATCTGGTCGACGAGGGCAAGGTGCACTGCTTCTACAACTACGGCGAGGACCCGGTGCAGACCGAGCCCGATTCGGCCGGTATGCGCAAGACGCTCTCCGAGCTGGACCTGTTCATTTGCCAGGACATCTTTATGACGCAGACGACCATGCTCGCCGACGTCATCCTGCCCGCTACCTCTTGGGGCGAGCACGAGGGTGTCTTTACTGCATCCGACCGTAGCTTCCAGCACTTTGACGCGGCCGTTCCGCCCAAGGGCGAGTGCCGCCACGACTGGGAGATCTTCGCGGACCTGTCTACGCGCATGGGCTATCCCATGCACTACGACAACACCGAGCAGATCTGGAACGAGTGCATTAGCCTGTGCCCCAACTTTGTGGGCGCGACCTACGAGAAGATGGCTCCCGAGGGCGGCTACGCCCAGTGGCCCGTCAAGAGCACCGATGTGAACGACCACGGTACGCCCGACATGTTCGCTGGTGGCAAGTTCACCACCAAGGACGGCCGCGCCAACCTGATGGCGCACGACTGGGAGGCGCCCTCCGAGCTTCCCGACGATGAGTACCCGCTCATCCTGTGCACCGTCCGCGAGGTCGGCCACTACAGCTGCCGCTCGATGACCGGCAACTGCAAGACGCTGGCGCTGCTTGCCGACGAGCCCGGCTTTGTCCGCATGAATCCCGCGGACGCCCAGGCGCGCGGCATCAAGAATGGCGACATCGTCTCGATTCACAGCCGCCGCGGCCAGGTATACAGCCGTGCCGACGTGAGCGATCGCATCAACAAGGGCACGGTCTACATGACCTACCAGTGGTGGATCGGCAAGTGCAACGAGTTGACCATTCACAAGGTCGACCCGGTCTCGCATACGCCCGAGGACAAGTTCTCCGCCTGCCAGGTCGACGCCATTGCCGACCAGGTTTGGGCAGAGGGCGAAGTCGAGCGTCAGTACACCGAGCTCAAGCAGGCTCTGGTGGACGCCGCCGCTCCCCAAGACGTTGAGCCCGGCGCCGCCAAGTTCGACGACGAGACGCACGTGAACCAAATCGTGTAGTCCCGTTCTCGTTGGCTATTTGGGCCGGGCGTCCCGTACGTTCGGGAGCCCGGCCCGTTATTTTGAAAGGAAGTGGGGATGAACCGCTTCATCGACATCAACCCGGAGAGGTGCATCGGCTGCGGAACATGCCAGTCCGCCTGTGCCGACGCCCACCGGATGCAGGGTCTTCAGGATACGCCGCGCTTGGCGCTCGTGAAGACCGGCGGTATTTCGGCCGCCCTTGCCTGCCACCATTGCGAGGGTGCCCCCTGCGCCGAGGTTTGCCCGGTGAATGCCATCGAGCGCGATGGCGATCGCATCCACGTCAAGGAGCAGGAGTGCATCGGGTGCAGGCTGTGCGCCATCGCGTGCCCCTTCGGAGCTATCCATCCCGATGGCACGTCTATCGCCGGTGTCGCAGGCATGTGCGACCCGACGCCTTCGTATCCTAAGTCCCTGAGCAGCCTGCTTACGTGGGCTCCTGGTCAGTACACCTGCGCTGTCAAGTGCGACCTGTGCGCATTCGATCCGGACGGCCCGCATTGTGTGGCGGCGTGCCCTACCAAGGCGCTGACCGTCATGGGTGGCGCGGCCGATCGCGAGCTCGACGAGGCCAAGCGCCTGCGCTCGATCGAAAACGGTCCGGTCGTCGACGTTACCGCTGTGGCCCAGGGCCTGTCCGAGAAAGCAGAAGGGAGCGTAAACAATGGATAGCATGACGCTGTTTATCGCATCGCTTGCCGTCTCGTGCATCGGTGCGCTCGCCTCGGTTCTGCTGATCAAGGCCGATAACGCCGCCAAGACCGCCGGCTGCCTAATCGGCGCCGTCGCCGCGGTGCTTTCGTTTGTGGCCGGTATCCAGGCCGTGCTGGGCGATGTCACGTCGGTCGACACCATCGTGTTCTTCCCGTTTGCCCATTTCCAGCTGCTGCTCAACCAGCTGTCCGGCCTGTTCGTGGCGCTCATCTCGGTGCTCGCGTTTGCCGGCTCGATCTACGGTCTCAACTACTTTGATGAGTACCCGGGCAAAAAGGGCCGCGCCGGCTTCTTCTTTAACACCTTTGTGGCGTCCATGATGCTCGTCATCACCGCCGACAACGTGTTTTGGTTCCTGGTCGCCTTTGAGCTCATGTCGCTGACCTCGTACTTCCTGGTCGTGATCGAGGAGAACGAGAACTCCATCCATGGCGGTTGGCTCTACTTTGTGATCGCGCACGTGGGCTTTGTGCTCATCATGGCGAGCTTCCTCACCATGACCAACTTCGCCGGTGGCTCGTTTGCCTTTGCGGATTTCCGCGCTACGCAGTTTAGCCCCGCGGTCGCATCCGTGTGCTTCGTGCTCGCCTTCTTTGGCTTTGGCGCCAAGGCCGGTATTATCCCGCTGCACGGCTGGCTGCCCAAGGCACATCCCGAGGCGCCGTCCAACGTGTCGGCCCTCATGTCCGGCGGCATGATCAAGATCGGTATCTTCGGCATCCTCAAGGTGGGCCTCGACCTGCTCTCCGCCTCGGGCGTTCAGGTCTGGTGGGGCCTTATGGTCATGGTCTTCGGTGCGATCTCGTCGGTCCTCGGCGTGGCCTTCGCCCTGCAGGAGCATGACATCAAGCGCCTGCTGGCCTATCATTCCGTCGAGAACATCGGCATCATTCTGCTCGGCGTCGGCGCCTCCATGGCCGCCATGGGGCTCAACTCGGTCGGCATCGCCGTCCTGGCTCTGATGGCCGCCCTCTACCACACGTTTAACCACGCGATGTTTAAGGGCGAGCTGTTCTTGGGCGCCGGTGCGCTGCTGTACTCCACGGGTACGCGCAATATGGAGAAGATGGGCGGCCTGTTCCGTCGTATGCCGGCAACGGCCATCTGCTTCCTTATTGGCGCGCTTGCCATCTCGGCCATCCCGCCCTTCAACGGCTTTGTGTCCGAGTGGTTTACCTACCAGTCGCTCTTTAACGCCGCCATGCAGGGCGACAAGGCCGTCATGATCGTGGCCGTGTTCGCTGCCGTCGCGCTTGCCATTACCGGCGCTCTGGCTGTCACATGCTTCGTCAAGGCCTATGGCGTCTCCTTTGCCTCCGCGCCCCGCTCCGAGGCCGCGGCCAATGCCAAGGAGGTTCCCGCCCCCATGGTGTTTGCGCAGGGCCTGCTCGCGGCCATCTGCGTCGTGCTGGGCATTGGCGCTCCCGTGATCGCGCCCGTGCTGGTCGATGTCGCCGCGTCCGTGCTGCATCCGTACGGTGGCGTGTTTGCCGCCGAGGGCATGGAGCTCATGAACCAATACTCCGGCGCTGCCACCTCCACGCCCGCGATCGCTATTGCGCTCGTGGTACTTGTCGGCCTTGCCTGCGGTTATCGCAAGCTTAAGACCGTCGGCAAGGTGCAGAAGTCCCAGCCGTGGGCATGCGGCTATGCTCCCAACGAGCATATGCCCGTCGTGGCCACGACCTTCGCCTCCGAGGTGTCCTGGTTTATGCAGCCGCTCTACACGCTGCGCGACCGCTGCACGGCCGTCTGCTGGTCCATCGCTCACTTCTTCCAGAAGCTCACCGGTGTGGCCGAGGCTGTGGAGCCCGTACCCGACAAGGTTCTCGTCGATGCCCCGCATAAGGGTGTCGAGAAGCTCGCCGACCTCGCGACTAAGCTCGAGGGCGGCAACTACAGCATCTATATCTGCTACATCGTCGCGGCACTCGTGGTGTTCCTCGTGCTCGCCGTGCAAATGGGTTAAGGAGGGGAGAGCATGAACAACATCGTACTTGCCGTTCTGCAGGGCGTGGTCGTCATGGCCGTCGCGCCGTTCTTCTCCGGTCTCGGCCGCGTGATCCGTGCCAAGATGCACAACCGTCGCGGCCCCAGCATCATGCAGGACTACCGCGACCTGGCAAAGCTCTTTGCGCGTCCCGAGTCCCAGAGCGAGGATGCGAGCTTTGCACTGCGCATCATGCCGCCGCTGTTCTTCGCCGTCGCCTTTATGCTCGCGATGGGTCTGCCGCTCTTTACGGCGCAAAGCCCCATCCCGGTCTTTGGTGACGCCATCACCATCATGTACAGCCTGGCGCTCGCCCGCTTCTTCTTCGCCCTCTGCGGTGTGGATTCGTCCAACGCCTACGCCGGTATCGGCGGCGTCCGCGAGCTGCTCATGAGCGTGCTCATCGAGCCGTCCATGCTGTTGGCGCTGTTTGCCGCCGCCCTGGTGTGCGGCTCCACCGACATCGCCACCATGGGTCAGCACATCATGACGGGCGCCATCGACGCGCCGGTCGCCGTGATCCTCGCCGGCATCGCCTTTGCGATTGCCTGCTACATGGAACTCGGCAAGCTGCCCTTTGACCAGGCCGAGGCCGAGCAGGAGCTTCAGGAAGGTCCGCTCGCCGAGCTTTCGGGCCCGTCGCTCGCCATGGCCAAGCTTGCCATGTCCATGAAACAGGTCCTGGTCGTCGCCTGGTTCTGCGCGATCTTCGTCCCCTGGGGCGAGCCCACGACCGTGGGCGCCGCCGCCGTTCTTGGCGCAGTCATCTTCCTGGTGAAGTGCCTGATCGACTTTGTCGTATGCGGCGTGATCGAGAACTCCTGCTCGCGCTCGCGTTTTAAGGTGCTCGGCAATCAGACCTGGGCCGTCGTGGGCATCGCCGTTCTGGCGTTTGTCTTCGTGGTCGTCGGCGTGTAGGAGAAGGGAGAAACAATGTCATTTGCAGTCAGTCTGTCCCTTCTCGGCTTGGTCGCTATCGCGGCCCCGATGGTGGCCTCGGTGCTCGTCGCCCTGTTCCCCCGTCCGTACGCCAAGTGGTTCAGCGTTTTGGGTGCCGCCGTCTCGACGGTCTGCACCATCGCCCTCGCCGCGAATTTCGCTGGCGCCGGCATGCCCGACACGCAGGTCCCCCTGATCTCGTTTGGGCAGACCCTCGTCATGGGATTCACCTTCGATCGCATGAGCACGCTGCTCGCGCCTGCCTTTGTGGGTATCGGCCTGCTTGTCGTGATCTATTCGATTCCCTATATGAGCGAGAATAACCGTGAGCATCCCGACGCACCGCGTCGTCGCTTCTACGCGTACCTCGCGACCTTCATCGGCGCCATGGCCGGCCTTGTGTACAGCTCGACCCTTTTGGGCCAGCTCGTGTTCTTTGAGATCACGGGTGCGTGCTCTTGGGGCCTCATTAGCTACTACATGTCGCCTACGGCCAAGAAGGCCGGCATGAAGGCCCTGATCATCACGCATATCGGTGCGCTCGGCCTGTATCTGGGCGCCGCCATCGTGTTTGCCCACACCGGTACCTTCGCCATTACCGCGATTGCCGGTCTCGACGCCAAGCTCAAGGCTATCGTCCTTTTGCTCGTGCTGTTTGCGGCCTGGGCCAAGTCCGCACAGGTTCCCATGTACATGTGGCTGCCTTCGGCCATGGAGGCGCCGACGCCTGTTTCGGCCTACCTGCATGGTGCCTCGATGGTCAAGGTCGGCGTGTGCGTGTTCGCGCGTGCACTCGTCTCTGCCGGTGAGATTCCCGAGATCGTGGGTTGGGTCGCCATTATCGACGCCATGGTCACCATGCTCTTTGGTTTCCTTATGTACCTGCCGCAAAAGGACATGAAGCGCCTGCTGGCCTTCTCCACGATCGCCCAGCTCTCCTATGTGTTCTTTGGTCTGGGCCTTTCGGTCTTTGGCAGCCAGCTGGCCTTTGATGGCGCCGTGTGCCACATCTTTAACCACGCCTTCGCCAAGACGCTGTTCTTCCTGATCGCCGGTTCGTTCTCCTTTACCCTCGGCACGCGTATGCTGCCCAAGCTTCGCGGCATCGTAAAGAAGTACCCGATCTCGGGCGTGGGCTTTGGTGTCGCGGCGCTCGCCATTGCCGGCGTGCCGCCCATGAACACGTTCTTCTCGAAGTTCCAGATTATCGCCGGCGGCTTTTCTGTGGGTGCCGGCAACGTCGCGATCCTGGTGCTCGTGTGCATCATGGTCGCCGAGACCGTCGCCACCTTCGCCTGGTTCCTCAAGTGGATGGGCTATTGCCTGCCCGGCGAGCCGAGCGACGAGGTTGCTGCGGGAGCCCCGCTTCCCCGCGCGATGGCGTTCGTGTTCATCGTGCTCATCATCATGGTTATCGTTAGCGGCCCGCTTTCGGCCAGCTGGATCGGTTAGGAGGTAGAACGACATGGGTTATTCGATCGTCAACATCCTTGGCGGCCTTCTGATCGTCACGTCCACCATGGTGGTCGTCTCCAAGAACATCAAGCACGCCATCAGCTGGTATGCGGTGCAGTCGCTGGTGCTCGTGGGACTGCTCGCCACGCTCGGTGTCACCACCGGTGCGCAGGAGCTGCTTATGTGGGCTGGATCTGCCTTTATCACTAAGGTCGTCCTGGTCCCTTATATCCTTAACCGCGCATATAAGAAGATGGGCGAGCCGAGCGACGCATCGCTCAAGGCCGGCCTTAAGCCCGCGTGGGCCATCTGCATCATCGCCGTCGAGGTCGCGATCTGCTTTGCCGTCGTGACGCAGATCAGCCTGCCCACGGCCGAGGTCGCAACTCCTGCGCTCGCCATTAGCTTCGCTCACTTCTTTGTGGGCCTCACCTGCATCATCTCGCAGCGCAACATCATGAAGCAGATCTTTGGATACTGCCTTATGGAAAACGGCAGCCACGTGACGCTCGCGCTTTTGGCCCCCACCGCTCCCGAGATCATCGAGATCGGTATCGCCACCGACGCCATCTTTGCCGTCATCATCATGTCCATCGTCGTGCGTCGCATTTGGGACGACTCCCACTCGCTCGATGCGCGCGACCTGTCCGAGCTGAGGGGGTAGTCCATGGAAACGTTGATTTTCGCCCTGCTCGCGACTCCTTTGGTGTTCTCGCTGGTCATGGCGTTTTTGCCTAAGAACACGTCCTATAACGTGTTTGCCGGTCTCAACCTGGTCTCCGTCGCAGCCGTCCTGGTGCTGTCGATTATGACGGCCGGTGACGTCCTTACGAGCGGCGAAACCGCGAGCGCTCTTGGCCTGTGGTTCCACCTCGATTCGCTGGGCGCCATCTTTGTGCTGCTCATCGGCTTTATCGGTTTTCTTACGGGGCTGTTCTCGCTGCCCTATGTAAAGGCCGATATCGAGGAGGGCTCCATGCCCGCCGAGCGCGCCAAGCAGTATTTTGCGCTGTTTAGCCTGTTTGTGTTCACCATGCTGCTCGCGTGCCTGTCCAACAACATGATCCTCACGTGGGCCGCCGTGGAGGCAACCACGCTTTCCACCGTGTTCCTCGTGGGTATCTACAAGAACAAGACGGCCCTCGAGGCTTCTTGGAAGTATGCGATGGTCTGTACCGCCGGCGTGGCCTTTGGCCTGTTCGGTACGCTGCTGATCTACGCCAACGCCGCCGACGTGATTCCCAACGCCCACGAGGCCGCATTCCTGTCGTGCGTGCTGCCGTATGCCGACCAGTTCGACCCGACGCTCATGCGCCTCGCCTTTGCGTTTATCGTGATCGGCTTTGGCACCAAGGCTGGCCTGTTCCCCATGCACACTTGGCTGCCCGATGCCCACTCTCAGGCTCCGAGCCCTGTCTCGGCCCTGCTCTCGGGTGTCCTGCTTAAGTGTGCCATGCTTGTGATCATGCGCTTCTACGGCTTTACCATCCAGGCCGTGGGTGCCGAGTATCCGCAACTTCTGCTGCTGATCGTCGGCACGCTGTCCATTTTGGTGGCGGCGCTTTCGATGTTTCGCCAGGACGACCTCAAGCGCCGCTTTGCGTACTCGTCTGTGGAGAACGTGGGCGTTATCGCCCTGTGCCTGGGTATCGGTGGCCCGCTGGGTATCGCCGCGGCCCTGCTGCACTGCGTGTTCCACGGCTTTACCAAGACGCTTGCCTTCTGCGTGTCCGGCAACATCCAGCACGCTTTTGGCACGCGTAGCCTGGCCAAGATCCAGGGCGTCGTCGAGGTTGCCCCCGCAACCGCCGCGCTCGCCGTCCTGGCGCTGCTCGGTCTTGGTGCCTTCCCGCCCTTTGGCATGTTTATCTCCGAGTTCCTGACTTTTGTCGCCGGTGTTACCGCCGGTCCCATGTGGCTGGTCGTCGTGGTCGCCCTCGGTCTTACCGTGGCCATCTCCGCGCTCACCCGTATCGCACTCAAGTCGGTATTCGGCCATGCGCCCCAGGGCATGGGCAAGCATGAGGCCCCGGCGCTCATGCTTATCCCCGAAATCATCCTGGCTGTCATGATCTTGTGGTTTGGCATCGCCACCCCGCTGCCTCTCGTGCACGGTGTGGAGACCGCGACCGGCATCGTGCTCGAGCAGAGCACCGAGGAACTTCACGCGACGCCGATGTACCGCGCTGTGTTCGGTACCGAGACCGCTCAGAGCGAGGTGGAGTAACGAATGATTGAAACTGAGAACAAGGTGTATGCCCGTCGCTGCGAGAGCCATGTCGAGGCCCTGCGCCGCGCCGTTCCGGGCTGCATCGAAAAGGTCGAGTGGCAGTGCGAGGACCAGCTGACGATTACCGTCAAGCAGGACAAGCTGCCCGAGGCCGTCCACTACCTGTATTACGAGCGCTACGGCTGGATTCCCGTGATCATCGGCAACGACGAGCGCAGCCTGTGCGGCCGTTACGCCGTGTACTACGTCATCTCCATGGAGGGGGAGGACCCCGGCTGGGTGACCGTGCGCACCGAGGTCGATCCCGCCAAGATGACGTTCCCGTCCGTGACGCCGTTCGTCCCCGCCTGCGTGTGGGGCGAGCGCGAGCTTCGCGACATGTTCGGCCTGATCCCCGAGGGTCTGCCCGATCGTCGTCGCCTGGTGCTGCCGGACGATTGGCCCAGCGGCCTGTATCCGCTGCGCAAGGACTCCATGGACTATCGTTTCCGTCCCGCTCCCGCGAGCGACATGGAAAACTACGAGTTCTTGGCCGATACCAAGGGCAAGGAGACGACGCTCGTCCCCATGGGCCCGTTGCACATTACCTCCGACGAGCCCGGCCACTTCCGCCTGTTCGTTGAGGGCGAGACGATCGTGGACGCCGACTATCGTCTGTTCTACGTGCACCGCGGTATGGAGAAGGTCGCCGAGACGCGCCTGAACTATGACGCCGTGACGTTCCTCGCCGACCGCATCTGCGGCATCTGCGGCTGCGCCCACTCGGTGGCCTATGCCGAGGCCGTCGAGCGCGCCCAGGGCATTCATGTCCCGCCGCGCGCCCAGTACATCCGCGCCATCATGCTCGAGGTCGAGCGCCTGCACTCGCATCTGCTCAACATTGGCCTGGCGTCGCACTACACGGGCTTCGACTCCGGCTTCCAGCAGTTCTTCCGCGTCCGCGAGAAGTCCATGGACCTGGCCGAGAAGCTCTCCGGTCACCGCAAGACCTACGGCCTCAACGTGATCGGCGGCGTGCGTCGCGACATTTTGGCCGAGCAGAAGCTCTCCACGCTCACGACCATCCACCAGCTGCGCTCCGAGGTTCAGGAGCTCGTCGACGTCTTACTCTCCACGCCCAACTTTATCGAGCGTACGAGTGGTATCGGCATTCTGGACCGCAAGATCGCACGCGACTTCTCTCCGGTCGGTCCGCTCATGCGTGGCTCGGGCTATGCCCGCGACGTGCGCTTTGACCATCCCTTCGACGGCTACGCTGATCCGGATGTTCAGAAGATGCATGCTGCCACGGCAGACACCTGCGATGCCTTCGGCCGCACCGCCGTTCGCATCCAGGAGGTCTACGATTCGATCGACATGATCGAGACCATGCTCGAGAACTGCCCGTCGGGCCCCATCCTCACCACGGATTGGGAGTACACCCCGCACAAGTACGCCATCGGCGCCACCGAGGCTCCGCGCGGCGAGGACGTGCACTGGGCCATGCTCGGCAACAACCAGAAGTGCTACCGCTGGCGCGCCAAGGCGGCCACGTACAGCAACTGGCCGGTCCTGCGCTACATGTTCCGCGGCAACACCGTGGGCGATGCGGCGCTGATCGTCGGCTCGCTCGACCCGTGCTACTCCTGCACCGACCGCGTGACGGTGACCGATGTCGCCGCCAAGCGCGACCACGTGCTCGACAAGGAGCAGTTCGAGAACGTCTGGCGCGACAAGTCGCCGCTTGCGGGCGAGGGCACCATGGCCGCTCCGCTCGATGAGGAGGCACTCTAATATGCTGAAGCTTTGGAAGGTTAACGCCAAGGCCGGCGACGCGACGGTCAAGTACCCGTTTGCGCCGTTTCCCACCAACAAGGACATGCGCGGCAAGCCCGAGCACAATGCCGAGCTCTGCATCGCCTGCGGTGCCTGCGGCGTGGCTTGTCCGGCCGATGCCATTCGCATGGACACTGACCTTGCGGCCGATACCATTACCTGGTCGATCGACTACGGCCGCTGCATCTTTTGCGGCCGCTGTGAGGAAGCCTGCCCCATGGAGGCCATCAAGCTCACCGAGGAGTTTGAGCTGGCCGTCATGAGCAAGGACGACCTCACCAGCAAGAGCGTCTACACGCTCGAGCACTGCTCGCGCTGCGGCAAGCCGTTTGCCCCGCATAAGGAGATCGACTACGCCAAGCGCCTGCTGCAAAAGGCCGGCGGCATGGAGGCCATCCAGGCCGCCCGTACCGTCGGTATGTGCCAGGAGTGCAAGCGCGAGCTCGACGCCCTGCGCGCCGCCTCGGCCGTAAAGACCGGCAACGCTGCCGGCATGGCTGCCAACGAGACGCTTGCGTCCGGCGAGCCCCAGGGCCCCGGCATGGAGTATCTGGGCGGCCACGGCGTGAACCCGGAGTATATCGACCGCGAGCTCAACCCCGATGCGCCCGAGATTCCCGCCGGTCCGGCGCCGGTCGAGGGCATCATCATGGATTTTGAAACGAAGGAGGAGTAACCATGGCCGAACCCACGCTTTTGCCCGAGCGGCTCCAGTACCGCCCGACCAAGATCGAGCTCGACGAGAGCATCGAGAAGGCCAAGGCGACCCTTCTTAAGAAGATCAAGCGCTCGGTGTACGTCTACCGTGTTGACTGTGGCGGCTGCAACGGCTGCGAGATCGAGATCTTCGGTTCCATCACGCCCGTCTTCGACGTCGAGCGCTTTGGCATCAAGGTCGTGCCCTCGCCCCGTCACGCCGATGTGTTGCTGTACACCGGTGCCGTGACGCGTGCCATGCGCATGCCGGCCCTGCGCGCCTTTGAGGCCGCACCCGATCCCAAGATCGTGGTGTCCTATGGCGCATGTGGCTGCACCGGTGGCATCTTCTACGACAACTACTGCGTCTGGGGCGGCACGGACAAGATTCTGCCGGTCGATGTCTACATCCCCGGCTGCCCGCCCAGCCCCGCGCAGACCATCTACGGCTTTGCCATGGCACTTGGCCTGCTGGACCAAAAGCTCCATGCCGAGACCACGGTGGAGGCCGCCGGCGAGCAGGCCGATATCCTGCACCCCGGCGTGCCGTACAAGCTGCGTGTGGCCATCGAGCGTGAGGCTCGCGCCATGAGCGGCTACCGTTACGGCCGCGACCTGGCCAATGAGTTTATGGATACGCTCGAGGGCGCGCCCAAGGGCGATATCCGCGGTGCCATGGCGCTGCTCATCGATAAGCAGGACGATCCGCGCCGCGTCGAGGTGTACTCGGCGCTGCAGGATCTGGTGCTGGCCGGAGGTCGCTAGATGGAGCTCACGGACCGCTCTGGTTACTTTGTGGGCCCCGGTATGCTCGGCGGCTCCTTTGGCGATGCCTCGCGCGCAAGCGACGAGGCCGCCGAGGGCGTCGCCGACCCCTGCCTGGGCCATGCGCCCGACCAGGTGGTCTTCTATGAGCTCACGCGTAAGTTTGTGGAGACCGAGGAAGACGTTCCCCAGGAGGCCTGCGACGTGCTGTACTACACGCTCGCCGTGGGCCACCACACCGGCGTGCTCGACTGCTTTGAGCCGCGCCTGTCGGTGCCGGTGAACGTGTTCTATTCGCTCGTCGACGCGCTGCCGGAGGGGGAGGCCAAGACCAAGTTCGAGGCCATCCGCTCCTTTGGCGAGTGCCAGCTCGACAAGGCGGCGGTGCCGTCGCTGCTCGAGGCCTGTGACACGCTGCTCGACGATCGCGGTTTTCGCGGTTCGGCCAAGGCCGGCATCTCGGTGTTCGATGACGACTTTGGCCTGCATGCCCAGCAGGTTGCGTTCTTAATGAAGTTTCGCGATCTGGTTGAGCGCGTGCGCGATGTGTCGGGCGTGTATCTGACGGGGAGGTTGCAGTAATGGGTCGCGTTGTGGGTGGCCGTGTGAACGACGCCCCGTTTGCGGGCATTGTGCTCACGGCGGGAAGCGTGCTGCGCGCCGACGATGCCGCTGGCCCCGTGCTCTCCAAAAAGATGGAGGACACGCCCATCGCCGGTTGGTACACCATCGACGGTGGTCAGACGCCCGAGGACGACATCATCGAGGTCAAGCGCGAGCGTCCGCCGCGCCTGGTGTTGGTCGATGCCGCCGACATGGCGCTGCCCGTCGGTGCCATCCGCCTGCTCGATAAGACCGACGTCGCGCGCAAGTCGATGTTCACCACGCATTCGCTTCCCTTGTCGATTCTGATCGAAGAGATTGAGCAATCGTGCGAAGATATCGTCTTCATAGGGATTCAGCCGGGCGACACGGAGTTCTACAACCCCATGTCCCCGGAAGTCTTTGACGCCGTCGACGCCGTGTACGACGCCGTGGCCGCCAACGACTTTTCCCACTTTGTCCGCTTGGGACAAGAGCAATAGGTGCGCTTGTCCCTGCTGATTAGGAAAGAAGTGATTGACATGGCAGATTCCAAGGCAGAATATCCCGCTCCCGATTGCCTGGCGCCCGCCGCGATCGAGGCCAAGACCGAGGCCGCCGGCGTGACCAAGGCCAACCTGCCGGTCGCAAAGGCCTTTCTGTTGGCAATGTTCGCCGGTGCGTTTATTGCCTTCGGTGGCCTGTTCTTTACCGTGTTCTTGAGCGACAGCACGCTGGGCTGGGGTGCCCAGCGCGTCGTGGGCGGTCTGTGCTTTTGCCTGGGCCTGGTGCTGGTACTGGTGTGCGGCGCCGAGCTGTTTACCGGTAATTCGCTTATGGTCTGCGCGCTCAAGAGCAAAAAGATCACCCTGGCTCAGATGCTCAAGGCATGGGTCGTCGTGTGGGTCGGCAATTTTGTCGGTGCCCTGTTCATCGTCTTTTTGGTGTATATGGCCGGCATTTACAAGCTCAACGGCGAGGCGGTCGCCAATTCCATGGTGAGCGTCGCCGCCGGCAAGGTGACGATCGACTGGGTGACGATCTTCTTCCGTGGCATCCTGTGCAACATCTTTGTGTGCCTGGCCGTGTGGATCGGTACCGCCGGCAAGACCGTGGTCGATAAGGTTGTGGGCATTCTGCTGCCCATCGCCGCTTTTGTGGCCTGCGGTTTTGAGCACTGCGTCGCCAACATGTACTTTTTGCCCATGGGTGCCGTGATGCACGCGTTCGGCTATGGTGCCGACGTCGCCGGCGCCGATGCACTCAACGCTGCGGGCATTGCGTTTAACTTGTCCGCCGCCACGCTGGGCAACATCGTGGGCGGCGCGGTTCTGATCGCGCTCGGCTACTGGTTTATCTACGCTAAGAAGTCCGAGGCGTAAGGTACCGTCTGTTTGACGTTGGGCCTCCCGCGGGGCGTTGCCGTGCGGGAGGCTATTTGGGTCTGGGGCTCGTTGTCGGGCTGTTGCCCTGTTGTGTTTGGCTGATGAAAGGGGTAATCGAGATGGCATCTGCTGTGAAGCGTGACGGTCGCGCCGTGGTGACCACATGCGGGGGATGCTATGCCGATTGCGCCTTTGCGGCACGCGTTGAGGACGGTCGTGTGGTGGCTGAGTTGCCGGTTGTGGGGCATCCGTGCGCGGCGCGTGCCCTGTGCGCCCGCGGGCGCCATCGCCTGGCAATGCCGTTTGACGAGCGCGACCGCATTGTGCACCCCATGCGACGCCGCCGGGATGGCTCGGGGTTCGATGCGATTACCTGGGACGAGGCGTTTGCTCAGATTGCCGAGCGCCTTTTGGGGATTGTTGACGAGCGCGGGCCCCGTGCGCTGGGCATGACACTTGGTGTGCCCTCGTTCGACCGCTACTGGGCGTATCGTTTTATGCATGCGCTGGGTTCGCCTAACGTATACGGTGCCGATGGCGCCTGCGAGGTAAGCCGGCTTACCGGTTGGGAGCACAGCCTGGGTTATAGTCCCGCCTCCGACCTGTCACATACCGACTGCATCATGTATCTGGGGCGTTCCATTGTCGATTCGTCGACGATGGGGGCCGTTGACGCGCTCAACGATGCGCGCCGGCGTGGGGCGAAGATTATCGTGGTCGACCCCCGGCGCAGCGGCTCGGCCGCGCTTGCCGATCGCTGGCTCCGCGTGCGCCCGGGCTGCGACTTGGCGCTGCTGTTGGGTATTGCCCACGTGTTGATTGCCGAGGGCCTGTACGATCACGAGTTCGTGGACCGCTATACCACGGGTTTTGACGAGCTGGCGCAGGCGGCCCGTGCTTGGACGCCCGAGTGGGCCGAGTCGATGTGCGACGTGCCGGCCGCAGAGATTGTCGCCACGGCGCGCGATCTCGCTGCCGCCGCGCCTGCCACTGTGGTGGATGCGGGCTTTCATGGCGGTATCGGTATCGCGTATGCCAATAGCACCCAGACCGCGCGCGCTATCTGCTTGGTCGACGTACTGCTAGGCTGCATCGGACACGCGGGCGGTGCTCTCAACCCGCCCACGCCGCTCGTGTTGGGCGACCTCGATCCCGCACGCTTTGCGACGCCGCCGGTACCGCGCGGGCCCAAGCTGGGGTCCGAGCGCTATTCGCTGGTCGATCCGGTGCGCGGCCTGTGCACGACCATCGGTCAGTCGATTCTTGCCGGCGATTTGCGTGGGCTCATCGTCTATGCCAGTAACCCCGGTGCGGGCTATGGTAATGCGCAGGCTTGGTTGGGTATTTTGCAGCAGCTCGACTTGCTCGTGACGATTGATATTCGCTGGTCCGAGACGGCGCGTGCTTCTGACTTCGTGCTGCCCGACGTGACGTATCTGGAGGCCGACCGCGGCGTGGGCACGGTCGTGGACCGCAACGACGCGCGAGTGTTCTACCGCAACGCCGTGCTGCCTGTGCAGCATGACGACACACGTCCCGGTCGGGAGATTTTTGCCGGTCTGGCGCAGGCGTGTGGCGTGGGCGAGTACTTCCAGTTTACGTCTGACGATCTGGCAGCTGCCCAGGTGGAGCCTTTTGGGATTGATCTGGACGAGCTCAAGGAGCGCGGCTGGGCCGACACGGGTGTTGCGTTGCCATCGCGTACGGGCGAGCCGGCGATTCCCTTGGATGGCGGCAAAATTGCGCTGGCAAGTGACGTATGGGAACGAGCCGGCCTGGGTCGTGTACCCAACTGGATCGCTCCCATGGTGGAGCCTGGCCCGGGGATGTTTCGCCTCATTAGCGGCAATCGACCCTTTGAGTCGCATACCTCGCGCAGGCTCGCGGCGGCCGGTGCCGCCGAGGCGGGGTCGGACTTGGACGCCGTGCAGATGAACGCGGATGTCGCCGCTCACATGGGTATCGCCGATGGCGAGGTCGTCGAGCTTGTGAGCGACATGGGCCGCGATCGCGTGCGCGTGGAGACGACGCCCTATCTGCATCCGGCGTGCATTTTTACGTCGGCCGCCCCCGGTGGGCGTTCGTTTGGCTCCGATGCCGGTGGCGCTCAAGCCTTGGGCGTGGGTCCGCTCGACCATACGCCACTGCGTTGGGACCCGTTGACGGGCGCTGCGCTCACCCAGGAAAACGCCGTTCGCGTGGAAAAGATTGTCGCGCGCGGGGATAATGACGAGTAATTGACTCAGCTGATGTATTCGACTGATCCACGTTTCTTTTGAAAGGCCGCACATGAGCGATAGCCAGAACATGTCCGATGAGGTGCGCGCCCGCCTGCGCGCCATTCCTTCCGTCAACGAGCTGCTTGCCGAGTGGCCGGTGGTGAAGGCGGCGGGGGAGACCTGCGACGCGGTGGTGCATGCCGCCGTCACGGCCGAGCTCGACGAGGAGCGCGCCGCGATTCGCGCCGGTGCCGCGTCGCGTTCCAAGCGCGAGCTGGCCTCGGCCATCGAGTGGCGTGCGCATCGCTCCGCGCTGCCGAGCCTGCGTCCCGCCGTCAACGCCACGGGTGTGGTTATCCATACCAACTTGGGTCGCGCCCCGCTCGCGGAGTCGGCGGCAAAGGCCGTGGCCGAGGTCGCGCGCGGCTACAGCACGCTCGAGTACAGCGTGGACACCTGCTCGCGCGGGTCGCGTAAGGAACATGCCGCGCAGCTCATTCGCTCGCTTACCGGAGCCGAGGACGCGCTGGTCGTTAACAATAACGCCGCCGCCGTGCTGCTAGTGCTGGCGACTCATGCTGCGGGCAAAGAGGTTATCGTCAGCCGCGGCGAGCTTGTCGAGATTGGCGGCAGCTTTCGCATCCCCGATGTCATGGTGGCCTCGGGCGCCAAACTCGTCGAGGTCGGGGCCACCAACCGCACGCATTTGAGCGACTACGAGCGCGCCATCACGCCCGATACGGCGATGATCCTTAAGGTTCATCCTTCCAACTATCGCATCGAGGGTTTTCACGAGGAGGTGGGTTCTCGGGAGCTTGCGGCGCTTGCTCACAAGCATGGCCTGCTGTTCTACGAGGACCAGGGGTCGGGTGCGCTGTTGCCCGACGACATCCTGGTGCGCGGCGGCGAGGAGACTACGCCGGCTTCGGTTTCGGCAGGGCTCGATCTGGTGTCGTGCTCGGGCGATAAGCTGCTCGGTGCCGCGCAGGCGGGCATTATCATGGGCCGTCGCGATCTGGTCCAGGCTTGCGGGTTGCATCCGCTCATGCGTGCCCTGCGCCCGGGCAAGTTGGCGCTCACGGCGCTCGAGGCTACATTGCGCATCTACATGGACGGGGCGGATGTGGCCCATCGTGATATTCCGGTGCTCAGCATGCTTACGCTGCCGCAGGCCCACTTGGAACGACGTGCCCGCAAGCTGCGCGATCGTATGGTCGCCGGGCTCGATAAGGCGGGTTGCCCGTGCGCCGTTCAGGTGGAAATCGTCGAGGAGTCGTCGACTCCCGGCGGCGGCTCGCTGCCTACCGTCGAGCTGCCCACCATGTGCGTTGCCGTGTGCCTCGTCGATGAGCGTCTTTCCGTTGATGCGCTCAAGCGGTCGCTCGTCCAAGATTTCGACACGCCGGTCGTCACGCGAACCTCGCACAATCGCATTCTGTTTGACGTCCGTACGCTTGTGGGCGACCGCGATATCGAGACGGCGGCGTCGACGCTTGCCGCATGCGTTGTCAAGGCGGTGCGCCGATGAGTGAGACCGAAGCGCTGGTGGAATGCCCCGTTATCGTAGGTACGGCGGGCCACGTCGACCACGGTAAGTCGGCGCTGATCGAGGCGCTGACCGGCAAGAATCCCGATCGCCTGGAGGTCGAACGTCGTCGCGGCATGACGGTGGAGCTGGGTTTTGGCGAGCTGGCACTGCCGAGCGGCAAGATCGTCGGCCTGGTTGATGTGCCGGGCCACGCGCATTACCTGCTCGCCATGGTGCAGGGTGCCACGGGTATCGACGTGGCCGTGCTGGTGGTCTCTGCCGTTGAGGGCGTAATGCCGCAGACGCGCGAGCACGTGCATGTACTGGAGTTGCTGGGTGTCACGCATATGGTGGTGGCGCTGACCATGCGCGATCTGGCTGATGCCGAGATGACCGAGCTTGCCGAGCTCGATGTCGATGACTTTTTGTCGGGTACCGTGTTTGCGGGCGCGCCGATTGTGCCCGTGTCGTCTAAGACGGGCGAGGGGATCGACGGGCTCCTTGCGGTGCTCGACGAGCAGGTAAGTGCCTGCTGGGATTCCTGTCGCGAGCGTGCCGAGCGTGGCGATGCCGCGCCGCGCCTGCCGATTGACCGCTGCTTTACGATCAAGGGCGTCGGCACCGTCGTGACGGGAACGCTGCACGATGCGCCGGTTGCGGTGGGCGACGAGCTGATGGCCTTGCCGTCGCGTACGGTCTGTCGCGTGCGCGGGATTCAGGTGCATGGTGACACGCCGCTGGCACTGCCCGGACAGCGCGTGGCGCTCAACTTGGTGGGCGATGCTGTCGCCGCGCTCGATCGCGGTGAGATGCTCGGCGTGGAGGGCCGTTTTGGTCAGACGTTGCGCTTTATGATGACATTCACCTACCTGGGTCGCGAGGGCGCCAAGCCGCGCGTGCTCGAGTCGGGCGCGCGCGTGCATGTGATGGCCGGCACGGCCGAGGTTGTTGGCCGCATCATGCTTTTGGAGGGCGAGGCCCCCATGGCGGTGGGCGAGACCCGTACCGTACAAGTGCGCTTGGAGGAGCCGCTGCCGCTGCGAGCCGGAGACCATGTCGTGGTGCTGTCGTATTCGCCCGTTATGCTCATTGGCGGCGGGCGTGTGCTGCTTTCGCGCTGCCGTCGCTCGCGCGAGCTTTCGGCGGGGGAGCGCACGCTGCTTGCAGCGCTTGAGGCCGGCGATGCCGTCGCTGGTGTTGAGGCGTGGTTGGCGCTGCAGACGTTGCCGGTCGTGGCTGCCGACGTTGCCGCGGCGCTAGATTTTGTTTCCGGTGAGGCCGATGCCGCGCTGAACGAGTTGGTAACGCGAGGTATTGTGTGCGAGCTTGCCGGCTCGGGCGGTGCGCTGTATGTGAATGCTGCCGCGCTCGACGCCGCGATGGATGCACTGGCGGCGATCCTGACCGCCATGCACGCGGCGGCTCCCAAGGAGACGGGCTTTACGCCCGGCGCCGTTGCCCATGCTGCGTGGCCTGCCGCTGATGAAGTCGTTGCCGCGGCTCTGATTGCCGAGGGCTGCTCGCGTGGTGTGTGCGCCGCCGAGGGTGCCGAGGTATTCGATCCGCATTCGGCTGCCGCGGCGGCACGCGTGGTGCGAGAGGCATGCGAGCGGATCGTCGCGCTGCTTGACGAGGCCGGCCTGGATGCACCGACGTTGCCCGAGGTGGGCGAACAGCTGCAGCTCGGCCGCGACACCATGACGCGTGCCCTGCGCGAGCTTTCGCTCAATCGCTCGATCGTTAAGGTCGAGCGCGACGTTGCCCTGTCCGCTTCCGCCGAGGCCCATGCGCGTGAGCTTGTCGCCGCCGCCATTGAGGCAGCCGGCGGCGCTGCCACCACGAGTGTGCTGCGCGAGGCCCTGGGCGTGTCACGCAAACGTGCCATCAGCATCTTGGAGCACCTGGATGCCGTACGCTTCACAGTCCTCGACAAGGATGCCGGCGGCCTGCGCTCCCTGCGCTAGATTGGCTGCTCGGTTTGGTAAAATACCGGGGCACTTGGGAACGGATGGGCTCCGGTGGGCTCCGCGGTCCTCAAAACCGTTGCGAGGCGTGCAAAACGTCTTGGATGTGTTCGATTCACATACGTTCCCGCCATACGCTACCAGCGCTTTTGTGCTCGCGGTCTTGCTGCGTGCCGCAAAGGCGCTGTTTTGTTTTTGTACGGGTCCGCCGTGTCGCCTGTCCTGCTGTCTACGGTAACTGATCCCGTGCGTTGGGTTTTGAGCATGCCGATGGGGGTGGTTTGCCGTATGACTACCGTAAGACGGGCCGATCTTTCTTGCGTCGTTCAAGCGGGCGGGATGTCCTCGCGCATGGGCTGCGATAAGGCTCGCATGGCGTTTTGCGGCGAGCCGCTCATCGAACGCGTGCTGGGTCGGCTGGCGCCAGTTGCCGGCGAGTTGGTCGTGACGACGTCGCGTCCCAGCGAGCTTGCCTTTCTTGAGGAGTGCGCGTTTGGCGGCTTGGTGCCGCGTGTGGTGGCGGACCTAGAAGGGTCGGCGGGCGCCATGCGCGGCATCGCGAGTTCGCTGACTGCGGCCCGGCTGCCTCTCGTTGCTATCGTCGCCTGTGATATGCCGTTTGTCTCGCCGGAACTCATCGGTGCGCTTGCCAATCGTGTTGAGGCCGAGGCACTCGACGTGTGCGTGCCGCGCGAGGAGCGGGGGATTGAGCCGCTGTGCGCCGTCTGGCGCCGTGACGCTTGTGCGCCGGTTGCCCAAGAGCTGCTCTCTTGCGACCGACAGCGCATTCGCTGCCTGATCAATCGCGTTCAGGCTGGTTATATAGATGAGCCGCAGATTGTTAAGGCCGCGGGCTCCACGCTCTGCTTCGAAAACGTCAATACACCCGAGGAGTTTGCGGCAGCCGAGCTGCTCGCCTAGACGATTGGAGTTGCCATGTCTCTCGATATTTGCCCCGACACGGGAGAGCCTTGCACTTGCGATGGTTCCGAGCCCTGTACCTGCGGCTGCGGTGGCTGTGGACATACTGCGGAAGAGGAAGCGGCCGCCGCGGCGTATCGTGAGGCACACCGCGAAGGCCCATCCGGTGATGCCCTCGACCACGAGCGCAAGATTATCGTGTCGTTTGACAGCACCTTCGATGTGATGGAATGCGAGCAGCTGTGCCTGAATGCCGGCGTGCCCGGGCGCATTATGCCTTTGCCCGGCTCCATTACCGCCGGCTGCGGGCTGTGCTGGGCCATGCCGTTCTCGGGCGATGCACTCGCCGCTTTCCGCGCTGCCACCGAAGGCCGCATTACCCCTGCCGACTACCATCAGCTCGTCCTCTAGCCGCCAAAACCACCACATTGGGGACAGGCACCTTTGTGGTGGTTTGGAACACGTGGACGAAACAGGTTTGAAACACGGGTTTTGCACGTCAGGCACTCAAAAACGCTTCTACCTGCATCGTAATCAAAACGAAACATCCGCTCGTCGGCTTATGCGAAACTTTGCTGCAACAGTGCGATATTATCCATACTCGATAAAGCTCGCGGCGCATGGGGCGCCTCGAACGACACTTTTCTTTTCCATCAATTGGAGGAAGCATGAGCTACACGCAGAAAGTTCTCGACGAGCTCAAGGCCCGCTATCCCGAGCAGCCTGAGTTCATCCAGGCCGCGACCGAGATCCTCGGCACCATCCAGCCGGCGCTCGACGCCCATCCCGAGTACGAGGAGGCTGCCCTGCTTGAGCGCCTCGTCGAGCCCGAGCGCATCGTCATGTTCCGTGTCCCCTGGGTCGACGACCAGGGCAAGGTCCAGGTCAATCGTGGCTACCGCGTCGAGTTCAACTCTGCCATTGGACCTTACAAGGGCGGCCTGCGCTTTAACCCGACGGTTACCCTGGGCATGCTCAAGTTCCTGGGTCTGGAGCAGATTCTCAAGAACAGCCTGACCACCCTTCCCATGGGCGGCGGCAAGGGCGGCTCCGACTTTGACCCCAAGGGCAAGTCCAACAACGAGATCATGCGCTTCTGCCAGTCCTTCATGACCGAGCTCTATCGCCACATCGGTCCCAACACCGACGTTCCCGCCGGCGACCTGGGCGTTGGCGGCCGCGAGGTTGCCTACCTGTTCGGTCAGTACAAGCGCCTGACCAACGAGTGGACCGGCGTCCTCACCGGCAAGGGCCTCTCCTTTGGCGGCTCGCTCGCCCGTACCGAGGCCACCGGCTACGGTCTGGCCTACTTTGTGGACGAGTACCTTAAGAGCCGCGGCGACTCCTTCGAGGGCAAGAACGTCGTCGTTCACGGTTCCGGTAACGTCGCCATCTACGCGGTCCAGAAGGTCGCCCAGCTCGGCGGCAAGGTGCTGGCCTGCTCCGACACCCACGGCTGGGTCGAGGATCCCGACGGCATCGACTACACCGTGCTCGAGCATGTCTACAACAAGAAGCGCTCCGGCCACGACAAGGGCGTTACGCTTGCTATGTACGTTGATGAGAAGCCCAGCGCCGTGTGGCACGAGGGCGACGGCCGCGGCGTGTGGCAGCTTCCCTGCGATATCGCGCTGCCCTGCGCTCGCGAGAACACGCTGCTGCTCGAGGACGCCCAGGCACTCGTCGCCAACGGCTGCAAGGTGGTCGGCGAGGGCGCGAACATGCCCACGACCATCGAGGCCACGACCTACTTCCAGGAGAACGGCGTCGCCTTTATGCCCGGTAAGGCTGCCAACGCCGGTGGCGTGCTCGTGTCCGGCCTGGAAATGAGCCAGAACGCTGAGCACCTGTCCTGGACCTTCGAGGAGGTCGACGGCAAGCTCGAGCAGCTCATGCGCGACATGTTCCACAACGTGGACGACACCGCCAAGGAGTACGGCCAGGAGGGCAACTTCGTCATGGGCGCTAACATCGCCGGCTTCCTGAAGGTCGCCGACGCCATGCTCGCTCAGGGCGTCTGCTAAATCTTCGCTCGACATAGCATGTGATGAGGCTCCCAGCTATCTGGCTGGGAGCCTTTTCTATCCCGGAGGACTCCTCATAACTTGCGGTGATATACGGACTGTTTTGCGTTCCAGAACGGCTAATCAGTCCGTATATCACCGCAAGTTATGGATGGGTGGGTGGATTTTGTCCTAAAACGGTGTGCGGCTCCTCGTTTGGTACACTTAAAAGTACTGGACAAGTGAAGAGATGGGGGAGAACGTGCTCAAGTTCGGTACCTACGTCCGTGTTGGAAACGCGGCCGAAGCCTATGAGCTCTTGCAGAAGAACCGCAACAACAAGATTGTGGGCGGCGGCATCTGGATGCGCCTGGGTTCGCGTCGCGTGGCGACGGCGATTGACCTTTCGGCCTGCGGACTCGATCAGATCGAGGAGACCGAGACCGAGTTTCGCATCGGTGCCATGTGCACCCTGCGCCAGCTCGAGCGTCATGCCGGGCTCAACGCGCTTGTCAACAATGTCTTTGAGTTCGCCGTCCACGACATCGTGGGCGTGCAGCTGCGCAACACCGCCACGGTGGGCGGCAGCATCTACGGCCGCTTTGGCTTCTCGGACGTGCTCTCGGCTTTCCTGGCGCTCGATTCCTATGTTGAGCTGACGGGGGCAGGCCGCGTTCCGCTCGCCGAGTTCGTGAACATGGGTTACGTGCGCGACGTGATCGAGCACATCGTAGTCGTTAAGCACGATTACCGTGCGAGCTACGAGGCCGTGCGCAAGGCCGCGACCGACTTTCCCTCGCTGAACGTTACCGCCGCCTGGTGGGACGGCTCCTGGCACGTCACCGTGGGCGCCCGCCCGCTGCGCGCGACCTTGCTACAGGGCGAGGCGTGTGGTCTCACCGGCGAGCAGCCTTCCGAGGACGAGCTTCGCGCCCTTGCCGCATCCGTGCGTGCCCTGAGCTACGGCACCAATATGTGGGGCTCGGCCGACTACCGCCGCCGCATCTCGGCCCCGCTTGCCGTCCAGGCTGTGCGTCGTGCCGCCGGCATCGAGCTTTCGGCCGCGCTTGCCCACGAGCTCGAGACCGTGCAGATTCCCAAGTTCGCCACGGACGAGTATTCTTGCCGCCGCGTGTCCGGCGTCGATTCTAGCGAGGTGCGCTAATGGCTGCCAAACTCATCGATCTTTCCTTTACGCTCAACGGCCGCAAGGTCAAGGTTCAGATTGCCCCCGACACCATGCTCTTTGCGCTGCTGCGCGAGCAAGGCTGCGCGTCGGTGCGCTGTGCCTGCGAAACCACCAACTGTGGCCTGTGCACGGTGTGGCTCGACGGCGACCCGGTGCTGAGCTGCTCGGTTCCCGCGGCCCGTGTTGAGGGTCGCACCATCACCACGCTCGAGGGCCTCAAGGCCGAGTCCGAGGCACTGGCCCGTGCGATGGCTGCCGAAGGCGCCGAGCAGTGCGGTTTTTGCGCCCCCGGCCTCATCATGAACGTGCTGGCGCTTGCCCGCGCCGCCAAGGAGGACCCGAGCCTCGTCGCCACGCGCGAGGAGCTCTCGCGCCAGCTGGCCGGCAACCTTTGCCGCTGCAGCGGCTACGAGAGCCAGCTGCGCGCCATCGTGCGCTTCCTTAACGAGTCCGGCGTGCAGGTGGGCTTTGAGATGCCCGAGCTGCCGGTCAATAACACCAGCTCCGACGGTGTCTCCTACAAGCAGATCACTCACAAGCAGCCCAAGAAGGACTCGAAGGCCCTGCTCGAGGGGCGTCCCGTCTACACCGGCGATATGGTGCCCGCCGGTGCGCTCATCGTCAAACTCAAGCGCAGCCCCTATGCCCGCGCCAAGATCCGCTCCATCGATACGTCGCGCGCCCTGAAGGTGCCGGGCGTCGTGGGCGTCTACACCTACGAGGACGTGCCCCAGCGCCGCTTTACCATTGCCGGCCAGAGCTATCCGCAGCCTTCGCCCTACGACCGTCTGATTCTTGAGAACCTGGTGCGCTACCAAAACGAGGAGGTGGCGATCGTCGCCGCCGAGACCGAGGAGGCCGCCGACAAGGCACTCAAGCTCATTAAGGTTGACTATGAGGTGCTCGAGCCGCTGCTCGACTTTACCAAGGCGCTCGATAATGACATCGTGGTCCACCCCGAGGGCGATGTGACCTTTATGTTCCCGCAGGGCGGCGACGTTGCTCGCAACCTGGTGTGCAGTGGCACGAGCGACTTTGGCGACTTGGACGAGGCCTTCGCCCAGAGCGACATCGTCTTCACTCGCACCTACACCAGCCAGGCCACGCAGACCGCGCCCATGGAGACCTTCCGCGCCTTCGCGACGACCGACGCGTTCGGCCGCATCTCGGTGACCACCTCTACACAGGTGCCCTTCCACGTGCGCCGCATGGTCGCGCAGTCGCTCGACATTCCGCAGTCGCAGGTGCAGGTCATTAAGCCGCGCATCGGCGGCGGCTTTGGCTCCAAGCAGACGGGCTGCTGTGAGATCTTCGTTGCGTTTGTGACGCAGCAGACCGGCCGTCCGAGCTACTGCTGCTACACCCGCGAGGAGACCATCACCGCGGGCAACTCGCGCCACCAGATGCAGATGACCGTTAAGCTGGGCGCCATGAACGACGGCACCATCACGGCCATCGATCTGCATACGCTGTCCAACGCCGGCGCCTATGGCGAGCATGCCACCACGACGATCGGCCTTTCGGGTCATAAGAGCCTGCCCATCTACAACCACGTGAAGGCGAGCCGCTTTAGCTGGGACGCCGTCTACACCAATACCAACCGTGGCGGCGCGTATCGCGGCTACGGTGCCACCCAGGGCCAGTTTGCCGTGGAGAGTGCCGTTAACGAGCTCGCCGACATGCTGCACATGGACCCCGCCGACCTGCGCCTTAAAAACATGGTGCGCGAGGGCGAGGTCATGCCGCAGTACTACAACGAGAAGCTCAACGCCTGCGCGCTCGACCGCTGCCTGCTGCGCGCGATGGACATGATCGGCTGGCGCGACAAGCCGCTGGCCGTGGACCTGGGCGACCGCGTGCGCGCCCTGGGCTGCGCGCTCACTATGCAGGGCTCGGGCATCTCCAACGTGGACATCGCCGGCATCGACATGCGCCTGGAAGAGGACGGCTTCATTACCATCGGCACCGGCGCCACCGATAACGGCATGGGCGTCGACACGATTCTGGCGCAGATTGCCGCCGAGGAGCTGGGCGTGGAGAGCTCGCTTATCGTGGTGCGCGGCGTGGACACCGACGTGTCGCCGTTCGACGCCGGCTCGTACGCGAGCTCGGGTACGTACGTGACGGGCCTTGCCGCCAAGAACGCCGCGACCGAGTTGCGTGAGAAGATCTGCGCCAAGGCCGCCCAGATGTGGGACGTGGACGCCGCCGACGTGGTCTTTGATGGTCAGTACGTGCGCCTGTCCGACGAGCGTGCCGCGCGCGAGCAGAACCGCTACCTCACGCTGCGCGACTTTGCCAACCTGTGCGTCAAGAACATCGCGGGCGGCGACGCGCTCACCTCGCACGCCTCAGCCTGCCTGCCCGTTTCGCCCCCGCCGTTTATGGCCGGCATTGCCGAGGTCGAGGTCGACAAGGCCACCGGCAAGGTGACTGTGGTGGACTACGCGGCGGCTGTGGACTGCGGCACCGTGATCAACGAGGCGCTCGCGCGCGTCCAGGCCGAGGGCGGCATTGCCCAGGGTATCGGCCACGCGCTCTACGAAATCGTCGAGCATGATGAGCGCGGCCGCCTGCGCACCGGCAACTTTATGAGCTACAAGCTGCCCACGCGCCTGGATATCGGCAGTATTCGCGTGGCCTTTGAGCCGAGCTACGAGCCGACGGGTCCGTTTGGTGCCAAGTCGATCGGCGAGGTCGTCATCAACACGCCGCTCGCCGCCGTTGCCTCGGCCGTGGCACACGCTACCGGACATCAGGTTCGCTCGCTGCCGATCACGCCGGAGAAAGCGCTGCTGGGGGAGTAGCGGGTCAGCGAACAAGTCGTAAATTGCGGGGCGGGACAACTCGCCCCGCCTTTTGCGCTCGTGGTGAGGTCGTGAGCTTGTAAAAGGTGTGCGTGCGCTTACCGTTCGTATCTGCTATCATTCCTAGTCTGTGCGCTCATGCGGGCGTGGCGGAATTGGTAGACGCGCCAGATTTAGGTTCTGGTGGGATTCCCGTGAAGGTTCGAGTCCTTTCGCCCGCACCAACGCACCAGCGTCGGCCTTGGCCGTCGCGACACTTTGTTGCATAAAGGTACCAGCACCTCAGATAAGCTGGGCAGTATGAGGAGGAACGTGTTGAACATCACCGCTTCTGACGTCAAGGACGCCAAGCTCACCGCTACGGTCACCATCCCGGCCGCCGACGTCGACGCCGCGATTAAGAAGGCCTACAAGGATACCGCCAAGAAGTACCGCTTCCCGGGCTTCCGCGCCGGCAAGGCTCCCCGTCCGGTCATCGACTCCGCACTTGGCGCCGAGGCTACCCTCGCTCAGGCCACCAACGACCTGATCGCCGCCAACGAGCCCGCCGTCCTCAACGAGCTGGACATCGTCCCCACCAAGAACGGTGACTACAAGGAGCTCGACCTCGCCAAGGATCACGAGGACTACACCTACACCGTCGAGTTCTCCCTGCGTCCTGCTGCCGAGCTCTCCTCCTTCGACGCTGTCGAGATCGAGATGCCCCCTGCGGAGGTCACCGAGTCTGAGATCAACAACCAGGTCGAGATGCTCCTCAACTACCGTGCCACCTTCGAGGACGTCGAGGGTCGCGCCGTCGAGGCCGAGGACTACGTCACCGTCGATCTCAAGGCCGTCGAGAACGCCGACAACTTTGCCGCCGAGGGCCGCATGCTCATCGCCGGTAGCGACAGCAACCCCAAGGAGTTCAACGAGGCCCTGATCGGCGCTAACGTTGACGACGTCAAGACCGTCACCTGGACCGACGAGGTCGAGGAGGGCGAGGAGGCCGAGACCCACACCGTCGAGGTCACCGTCAAGGGCATCAAGGTCCGCAACACCCCCGAGCTCACCGACGAGCTCGTCAAGTCCGACTTTGGCTTCGACAGCATCGACGCCATGCGCGACGCCATCAAGATCGAGATCGAGCAGGACAAGGCTTCCCGCCTCCCGGCCGAGAAGGAGAACCGTTGCGTCTCCGCTCTCGCCGAGCGCCTGCAGCTCGACGAGATGGACGCCGACTACGAGCAGTCCGTCTTCGAGGAGCTTGGCCAGAACTTCCTGTCCAACCTCGCTGCCCGCGGCATGACGCTGGACACCTGGCTGCCCGCTTCCGGCCTGACCATGGAGCAGTTCATCGGCGACCTGCACAAGCAGGCCAACGACGTTGCCCGTGAGTCCCTGGCGCTCGACGCCCTCGCCCGTGAGCTCAAGATCGAGGTCACCGAGGACGACGTCAACGCCGAGTTCGAGAAGGCTGGCGTCAAGGACGTCGAGGCTTCCAAGGCCGAGTTTATCGCCGATGGCCGTATGCCTGCTGTCCGCGAGTCCATTCGTCGCTCCAAGGCCGTCGACCACCTGGTCGAGAACGCCAAGGTGACCGAGGTCGACGAGACCGCCAAGGACGCCGAGTAATTCTCGCCACCTTGCCCGCGAGCGCATGCATGTGCCCGTGATGGGGTAAAGTTATACACCGGTTATCCGGTTGCTTCGTACGGTGCCAGCCAATGCATAGCATGCGGGCACCGTACGTTTATCTAGAACCACTATTGGTCCGTAAGAGAAATGGAGATGCGTATGATCGCTAAGTTCGATTCCGCCCTCGTGCCATACGTTATCGAGCAGACGCCGCGCGGCGAGCGCAGCTACGATATCTATTCGCGCCTGCTCAACGACCGCATCATCTTCTTGGGCGAGGAGATCAACTCCGTCAGCGCCAACCTGGTCGTTGCCCAGCTGCTGCATCTTGAGAGCCAGGATGCCGAGAAGGATATCTCGCTCTACATCAATTCGCCCGGCGGCGAGGTTTACTCCGGCCTGGCGATTCTTGACACCATGAACTTCATTAAGCCGCAGGTCTCCACCATCTGCGTCGGTATGGCCGCGTCCATGGCCGCCGTGCTGCTTTCGGCCGGCGCCAAGGGCAAGCGTTTCTGCCTGCCGCACTCCAAGGTCATGATTCACCAGCCCAGCGGCGGTGCCCAGGGTCAGCAGACCGAGATCGAGATCGTGGCCGAGGAGATCAAGAAGACTCGCCGCGAGCTCAACCAGATCCTGTCCGACGCCTCGGGCCAGCCCATCGAGAAGGTCCAGGCCGACACCGAGCGCGACAACTACCTGACCGCTGCCGAGGCCCTCGACTACGGCCTGATCGACCGTATCGTCACCTCGCGCGACCTCGCCGCGAAGGACGCCTAGGATGGCCGGTAACATGCAGGACAACTTTGACGAGAACGGCAACCCCATCCGCTGCTCCTTCTGCGGAAAAGAGCAGGGGCAGGTTCGCCGCCTTGTAAAGGGTCCGACCAACATCTTTATCTGCGACGAGTGCGTTGCCGCCTGCTCCGAGATTTTGGAGGAGTCGCTGGCTTCGGACTTTATGGATGCCGCCCGCAACGGCAAGCTGCCGGGCTTCCTCAACGACCACGGCCAGGCTGCATCCCAGCCCGCCGCGGACCCCGAGACCGAGGGTTTTGAGCTCGAGGACGATCGCCAGGTCATCACGCACGTGCCGACGCCGCACGAGATCTATGACGAGCTTTCGGCCTATGTTATGGGTCAGGAGGACGCCAAGCGCGCCATGTCGGTTGCCGTGTACAACCACTATCGCCGCGTGATCGAGGGCGGCGCCGCGGTGTCTGCCTTTGACGACGGCATGGGCTCGCAGTTCAACGACGATATGGACGAGGTAGAGCTCGCCAAGTCCAACATCCTGCTGCTCGGTCCCACCGGCACCGGTAAGACCCTGCTCGCCCAGACGCTCGCGCGCATCCTCGAGGTGCCGTTTGCCATCGCCGATGCCACCGCGCTCACCGAGGCCGGCTATGTGGGCGAGGACGTGGAGAACATCCTGCTCAAGCTCATCAATGCTGCCGATGGCGACATTGAGCGCGCACAGGTTGGCATCATCTACGTGGACGAGATCGACAAGATCGCCCGCAAGGCCGAGAATCTCTCCATCACCCGCGACGTTTCGGGCGAGGGCGTTCAGCAAGCGCTGCTTAAGATCCTTGAGGGCACGGTGGCCAGCGTTCCGCCCACAGGCGGCCGCAAGCATCCCCAGCAGGAGCTGCTGCAGATCGACACGACGAACATCCTGTTCATCTGCGGCGGTGCCTTTGTGGGCCTGGACAAGATCATCGCCGACCGCGTGGGCAACAAGGGCGTTGGTTTTAACTCCGAGATCGCCGGCCCCACCTCGGTCGACGAGAACGACCTGCTGCGCCAGGTGCTCCCGCAGGACCTCAACGCCTTTGGCATGATTCCCGAGTTCGTGGGCCGTACGCCCGTCGTCACCCAGACGCAGGCGCTCGACGAGGACGATCTGGTGTCGATCCTGACCGAGCCCAAGAACGCTGTGGTGCGTCAGTACCGCAAGATGTTCCAGCTCGAGGACGTCGATCTTGAGTTTGAGGACGCCGCCCTGCACGAGATCGCCCGTATGGCGCTTGCCCGCAAGACCGGCGCCCGCGGCCTGCGTTCCATCTGCGAGGACGTGCTGCAGCAGACGATGTTCGACCTGCCCAGCGAGGAAGGCGTTTCCAAGGTCGTCGTGACCGAAGCCTCCGTAAAGGGCGAAGAACAGCCCCAACGCATCTACGGGTAAACCAACCAAAAACGTGTTTGCAAATAGCCTCCGACCACCCGCGGTCGGAGGCTATTTTATATATACGCAATAACCCCAACTACCTGTGTTATTCTGTGTGTTTGTTTAAGCCTCAGCGAAGTCATATCAGACTGAAGTAATCGATACCTAAGGGGAGGAATGTAGGCCCGATTTTCGTAGATTCCGCACGAGCCGAAGACCACTTAATGTGGTCTTCGTGCGAGCCAGGACTTGACCGAGCGAAAATCGGGCCTACATTCCTCCCCGACGGGCAAGGGAGAGATATATGGAAGAGATGCCCAAGAACTACGATCCGTCGACCAACGAGCCGGCGATCCTGCAGAAGTGGCTCGACGGCGGCTACTACAAGCGCCGCGAGGGCGTGGGCGACTGCACCGTCACCATTCCGCCTCCCAACGTGACCGGCAAGCTCCACATGGGCCACGCCACCGACGACTCCATCCAGGACGCCATCATCCGTATGGCTCGCATGCGCGGCAAGTCCACGCGCTGGGTGCTCGGCACCGATCACGCCGGTATCGCCACGCAGACCAAGGTCGACAAGAAGCTCAAGAGCGAGGGCATCAGCCGCCTGGAGATCGGTCGCGACAAGTTTGTCGACGCCTGCTGGGACTGGACCCACGAGTACGGCGGCATCATCGTCGAGCAGATCAAGCGTATGGGCTGCTCCGTCGATTTCGATAACGAGCGCTTTACCATGGACGAGGACTACGCGCAGGCCGTGCGCAAGGTGTTCTGCGACTGGTACCACGACGGCCTGATCTACCGCGGCAAGCGCATCGTTAACTGGTGCCCCAACTGCACCACTGCCATCTCGGACGACGAGGCTGAGTACAAGGACGAGAAGGGCCACCTGTGGCACCTGCGCTACCCGCTGACCGAGCCGGTCAACGGCCAGGACTACATCGTCGTCGCCACCACGCGCCCCGAGACCATGCTCGGCGACACGGGCGTCGCCGTCTCCCCGAAGGACCCCGAGAAGGCCGCCTTTGTGGGCAGGACCGTCAAGCTCCCCATCGTCGACCGCGAGATCCCCATCTTTGAGGATTGGCATGTCGACGCCAACTTTGGTTCCGGCTTTGTCAAGGTTACCCCGGCCCACGACCCCAACGATTACGCCATGGGTCAGGCTCACGACCTGCCGCAGATCAATATCTTCGACGAGCACGCGGTGGTCGTCGAGGGCTACGGCGAGTTCACGGGCATGAACCGCGACGAGTGCCGCGAAGCCGTCATCAAGTGGTTTGAGGAGCATGACCTGCTCGACCACGTCGAGGAGCACGACCACTCCGTTATGCACTGCTACCGTTGCGACGCCGCGCTGGAGCCGTGGCTGTCCGAGCAGTGGTTCGTGGCCGTCGACAAGCTCAAGGGACCGGCGCTCGACGCCGTCAACTCCGGCAAGGTCACCTTCCATCCCGCGCGCTGGACGCAGACCTACACCACCTGGATGGAGAACCTCAAGGACTGGTGCATTTCGCGCCAGCTGTGGTGGGGCCACCGCATCCCCGTGTTCTACTGCGAGGACTGCGGCTGGGAGGACGCCCTTACCGAGGACACCGACGTGTGCCCCAAGTGCGGCGGCCATCACGTGCATCAGGACGAGAATGTGCTGGACACCTGGTTCAGCTCGCAGCTGTGGACCTTTGCCACGCAGGGCTGGCCGCAAAAGCCGGAGCTGCTCGAGGGACATCACCCCACGACGGCGCTCGTCACCGCACGCGACATCATCGCGCTGTGGGTTGCCCGCATGGTCATGAGCTCGCTGTACTTCCTGGACGAGGTGCCGTTTAAGGACGTCGTCATCTACCCGACGATTCTTGCCAAGGACGGCAGCCGCATGTCCAAGTCCAAGGGCAACGGCGTTGACCCCATGGACCTCATCGGCATGTACGGCGCCGACGCCATGCGCTTCAACCTGCTGACGCTCTGCACCAACAACCAGGACGTCAAGTTCGACGCGAACATCGACAAGAAGACCAAGAAGCTCATCGACAGCCCGCGCACCGAGCAGGCCAAGTCGTTTGTGACCAAGATCTGGAACGCCAGCCGCTTCCTGCTTATGAACATGGAAGGCTACACGCCCGGCGAGCCCGTCGTGGAGACGCCGGCCGACGCCTGGATGTTCAGCCGCCTGGCCAAGGCCGTCAAGATGGTCACCGAGGGTATCGAGAACTACACCTTTGGCGACATGGCCCGCGGCGTGCAGCAGTTCTTCTGGAACGAGGTCTGCGACTGGTACGTCGAGGTCACTAAGGCCCGCCTGAAGGGCGAGGGCCGTCTGCAGGCGCAGCGCAACCTGATCTTTGTGCTCGATACCTCCATTCGCCTGATGCACCCGCTCATGCCGTTTGTCACCGAGGAGATCTGGGACAACATGCCGGCGAGCGTGCTCGACCTGGATGCCGAGGGCAACGTGAACCGCGCCGAGGCGCTCATGATCGCCAAGTGGCCCGAGCCCGCCGACTACGCCAAATATGTTGACGAGGACGCCGAGCGCGCGTTTGAGCTGTGCCGCACCGTCGTGTCCGCCGCCCGCGCCACGCGTTCGCGTTATCGCTTGAGCCCCAAGGCCGAGCTCGACGTGGTCGTGCGCGCCGGTGCCGAGGACATCGAGAAGCTCGAGAGCCTGCGTTCGACCATTGAGCCGCTGGCCAACACCGCTTCGCTGGTCATGGGTACCGACGTTGAGAAGCCGGCCGCGAGCATCGCCGTGGTCGACAGCGGCGTCGAGGTCTTTGTGGTGCTCGAGGGCAAGGTCGATCTTTCGGCCGAGAAGGCGCGTCTTGAGAAGGAGATCGCCGCGGCGCAGAAGGAGCTCGCCGGCTGCGAGAAGACGCTCGCCAACGAGGGCTTTGTGGCCAAGGCCGCGCCTGCGGTGGTCCAGAAGAAGAGGGACCGTGCAGCTGAGCTCAAGGAGATCCTGGCGGCGCTGAACTCGCAGGTTGCTGACTTCTCGTAGGCGGTACTGGGGGACGCGGTTTGGGGCTTTGCTCGCTACTGCGGACAGTCCTGCTCGCACGAAGGCCACATTAAGTGGCCTTCGGCTCGTGCGGAACTTGTATCGAGCAAAGCCCCAAACCGCTCCCAGTTCGTTTACGTGGTTGTCTGCGCCCGGCATGTTAGGGCCACTGGGTTGTGGCCTTGAGGTTGCTGCAAAGCGGTGTTTGGCTGATTTTTTGAACGCGAGGGGCTCATTCTATTTAATGGGCCTCTTTTTCTGTTATGGGGGACTTTGGGTTATGGCTAAGCGTTCTGGGTCGTATGTCGTTCCTTTCTCGTTTGAGCTGCTTTCGTTTGATGAGGCTGTGGGGCTTGCTGCTGATACGGGGCGGATTTCTGGGGATGCTGGTCCTCTGCTTGAGACGGTTGTCGATATGCTCGATGAGCTGGGGCGTCCGGACGAGTATTTCGATTGCATCCAGGTTGCCGGTACCAATGGCAAGACTTCGACTACGCGTTTTTCGGCTGCCATTCTTCGTGGTGAGGGGCTCAAAACCGCGCTGTATACGTCGCCACAGCTGGTGCGCTATCCCGAGCGCATGGAGGTTGATGGGTGCGTCGTGAGCGACGAGGCCTTTGCCCATGGCGTTTCGGCAGCTGTCGAGGCGGGGCATCGCGTGAATGCGCGCCGTGTGGCGGCAGGGGAGCGCGCCTATACCATCACACCGTTTGACCTGCTGACGGCTGCTGCACTTGTAGTGTTTGCCGAGGCTTGCGTGGACGTAGCCGTGCTTGAGGTTGGCATGGGCGGGCGTTGGGACGCCACGAGTGCGACCGATCCCGTCGCCGTTGCCATTACGGGCATTGGGCTCGATCATACACGTATTTTGGGCAACACGCTCGAGGCCATTGCGGGGGAGAAGGCTGCGGTTATTAAGCCTGGGCGCTTTGTTGTTTTGGGCGAGGGTACGCATGAGGCGAGCGTTCAGCGCGTGATGGATGCCCGTTGCCGTGAGTGCGGTGTGGTGCCGCTCGTGGTGAACCATGCCACAACCAAGGTTCCGGCACACGTGGGCGACACGGTTGAGTTTAGCTGCACCACGCCGCGTGCGATCTATACGTCAAGCATGGTTAAGCCGGCCTACCAGCCGCAGAATGCTGCGTGCGCGATTATGCTGTGCGAGGGGTATTTGGGCCGCGAGCTCGACCACGATGCGCTGGATGCATCGCTTATGGGCTGCCCCACGCCGGGTCGTTTTGATGTGCTGGGGACCGATCCGCTCAAGCTGATCGACGCCTGCCATAACCCTCAGAGCTGCGAGAACTTTGTGAGCGCGCTGGACGAGATAGATCCGTGCGTCGAGAATCGCCCCACGCTGCTGTGCGCCGCACTGGCCGACAAGGATGTGGCCGGTATTGTCGATGTTCTGATTCCGGCCTTCCCGCGTGTGGTCGTAACCCAGACCGATTCCGATCGCGCCCTGCCGGCAGAGGAACTTGCTGCCCTGGTGGACGCCAACAAGCTTGCCGGTGTGTACCCTAGCGTGCCCGAGGCTCTCGCGGCTTTTGACGCCGTGGGCGAGTCCTTCGTTGCCGCCGGCACCATCACCCTAGCCGGCGAAGTAGCCGGCCTGCTGCGCTAGCCCATCCCCTCATCAGTTGCGGTGAAATAGTTCCTGTTTTTGGGTTCTAGCAGCCCATCCAGGAACTATTCCACCGCAACTTAGTTTGGGGGCTTGGGGACCAGGCTAGTCTAGGCGGAATGGGTCGTGAGGGTAGGCGTTGAGAATCTCGACGCCCTTCTCGGTCACCAGGGCCAAGTCCTCGATGCGGACGCCGGTGCGGCCGGGGAGGTAGATGCCCGGCTCGATGGAGAACGTCATGCCCGGCTCTACGACCTGCTCGTTGACGAGTGAGACGTCGCCCGGCTCGTGGTCTTGCAGACCGATCGAGTGTCCCAGGCGGTGCGTAAAGTACTGCCCATAGCCCGCATCCTCAATCACGTCGCGCGCGGCGCGGTCCAGGTCGCACATACGAACGCCCGGCGCGATAAGCGCTTCGGCGGCCTCGTTGGCACGGCGCACGATGTCGTAGATGCGTGCCGTCTCCTCGTCCGGCTCGCCCCAAAAGAACGTGCGCGTCATGTCCGAGCAATAGTTGCGGCGACGTCCACCAATGTCGAACAGCACCACGTCGCCACGCTTGAGTACCGTATCGTCGGGCTCGTGGTGCGGGTCGCCGGCGTTGGCGCCAAAGCTCACGATGGGTGGAAAGCTAAAGCCCTCGCAGCCGTTCTTGCGGTACAGACCGAGCATCTGATCGGCAATTTCGCGCTCCGTTACACCTTCGTGGACGAGCTTGATCGCGTCGGCCATCACGGCGTCGTTGGCGGCCGAAGATGCACGCATGAGTTCCTGCTCGGCGGCATCCTTGTAGGTGCGCGCGGCGGTGACGGCAAAGTCGCCCAGGAAAAACTCGCTTGCGGCGTGGCGCTCCATGAGCGGCATCAAAAAGCCGGAGCGCATGACGGTATCGATGCCGAGCGGTTTGGTCGGATCGATCTCACTCGCGATGGCGTCGGTCACGACGTCGGTATCGGTGTGGTAGGCAACGCGGGCATTGTCGTACTCGGGCAGCTGATGCAGCGCGTTGACCAAGATCACGGGCTCGCTACCGCGCGCGAGCAGCACACCGCAAAAGCGCTCGAACATATCGGCATAAAAACCGGTCAGATAGTAAATCGACCACGGGTCGTTTACGAGCAGCTGTGCGCCGGGGTGCTGAGCCTCGAGCGCATCTAGCACGCGCGCCACACGCTGGTCATCGACATGTGCCATACATCGTCCTTTCGCTAGGGTGCCACCATGGTATCCCAAGCCCGGCACATAGGGACGTTCCTTTTAATATGAG
>CABUJN010000015.1:0-38598 GCA_902491935.1 uncultured Collinsella sp.
TGCTGAGACCAAACTCGAGGGCATCGAGCCCAAGAGTGCAAACGTCACCGACGATTCCTTCAAGATATGGGAGACTGATTGGAGAGGCGGGTCATCTCTTGCGGGAGATGGCCCGCCTTTTTGCTCTGCGACCGAAACGACCACCACAAAGGGGACAGGCACCTTCGTGGTGGTTTGGGGTGGGGCTCGCTGCTATCATGGACAACGTTGAATTTCTACGAAGGAGCAGGGCATATGGCGATTCTTTTGGGATGCGATTCCGTCAGCCTAGAGTTTCCCACCAAGCATATTTTCGATAGCGTGACGCTCGGCGTGGGCGAGGGCGACCGCATTGGCATCGTCGGTAAAAACGGTGACGGCAAGTCGACGCTGCTGAGCGTGCTCGCCGGCACGCTGGAGCCCGATGACGGACGCGTGACGCACCGCCGCGGCACGACGATCGGTCTGCTCGGCCAAAAGGACAACCTGGTCGATACCGACACCGTGCATCATGCCGTCGTGGGCGACACGCCCGAGTATGAGTGGGCGTCGAGTCCGCGTACGCGCCAGATTCTGGCCGGTCTTATTAGCGATGTGCCCTGGGAGGGCACGGTGAGCGAGCTTTCGGGCGGCCAGCGCCGTCGCGTGGACCTCGCGCGCCTGCTGATCGGCGACTACGACGTGCTCATGCTCGACGAGCCCACCAACCACCTGGACATGCGCACCATCAACTGGCTTGCGCGTCACTTAAAGGCCCGCTGGCAGCGCGGTCAGGGCGCCATGCTCGTGGTCACGCACGACCGCTGGTTCTTGGACGAGGTCTGCACCAGTATGTGGGAGGTCCACGACGGCCAGGTCGATCCCTTCGAGGGCGGTTACTCCGCATATATCCTGCAACGCGTGGAGCGCGACCGCATGGCCGCCGTCACCGAGGAGCGTCGTCGCAACATGGCGCGCAAGGAGCTCGCGTGGCTGAGCCGCGGTGCCCAGGCGCGCTCCACCAAGCCCAAGTTTCGCGTGGATGCCGCCCGCGAGCTGATCGCCGACGTGCCGCCCGTGCGTGACGAGCTGGAGCTCAAGCGCCTAGCCGTGAGCCGCCTGGGCAAGCAGGTTATCGATGTGGTCGACGTGGACGCCGGCTATGCGGATACCGATGGCGCGCCCAAGCAGGTGCTCTCTGACGTGACCTGGCTCATTGGTGCGGGCGACCGCTATGGTCTTTTGGGTGAGAACGGTGCCGGCAAGTCCACACTGCTCGACGTGATCCAGGGCAAGATTGAACCCACGCGCGGCCGCGTGAAGATTGGCCAGACAGTGCGCTTTGGCGTGCTGTCGCAGCAGCTCGAGGAGCTCGAGCCCTACATGGGCGACACGATTCGCGAGGTGCTCGGCAACTATAAAAAGTACTACGTCATCGATGGCAAGGAGACCTCGCCCGAGAAGCTCTGCGAGCGTCTGGGCTTTACGACTCAGCAGCTCTGGAGCCGTATCGGCGATCTTTCGGGCGGTCAACGCCGTCGCCTGTCGCTGCTGCTGACGATTCTGGACGAGCCCAACGTGCTCATCCTGGACGAGCCGGGCAACGACCTGGATACCGACATGCTCGCGATTGTCGAGGACCTGCTGGACGGCTGGCCCGGCACGCTGATCCTGGTGACGCACGATCGCTTTTTGATGGAGCGCGTGACCGACCAACAGTGGGCACTGCTCGATGGCCATCTGACGCATATGCCCGGCGGCGTGGACCAGTACCTGCGCCTGTGCAACGCTACCGCCGAGGGCGAGCCCGTGGGCGCGCCGAGCGCTAAGACCGGCACGTTCGACACCGGTGCGGCGGCTGCTGCCGACAAGCCCAAGTCGAGCGGTCAGCCCAACGGCCTTTCCAACGCCGAGCGTCAGAAGCTCCGCCGCGAGGTGAGCTCGCTCGAGCGCAAGATGGAGACGCAGCGCGCCCGCGTGGAGGAGGCCGAGGCCGCCATGGCCCAGGTCGATCCCACCAACTACACGGCGCTCGGCGAGCAGCAGGCAAAGATCGACGAGGCTCACGCCGCCATGGACGAGCTGGAGATGGCGTGGCTCGAGGCGAGCGAAAAGCTCGAGGGCGAGGAGTAGGCGAGAATGATCAAAGCCGCGTTTTTTGATATCGACGGTACGCTGCTGAGCTTTAGGACCCACCGGATTCCGGCGTCGGCGCAGCAGGTGCTCGACAGCTTTCGCGAGCAGGGGATTGCGTGCGTGATCGCCACGGGCCGTCCGACCTACCAGATGCCGGACTGGCTGTTCGACCTGGGCTGGGATGCGTACATTACGCTTTCGGGCCAGCACTGCTTTGATGCCGAGGGGGTTTACCGCAGCTGTCCGATCGATCCGGACGACGTCGCGGTGATTGTGGGCCAGGTGGCGCAGGGGCGCTACGACTCGCTGTGCATGCAGGGCGAGAACTCGTTTGTGAACCGCCTGTCCGAGCGCGTGGTGACGGCTGGCAGCAACGCGGGAATCGTCTACCACGAGGAGCCGTTTGAGCACGCCTTTGACGCGCCGGTCTACCAGTTTTGCGCCTTTGTGGACCCTGACGACGAGCATATCGTGACCGATGCCGTGTCGCATTCGCTCACCACGCGCTGGTGCGACCTGTTCTGCGACATTATCCCCGCCAACGGCGGCAAGGACCTGGGCGTGGCGGCGACGTTGGAGCGCCTATGCATCGACGCGAGCGAGGCGATTGCCTTTGGCGACGGCGAGAACGACCTGTCGATGTTTGCCGCCGTGGGCACGAGCGTGGCCATGGGCAACGCACAGGACACGGTGAAAGCTGCGGCGACCTATGTGACGACTGCCGTGGACGACGACGGCATCTACAACGCCGCGAAGCACTTTGGATTGATGTAACTGCGGGCCGGCACCCGGCGCCTGGGGACACTCCTTGCGGGGCGTCCCCATTTTGTTTTCGTCCCGCACGTTTTGTGAAACACGGCTAACTTTTAGACAAAGTAGTAAGACATGGGCAACTTTTGCGGTAAAGTTAGCCGTGGAAAGTATCCAAAGGCTAACTAGCAATCATCGCGAAAGGCGGCCCATGGCCCTACGTGAATCCGGAGAAGACTATCTCGAATCGATCTACGTTCTGTCGGAACGTCAGGGCATCGTGCGCTCGATCGACGTTGCGGAGTACCTCGGCGTAACCAAGGCGAGCGTTTCCAAGGCCATGGCGACGCTGGAAAGCAACGGCTATGTCGAAATGGGCAAGCGCGACGTTCATCTGACGGAGCGTGGTCTGGAGGTCGCTCGCCAAATGTGGGAGCGTCACTGCTTTTTCGTGGGACTGCTAGAGGATGCGGGTGTTTCGGCTGAGGTCGCGTCGCAAGAGGGCTGCCACATGGAGCACTGCCTGAGCGAGGAAAGCTTCGAGAAGCTACGGGCGATGTTGGGCCGGGAAGATGTAGCGGGTCCAACAACAGAAGCCTAACTGTCCCACAGTAGCGCGGAGTTCACGCAAAGCGCGAACCAGCGACTGGGACCAGCGGCCCTTTCGGCCAAGTCTATTTCAGCAAAGGAACCCTGCCAGCAAGCGATGCTCAAGAACCGCCTGCGATGTTACCGCAGGCCGGGACCGGGCTTGGTTTTGAAAACATTCCACAGCGCGAGGCCCGCCTTTCCGTTGCTCCGCAGGAGCAGGAAAGACGGGCCTCATGCGCGAGGACGTTTTCAAAACCAAGCCCGGTCCCGGCCGGACAGCCCACGAACGCTACAGGTTCTTGACACCCATCGCGCGCATGGCGTTTAGGATGGCGATGATCGCCACGCCTACGTCGCCGAACACGGCAAGCCACATGTTGGCGATGCCCAGTGCCGCAAGCACCAGAATCAGCAGCTTAATCCCCAGTGCAAAGATGATGTTCTGCCAAACAATCGTCATGGTCTTGCGCGCCACGCGGATAGCGCGGGAAATGTTGGATGGCTTGTCATCCATCAGCACGACATCCGCCGCCTCGATCGCGGCGTCGGACCCCATGGCGCCCATGGCAATGCCCACATCGGCGCGGGTGAGCACGGGCGCATCGTTGATGCCGTCGCCGACAAAAGCGAGCTTGCCCTTGCCGTTCTCGCTCGCAAGCAACGCCTCAACACGCTCGACCTTATCGCCCGGCAGCAGCTGCGCGTGGAACTCGTCGAGACAGAGTTGCTTGGCCACAGACGCCGCAACCTCCTCGCGGTCGCCCGTGAGCATGACGGTGCGCTTGACGCCGGCGGCGTGCAGGTCGCTGATCGTCTGCTCGGCATCGGCCTTGACGGTGTCGGCAATTACAATGTGGCCGGCATAGATGCCATCGACCAGCACGTGAAGGATCGTACCGACGACCTCGCAATTGGGCGCTTCGATGCCGGTCGCTGCGAGCATCTTAGCGTTGCCGACGACGACGTGCCTGCCGTCGATGTTCGCCGTCACGCCATGGCCCGCGTCGTTGGTGGAGTCGCTTACGCGCTTGGGGTCGAGTTCGCCCTGGAAGGCGGCGCGCACCGACTGCGCGATGGGATGATCGGAGAATGACTCAGCGAGGGCTGCGACCTCAAGCAGCGATTGCTCGGTATAGCCGGCTTCGGGGTGTACTGCCACGACCGAGAACGTGCCGTTGGTGAGCGTGCCGGTCTTGTCGAAGACGACGGTGTCCACGTCGGCGAGCGTCTCGAGGTAGTTAGAACCCTTGATGAGAACGCCCAGCTTGGAGGCGCCGCCGATGCCGCCAAAGAAGCTCAGCGGGACGCTGATCACGAGCGCGCACGGGCAGCTGACGACCAAGAAGGTCAGGCCGCGCAGGATCCAGTCGGACCAGGCGCCGGTGATCAAGCCGCCGCCGAGCGCGAGTACCGCGGCCGCGCCGGTGACGGCGGGCGTGTAGACGCGGGCGAAGCGCGTGATGAAGTTCTCGGTGCGCGCCTTCTTTTCGCTGGCGTTTTCTACGAGCTCCAGGACGCGTGCGACGGTGGACTCGCCAAAGGGCTTGGTGGTGCGCACGTGGATGAGACCCGTCATGTTGATGCAGCCGCTGATGATATCGTCTCCGGTTTTGGCCGGGCGGGGGACTGACTCGCCCGTGAGCGCGGCGGTATCGAGCTGTGTCTCGCCTTCGACGATGACGCCGTCGATAGGCACGCGCTCGCCGGGCTTGACGACGATGACGGTGCCCACGGCGATGTCATCGGGAAAGACCTGTTCGAGCGTGCCGTCGGGCTGCTCGACGTTGGCATAGTCGGGTGCGATGTCCATCATGGCGCTGATCGACTTGCGGCTCTTGCCCACGGCGTATGCCTGGAACAGCTCGCCGACCTGGTAGAACAGCATGACGGCGGCGCCTTCGGCCATGTGCGGGTCGGTGTCGGGGAAGAGCACCATGGCAAACGCGCCGATGGTCGCGACGGCCATGAGGAAGCTCTCGTCGAACGCCTTGCCGCGGCGGATGTTGTTGTATGCCTTTTGGAGCACGTCGTAGCCGGCAATCAAAAAAGGCACGAGGAACAGTGCGAAGCTGGCGTAGATGTCGCCCGGGGTGCCGAATGCGGCAGTGAGGGTGCCGAGCTCATCGAGGGCGTACACCACGGCAAAAATGCCCAGCGCTACCAGGATGCGGTTGCGCTTATGCTCGAGTGACTCTTTTTTCTTGCGCTTCTTCTTTTTCTTCTTGGGGTCGGCGGCGGCCATGACTCGTATCCTCCCATTTGAATGTATGAACACTCGCTCATATAATTTCGCGAGCAAAGGTCGCGGCAAGCGCGGCCTTGCGGGTTGGCGTAAACCTGGGCTAGAGAATGATCTCGCAGTCCGGCTCGGCGTCGGCGGTGAACTCCACAACGCGGTCGAGGACCTCGTCGAACTCGGCGTCATCGGCCTCGAGCGTCAACTTCTGGGTCATAAAGTTGACCGAAACGGACTTGACGCCATCGAGCTTGGCCAGCTCGTCCTGAAGCTCACGCGCGCAGTTGGCGCAGTCGATCTCGTCGAGCTTGAACTGCTTTTTCATGGTGGATTCCTTTCCCCGTATTTGCGGCTTGGGTGCAGGCCGCGCTGGTACCGTGGTTGGTCGCTATTCGCAGATGTGGCTCATGCCCTGGTTGAGCATGGTGTAGACGTGGTCGTCGGCGAGCGAGTATAGGATATTGCGCCCGTCGCGCCGGAATTTAACCAGGTGCGACTGCTTAAGCGTGCGCAGCTGGTGCGATACTGCCGACTGCGAGGTTGCGGTCGCCTCGGCGATGTCGGCCACGCAGAGCTCGCGTCCCATGAGGGCATAGAGAATCTTGATGCGCGTGGTGTCGCTGAAGACCTTGAACAGATCAGCTAAATCGTACAGCAACTCCTCGTCGGGAAGGTCCTCGGGCGAGCAGGTGGTGGGGATCGCGGGTTCGGTGGCCTCGATGTCGGGCTTCGTTTCATCGACGCGGATGCTCATTGCAATATCCTTTCATATGAACATGCGCTCATATAACTAATTTCCAATTATATGAGCGCATGTTCATATGTCAATGACGTTCAGGTAATTCGTTGCACAAAATGATGGGGAATAGTGGACGAGATCCCGGACTGAGCGGTTTTGATAGCCGATGCCGGGGTGGGTGCCCCTGAGCCGTGCAAAAATTGGAGTATTCTGCAACGACAGGGGGTCCGTTAATTTATTGCAGACCATATAATGCAGTTCAAGAGTTATCTTAGGATGTTAATCCGATGAGTTCTTCCTCAAATGTTGCCTAACGCTCTCACGCAAGAGTGATTTCGCTTCACATTTGGATCCACTCGAGGGTGATAGACACCCGACCCTGCTGAATACTCGCAATTTTGCACATCGCCAGGGTACCCACCTTGTTAGCCGGTCTAGCTTCCTGCACCGAAGACCCTGCCTTCGGGCGCGAGGCTGCTTGTTTGGGCAAATGATGGGCTGTCGGATTCGACTGTCTGCATGTCATCGATTGCTGTAACTTCATTAATTGTCGGGTCATCCAGCGTGATGCCTTCGAGTGTTGCTTTTTCGAGGTCGATTCGTTGGCGCTCTTCGGAATCCTGGCGAAGCTGCTTCTGAATTCGCCTTTTCTCTTCTATAAACCTTCTGAGCACAAACTGTCTCAGGTCCTCTTGCATGATTTGAAAGTCTTTTGGTAGACGCGAGGGGCGTACGCCCTCTTTCCGCTGGATTGCTTCCATGACCCTAACGAAAGAGCTGGCATGCATAAAGGAATAACGGCTGACGGTGATGATTCCGTATCCCATGGACGCAAGCGCATTCTTGCGTTCCTCATCGATGGCGCGGTCTTCTTCCGCGTCATGATAGAAACCGTTGTATTCAATGTCTGTGCGAGATTTCTTTAGATACGCATCCATAAAGAACTTTTTGCGTCTCGTGAGATTCTTTGCGGCGGCGGTGACCTGCACCTCGTAATCGGTCTCAATTCCCTTAATACCAAGCCCTCCTTCGCTTTTGGGCAGCGTTAGCATCATGACAAATGCCGTTTCCATGGGAGACCGGCATCCGTCGCGTACACATTGGATCGCCTTTCGGGCAAGGGCCAAACCGTCGCATCTGGTAATGGAATTAAAGAACTGCTTTAACCTCTCGGTCGAGGTGAGCGCGAAACGCTCGTTATAAGAGGTGGAAGAGCCGGTTCCAAGGGAGTAAGCGCTGCACAATTCAAAGTAGTACTCCACCAGTTCGCGAAAAGGGAGATAGGTGGCGGCTTGAAGTGCGCAAAGCTCAACGCCAACAATGAAGATGCCATCTTCAAGCTCTATAAAGCGTGAGTTCGAGAATCGTTTTGACGAAACGTGGCATTGACAGTTCATTGCATAGCGCGCATTCCTGCGATCAAACACCATCACCTCGAGGGAATCATTTGCGTCGAGGGAAACATCATTTTTGGTGAGCCATTCTGTGGCTGCGTCAAGGAGCGTTCCGGTGGGACATGATCCCTAAATCGCGGCAGGACTACAGGATTCGATGCCTTCGCAGACACCGAATGCGCGGCCTGGTAGACCGCTTTTGCAGTGGTATGTGACAATACGATACTCATGGTATATATCGTGTCAGCTAATGCCGTGTTGATGGCACTGAGTGGAAAAGCCGTTTTAGAGGTCTAACCAAATGCTGTCCAAAAGCTTGACGCAATTATGAGTTGGTATGCCCTAAATAAAAGTTTTCGCAGCTTAGCTATAGCATATAAATACTCAATTGCTGCACATTTGATATCGATGTATCACCATCCGACAACGAATTGCGTGTTGGGAATTGGTCGAAATCGTTCAAAATGAGGGTTCAGAATTTGTGATGGCTGATCTATCTGTGGAACGTAGGGCGGCCCCGCTGCGGGGTTTCCCGCTGCGAGGCCGCTTGTGATCTACGCCGGAGTTTGTCGTAGACGTTTCTACTTGGCAAACAGGTTCTTGAGGTTGAACTCGGCTTGGACGGTGCGGAGCATGAGGTCGGTGTCGTCGAGGCCCAGGTGCTGCTCGTTGGCGTCGGCGGCGAGGGTTCCACGGCGGCGCGCCCAGTTCTCGAGCGCGGCGGGGGCGGATTCGCGGGGGAGCGAGCGGACGTCGGCATCCAGGCTGCGGCAGATCTGGCGCGAGTCGATGACGATGATCTTGCCGGCGCGGCGTGCCTCGGCGTAACCGTCCAGGTGGATCTTGAACCAACTGTCCTCAAAGGCGGCGTTGTGCGCCATGTACGGGTACTTCTTCATAAGCTTGAGCAGCTGCTTCTGCAGTTCCTTGTTCTCGCGGAACGGCTTTTTGCCGTCGATGTCGTCCCAGGTAATGTGGTGGATATTCGACAGCGGCACATCCTCGCCGCGGTAGATGTCGGGCAGACCGCAGTAGTGTGCCTCGGCGTCATGCGGGACGGCGTCGCTGGTGAGCTCCATGATCTCCCAGCCCACGTTGATGATGTAGCCGCGCTCGGGTGCACGGCCGGTGGTCTCGATGTCGATACCGAGCACGGTGCCCTGGATGGGCTTGCGGGCGTAGGCCACGCCGAGCGCGTCGCGGTCGCCGCGGATTTCGCGCATAACGGACGCGGCGGTGCGCTTTTGCATCTTGCCGATGGCGGCGCAGGTGTCGGCATCGGAGAGGCCGCGCGAAAGCGTCGCGGGTGTCACGTTGCGCAGGCGTGCCTCGCCAATCTGGTCGCACAGGTCGCGGTTGCGGTCAGCCAGGTCGCGCACGGTGGCAAAGTCGAAGCTGGGGTCGCCCTCGGCGGTAAAGTACTCGGTTTCGAGCACCTTAAGGGCCTCCTCGCCCTTCTGGCGCTCGGATTCCATGGCGCCGTGATCGCCATAGATAAACATGGGGATAAACGGCTGACGCTCGTATTCGAGTGCTTGTGAAACGTTCATATAACTGCTCCTTGGACGGGCCGCACCGCGCGGCTCGGGTTCATTGAGATGTGGCGAGATGATAGTTTACCATGGGCAACTATTGGCATCGCGCCTAGGACAATTACAATACCCTAGTTGACCGCTAGGACTTTTACAATGCTGCCGAAAGACACGAAAGGTTCCATCCGTCATGGATTTGCTGATTGATATTCTGCTCGACGCCGGCAAGGACACGCTCTCGCTGGTGCCGTTTTTGTTGGTGACGTATCTGGCCCTCGAGACCTTGGAGCACGTTGCGGGCGACCGCGTCAACGGCGCTATCAAGCGCGCCGGCGCTGCGGGTCCCGTGGTTGGCTCGCTGCTGGGCATTGTGCCGCAGTGCGGATTTTCGGCCATGGCAGCAACGCTGTACGCCGGCCGTGTCGTGACCTTGGGCACGTTGGTAGCGGTGTTCCTTTCGACCTCCGACGAGATGCTGCCGCTGCTACTTGCCGAGCAGGTTCCCGTGCAGACTATGGCGATGCTCTTGGCTTCGAAAGCACTGATCGCACTGGTCACGGGTTTTATCGTGGACGCTGCCATTCGCGGCCTGCGCCGTAACGCCCGCGCGCACGCGGCGATTCGCCGTACCGTGCTGGGAACCGCGGCCAACCCGGCCCACGTGAACTGCGCGCACGACGACCACAGCGGCGGTGACATCATCGACGAGGTGGCCGAGGCAGGCGTGAGCGCCGACCACATCCACGAGCTGTGCGAGCGCGACCATTGCGGTTGCGATGATGATGAAGATGAACACGAGCGCGACCACGGACACAGCCATGACCACGGTCACACGGGCGAGCATGAGCACCACCACGGCCATGGGCACGACCACGGTCACTCCCACGAAGGGACGCCTGTCCTGTCGATTATCCGCAGCGCGATCTCGCACACCGTGCAGGTATCGATTTTTATTTTCCTGGTGACGCTGGTCCTAGTCGCCGTACTCGAGACCTTCGGCGAGTCCGCAATCGAGCAGTTCCTGCGCGGCAACGAGACGCTTGCGGTCCTGGGCTCGGCGCTTGTTGGGCTGATCCCCAACTGCTCGGCCAGCGTCGTCATCACACAACTGTACCTGGAAGGCGCGCTGCAGCTGGCCCCGATGCTCGCCGGCACGCTCATCTCTGCCGGTGTGGGCTATCTGGTGCTGTTCCGCACCAACCGCAGCGCCCGCGAAAACGTCCTGTTCCTGATCATGATGTACGTCATCGGTGCCGGCTGGGGTCTCATCCTATCCACCTTCGGCCTCTAAGTGGGCCTAACAAAACGGGCTTCAAAATAGCCATGCTCGGCGCCTGCACAATGCGGCGACGCATGGCATTTTGAAGCCCCTTTTTTGTTGAGCCATGGATTTTGAGCGCTCACACCGCCCAAAGCAAAAAAGCAGATTTCCGGACATGTCCCAAAAATCTACCTTGGTTAGCGCAGCAGCTCGGTGAGGTTGCGCTTAAAGCGAGCGCGGTCTTCGCTGGTAAATGCCGCCGGTCCGCGAGTGCGTCCGCCGGCGCGGCGCACCTTCTTTTCCTCGTGGCGAATAAACAGTTGCATGTCGATGGTCGCCTTGTCGTAGACGCGCCCGCGCACACCGATTGCGGCGGCATCGCGGCCGAGCACCATGCTCGCCAAGCCAATGTCCTGCGTCACGACTACGTCGCCCGCCTGCAGGCGTTCGACAATGGCAAAGTCGGCGCTGTCGGCGCCCACGCTCACATCGAGCGTCGTGACCCAAAAGCCGCGTCGCGCGTGCTCGGCATCGCGCGGGTCGTCGCGGCGAATGTGCCGTTCCAAGTTTTGCGTGCTGTTGCCGGCGATAGCAACGGCGACGCCCGCCCGCCGCGCGCAGTCAATCGACTCGCGCGTGACCGGGCAGGCGTCGGCATCAATAAAGAGCGTTCGCGGCATCTAGTGCACCAGTTTGCCAAATTGAATAGCGCGAACAATCAGCGTTACGCCAAACACCAGCAGCGCGGCGCCGCTAAAGATGACGAGCATCTTGGCCGACCACAGCGGATAAATAAACACGAACATGCCGGCGATGATGGAGAGTGCGCCGCTCAGGATGGCGAGGGCACGGTTGGACGAAAGCTCGGACTCCAGAATGGACATGACACCTTCGACAATCCAGCCAAAGCCGGCCACGATAACCACCATCGTGGTGAGCGTCGCGGTCGAGAAGGCCTGGTTGCGCAGGATTATGACGCCGCCCAGAATAATGAGTAGGTTGGAGATGATGCTCGTCACGCGCCAGCCGGTGGGCAGCAGCGGCTCAAAAATGGCAGTGAACAGCCTGATGGCAGCAGTGATTACAAAGTAAAAACCCAGGACGGTCGTCAAAAAGACGAGGGACTTGGCGGGTGCAAAAAGCAGCGCGATACCAGCAATGAGTGCTAAGACGCCCGTGATGGCGTAGATCCAGCGTACGGCCTTGACGGCTTTGCCCGCCATGCTTTTCTCGTCAAATCCAAACTGGCTCGATTTTTGGTCATCGTTCTTAAAGATGCCCATAATGTCTCCTTTCCGTGCGGCGTAAGCCTTGATCGTTACAACCAGTATCGCTTAAAGGCGCTGGCGTATGGGTCGGGGAGGGCGAAACGTAACCCAAAGGTCCCGAATTGTTTCCGTTGTTCCCCACGTCGCGATTTTCTATTCAACAGGTGTAGAACATTGCAGCCCTGTTCGTTATTGCCTACGTTTTAGGTTAGATTTTCCTAAGGACAATTGGCTTGTATTGGGGGTCCCTATGAACGAAGCAGTTCCCGAGGCACCGTCGAGTGTCGAATCGATGGCAAAGCAGGGTTGCGAAAAGCTCGGCTTGGACGCGTTTGATGCGTTGGTTCGCCGCGCCCGCACGTGCCGTCGCTTTGACGAGTCTATGCGAGTGCCGCGCGAGTTTTTGCTCGAGCTGGCGGAACTTGCGCACCTGGCTCCCTGTGGTGCCAATGCTCAGCGTCTGCGTTTTCATGTGGTAAGCGGTGCAGAGGACTGCGCGCGTGTATTTGACGAGCTCGCATGGGCCGGCGCACTTAAGGACTGGCCGGGTCCTGCCGAGGGTGAGCGCCCGACCGGCTACATCGCGATTCTTGCTGAGCGCGCCGTTCCGGGCAAGCCCGCCGCTCCCATTACCGATGTCGACACGGGCATTGCCGCGCAGACGATGATGCTCGCCGCCCGCAGCGCCACGCCCGAGGTGGCAGCCTGCATGTTCAAGGCCTTTACGCCCCACGCGATCGATGCCATGGGGCTCGATAACGACAAATATGAGCTCAAGCTGATCATGGCGTTTGGCGTTCCGGCCGAGACACAGGTGATCGATGCGATCGATTCCAACCCCGACGGCTCCATCAATTATTGGCGCGACGAGGCGCGGGTGCACCACGTACCCAAGCGTCCGCTTGCCGACGTGCTGCTGTAGTTGTGCGTCGTTGCGGCGCAATCCGGCGGCAAAATCACCACAAAGACTCCTGTCCCCTTTGTGGTGGTACGAGGGGAGGGCATGTGGCCGATCTGTATTTGGTGCGGCATGGGCAGACTGAGCTCAATGTGCAGAGCATTTTGCAGGGCTGGCACGATTCGCCGCTTACGGCGCGCGGGCGTCAGCAGGCGCTGGCGACGCGCGCGGCGTTTGAGGCGTGCGGCGTGGCCTTTGACCATGTGTATTCCTCCCCGTTGGGCCGGGCGCGGCGTACGGCTGAGCTAATTGCTGGTGAGGGCCGCTCGATAGAGCTGGTCGATGACCTGCGCGAGTGGCATTTGGGCTCGCTGGAGGGTACATCAAATCGCGAGATGCCGCCGCAGCCCTGGGGCGATTATCCGGTGGCCTTTGGCGGCGAGTCGGAAGTGCAGCTTCAGTCGCGCATGGTCGCGGCGCTGTCCCGCATCATGGCCAGGCCGCAGCACGACTGCGTGCTGGCGGTTTCCCACGGCTCAGCCTGCCAGGAGTTTCTTGAGTATGTGACTGGCGAGGGAGAACTACCCGACAACGGTGCCGTGCTTCATTTTGGCTATTGCGACGGGGCGTTTTCGCTCTTGGGTTGGTAACGAACGAAAGGACCCCTATGAATAAAGATCTGTATCTGGTCCGTCATGGACAGACGATATTCAACCTTAAGCGTATTATTCAGGGCTGGAGTGACTCGCCGCTTACGCAGTTGGGATGCGACCAGGCGGCGCGTGCCGGCATGTTTTTGCGTGCGCGCGGCATTGAGCCCGATCATGCCTACACCTCCACACTTCATCGCACCGAGCAGACTATCGCCAACCTGTGGCCGGGCTTGGCGTACGAGCGTCTGGACGGACTGCGCGAGTGGTTCTTTGGCGACTTTGAGGCCGAGCGCGTGATGCTTATGCCCGAGCGCCCGTGGCGCGATTTCTATCGTCAGTTTGGCGGCGAGGGCCAGATGCAGGTGCGCGAGCGCATGGTGGCGACGCTGACCGAGCTTATGCAGCGTCCGGACCATGCGTGCGTGCTCGCGGTAAGTCATGGCTCGGCTATCAAGGAGTTTATGGATCACGTGAAGGGCGCGGCGGCAGACGAGCGCGACCGTGTGCCGGGCAACTGCTCGGTGCTGCACTTTGCGTTTGACGACGAATCCGACACGTTTGAGCTGATTGAGATTTTTACGCAGGAGGATTACGCACGCGAGCTGGGCCTTGAACCGCTTGTGGCTACTGCAGGTCCGCAGCGCGGATAACGCGAGCGTGGCGGCTCGGGTCGCCGGCATAACTTCTCGACGCAAAAGGGGCGGAGATACATGTACCTGCTGCATCTCCGCCCCCTGTTTGTTGAGCTGCCGATTTTTGTGCTGCGTGGTCTGGTCTTGCTAGAACCGCGCGACTTGGTGCGTGAGCAGACCCGTCGGAACCTGCGGCGCGGCGCCGGCGATCTGCGCGGCGGGGAACAGTGCGGCTACAGCAAAGTTGAACGGCTCTTTGCCCGTGTAGGTGCCGGCAGCATGGGCATCGTCGGCCAGGAGCTGTGATGCCTCGACTAGTGCGGCAGCGTAGGCAGGGTCGTCGGCCAGTGCCGGCTCCGGCGCCTGGTCGAGCATGGCACGGATGGCGCCGACGGCGTCCTCGCGCTTGACCTCCCACACGCGGTGCGTAATGCCCGCGGGGTCGGTGACGGCGTAGAGCGAGGCGCCCTCTTTGGCAGCGCCCAGGATGATGTCCATGACGGGCGACGCCTCGTAGGCGAGCGACACGGGGCGCGGCTGAACTTTGAGTTCGGCGATCGCGTGCGCAGCGGCGGCCACGTCGGCGCTGGCATCGCCCTTGCCGCCCGCAAGTACACTCGTCGGGCAGATCGCCACGACACCCGTCACACGTCCCGGCTCGCCCGAGCATTCGTACACGTAATACGCCGCACCCGGGTCCTTGAGCATCAGACCATCGGCAATGGCTCCGCGCAGAGCATCGTTGCCGCTCAGGATGCTGCCCATTGCAGGCAGCGCCTCGAGCACGCGGTCCTGAGCCGGGCGGATGCAGGGAAACGGAAGTGCTTTCATGGGCGGTCCTAACGCACGAGTCGGTTTGTTCGCGGCTTATTATGCCCCAACTTGGCCGCTCGCGTCCCAGAGCACGTTATCGGCGAGCGCGATTAGCACCTGCTGACAACGAACGATATCGGCGTGGGGCACATATTCGTTGGGCTTGTGCGCGAGCGCGAGCGACCCGGGACCGTAGCTCATGCAATTGCGGTTACCTGTCTTGCCGGCAATGACGGCGGTGTCGGTGTAGCCGGTAAAGAAGCCGACGGTCGTGTCCACGTCCGTCACGTCATCGGCGGCACGCATGAGCGCTGCTAGAAGGGGAGAGTTCGGGTCGCGCTCGATGGCGGGGCGGTCGCCCGTCACGGTGTAGCTGCCATGGCAACCGGGAACGGCGGCTTCGGCGACGGCGATGGCCTGCTCTACCATGCGCGTCGCGGCGGCCGTATCGGTCGGCGGGGTCAGACGCATGTCGACCCAGACTTTGGCGCGGTCGGGCACGACATAGGGGCGATATCCGCCCTCGATTTGGCCAAACGTGATGGTCGAAGGCCCCAGCTCATCGTGCGCGGGCAGCGCCATAAACGCGCGACGGAGCGAACACACGACCTCGGCTATGGCGGCGACGGCATCCGCGCCCTTCCAGGGCTGGCTCGCATGCGCCGTCACGCCAGTCATTTCAATTTCGAACCACGTACGCCCCTTGTGCGCTACCTGGATCTGTCCGTCGGTGGGCTCGGTGTCCAGCACCCATTCACGCGAGCCGACCCAGCCGGCATCGATAGCTGCCTCTGAACCACGCATAAAGTCTTCCTCGTCGACCGAGCAGATGAGTGAAAAGCCGCGGTGGGGCAGCTCGCCTTCTGCCGCCACGCGCTCGAGCGTATGGACCAGTGCGGCAATGGCGCAGGCCAGGCCACCCTTCATATCGCAGGCACCACGGCCGTAGAGTTTATCGTTGCGCACGATCGCTCCGAGCGGCGGAATGTCCGCGTCCCAGCCATCGCCCAAGGTGACGGTATCCAAATGGCAGATGTAGACGAGCCGTGGCTCGTCGCTTTGGCCCGGCACGGTGACCATTAGATTGCGGCGTCCGGGGAGTACTTCGTGCTCTGCAATCTGCACGGCATCGAGTACCGGATAGCTCAGCTGCGCCAACCGTTCCTCAACCAACGCTTTGATATAGCGCTCAATCTCGTCCTCATACGCACCCGGGTCTGAACTGTCGATCCGCACGAGCCCTTGCGTAAGCCGCCAAGCAAAATCTGTATCAACCATAGGCACCTCACAGATAGTTAGGTCAACATACAGATTGTATGCCAAGAAGCGGCTCAGTGCATTTAATGGAGCGCTCACAAAAATGGGGGCGCCTCTCGTGCGAAAGGCGCCCCCGCGGGCATTCAATGTCAGCGACGGGCAGGCCACATGGGGAACTGCCCGTCAGGTCAGTCGGCGCTACTTGATCACGCGCACGCGATACATCGACGGAATCTGCTTGAGCGCCTCGATGGTGCTGCTGTCTAGGTGTTCGTCGGTGTCGAACATGGTGTAGGCGTTCTCGCCGGCGGACTCGTTGGTCATACGCTGCACGTTGGCGTTGTCCTTGGCCAGGATGGCCGTGATCTGGCCGATCATGTTGGGCACGTTGGCATGCAGGCAGGCAATGCGGCTTGCAGCGCGCGCCTTGCCCATGCTGCAGGCGGGGTAGTTGACGCTGTGTGCGATGTTGCCGTTCTCCAGGTAATCCTTGAGCTCGCTGATGGCCATGTCGGCGCAGTTGGCCTCGGCCTCGCCGGTGCCGGCGCCCGAGTGCGTGGTGATAAACGTATTGGGCATCTTGACCGTCTTGGGCGTGGCGAAGTCGCAGCTAAACCAGCTGAGCTTGCCCTCGCGCAGGGCGGCGTCGACGGCGTCCTCGTCAATGATGGTCTCGCGCGCGTAGTTGATGAGCACGGCGTCCGGTGCCAGCAGGTTAATCTGTTCGGTGCTGATCATGCCGATGGTGTCGGCCTTGCTGGGCACGTGCACGGTGAGGTAGTCGCAGCCGCGGCAGAGATCCTCGAGCGTGCCCACGCGCTGCACCTCGCGGCTCAGCACCCACGCGTGCTCGACGGAAATGAACGGGTCGTAGCCGTAAACGTCCATGCCCAGATCGACGCAGGCGTTGGCGACCTTGGAGCCCACGTTGCCCAGGCCGATGACACCGATGCGCTTGCCCTTGAGCTCGCGGCCCACAAAGGCCTTCTTGGCCTTTTCGGCATCGACCTGAATCTCGGGGTCGTCGGCGTTGTCACGCACCCAGTTCATTGATTGCACCACGCCGCGGCTCGAGAGCACCAGCATGCCTAGGACGAGCTCCTTAACGGCGTTGCTGTTGGCGCCGGGGGAGTTAAAGACGACGACGCCCTTCTTGGCGTACTCCTCGACGGGGATGTTGTTGACGCCGGCGCCGCAGCGGGCGATGGCGCGGATGCCCTCGGGCAGCTCGTAGCCGTGCAGGTCGGTCGAGCGCATCAGAATGGCGTCGGCCTCTTCGGCGGTGCTCACAAACTCGTAGCCCTCACCAAACTCGACCTTGCCGTCCTTGGTAATGTCATCGATGGTTTTAATCTTGCGCATGGAAAACTCCTTAGCAGGTTTTGATCTATACAGGGTGGTCTGAGATGGCTGATCGGCCCGCGCGTTGCGGGCTAGTTAGATCGCGGGCTCAAACTAAGCTGCGCTTCGAAGTCCTTCATGTACGAGGCCAGTGCCTGCACATCTTCCATGGTTACGGCGTTGTAGACGCTAGCGCGCATGCCGCCCACCAGGCGATGGCCCTTGACGTTTTGAATCTGGTGCTCTGCCGCGCCTGCGACAAAGGCCGCGTCGAGTTCGGCGTCGCCGGTGCGGAAGGTGACGTTGGCGATGGAGCGGCTGTCGGCCTGTGTGGTGCCATGGAACAGCACACTGTGCTCGAGCAGGTCGTAGAGCAGGTTGGCCTTGGCCCAGTTGCGCTCGGCCATGGCGGCAAGTCCGCCGGTCTGCTCAACCCAACGGAACACCTTGCCGCACACGTAGATGCCAAAGGTGTTGGGCGTGTTGAGCATGGAACCCTTGGCGGCCTGGGTCTTAAGGTCCAGGTACTGCGGCGTCTGCGCAAAGGCGGGGCCATCTGCGATGAGGTCGTCGCGCACGATGGCCACGGTCACGCCCGCGGCGCCGGCGTTTTTCTGCGCTCCGGCGTAAATGAGCCCGTAGCGCTCAACGTCGAGCGGCTGCGACAGGAAGCAGCTCGAGACATCGGCGACCAGCGGCACATCGCCACAACTGGGCAGCTCGTGGTACATGGTGCCAAAGATGGTGTTGTTCTGGCAGATGTAGACGTAGTCGAGCCCGTCGCCTGCGGCCTCGGCGGCAATGCGCGCATTGATGTCGGCCATGTCGGGGATGCGGTCGAAGTTGGTGTCCTCGGAGCTCGCGAGCAACACGGCCTCACCGTACTTGGCGGCTTCTTTGTATGCCTTGTTGGCAAAGTTGCCGGTCACGATGTAGCCGGCGCGGCCGCGGTGCATGAGGTTCATGGGGATGCCCGCAAACTGCAGCGTGGCACCGCCCTGTAAAAACAGGACACGGTAGTTGTCCGGGATGCTCAGCAGACGGCGCAGGGTTGCCTCGGCGTCGTCGATAATCTGCTGGTACATGCTAGATCGATGGCTCATCTCGAGCACGGACATGCCGCAACCGCGGTAGTCCATCATCTCGTCGGCGATCTCGGCGAGCACGCTTGTAGGCAGCGCGGCCGGGCCAGCTGAGAAGTTGTGCACACGTGCCATCTTCTAGTCTCCCTCGTAGTCGTTTGAACGTTCGGGATACTTTAGCACAGTGCAGCGCCAGGCGCGACAGCATCACAGCAAAACCCGAGTGCGCCGCTATGATTTACAGGATGGTTACATGGGGGAGGGCTTATCTCGAGGCTCGCATCCGATCCGTCTCGGCCTTCGCTTGTTTCCAGGGGCGCACACGACCGTTGGTGAGGTCGTCATAACCATGAGCGATGGTACGTTGAATGTGATCTTCGCGTTCCTGAATGGTAGTTAGCGCGCGCGTCTGATTAGAAATAGGCTTTACGACAGGCATATGAAACTCCTTACATAGAATCATATGTATAACTCTATGTTGAGTGTAGCGGAGGGTGGCGTTGGGCGTGTGCGTGCCTGCATTCGTAAGCGCGGTTGTCTGGCAAGTGTGATTTGGGGCGACCTCGTTAAAGTTTCTAAGCTGCGAAAATGACCGTTAACCGGATTAAATTTTGTTGCTCAACATTTGACACTCTGGGCGTGGTAACTTTTTTACCAACAGGTATGATTATTGTCATGTGCGCCGCGCCTGCCTGCCGGGTTGCGGCGCACTTGTGACAGCCTTTGACACCCTTGGAGCGTGTACTGTGGATGTAACCACAAAAAGCGTTCGGGGGGGGGGTGCTCACCCGCGAGCAATTCCTCCCGCATGAGATGCGCATCGTCGCTGCCCTTCGTGTGCAGGGCGCAAGCGACGAGCAGGTCATTGTACGCGTAAAGAGCGAGAACCTCTTTCAATATCCCACGGAGCGCATGGTCGCCAACCGCGCAACCGTGTGCCTTCGCCGCCTTGACGCCATGGTGCCCACGGACGCCGTATGCGCCGCGCGCGGCATCGACCCCAAAACCGCCGTCGAGGCTGCGTTATCCCTAACCAGGCTCATGGCATCCGGCACTCCCACGCAGGCGGACCAGGCCATCTTCTACAGCATGATCTGCCGCTACGATATCGTGCGCGAGCTCGTGCTCGTCGAGGTAGGGGAGCGCCTACAAAACTTCGATTATGCCTTTACGGCGGTTGACCTCAACGCCTTTATGACACGCTTTACCACGGAGTATCCGGACGCGGCCCGCTGGACTGAGGCCACGGTCAAGCGCATTAAGGGCTCGCTCCGCCAGACGCTCCGCCATGCCGGCCTTATCGGCGAGGGTCAGGGCCCGGAGTCCGAGCGCCTGTCACCACTCTTCCTCGATTCCGATGTCGAGCGAGCCTTGGTTCAGCTGGGCGAGCAGTCGCTTATCGCGGCCCTTACCGGCAGGGCGGTGATGTAGCGTGGCTCCCGTCAAAAGCGCCGTCGACCCTGTTATCACCCCGGCGACCGATCTCACCACCAATATCGGCATCCATTCCCGCAAGAGCGTCGTGGCGGCGCATGCCCGCTCCGAGCGCGCCTGTCAGGAATTTGAGCGCCGTGCGCAGCTTCTGCGCGAGTGCCTGTGCAGCGAGGGCTTTTTGGCCAACAAGGGCATAGGCAATGAGATCGGCTTCCACACTTTTTGCTATGACCCCGCGCTGGAGTTTGAGGCGCGTGCATTATTTGACACCCTTTCATGCGATGCCGAGGCCGACAAACTTCCGTGCACGCTCAAGGTCGTGAACCTTTACGACGCCGTGCTGGCAATTCTCGAAAAGCGCCGTGTCCTCAAGGCTATCCCGCGCCAAGAGGAGCGCCGCGGTACCCAGCGCGTGCTCGAGGACGTGGCCAAGTTCGCCTCGCCCGAGAAAGTTGCCGCGTACATCCTTGAGCAGACCGAGCCGTTCGCGCCCGGAGACGTCATTCTCCTCACCGGTGCAGGTGAGGTCTTCCCGTTCTTTCGCATGCACACGCTTCTCCACTGCATGCTTGCGGATTTTGATGAGGTGCCTGTGGTCGCCGCCTATCCGGGCAGTTTCAACGGCTCTTCTTTCCAGCTCTTTAACCGTCTGCCGGCCGACAACTACTACCGCGCCATCGATATCTCGTAAGCACGGCTCCCCGCAGGCAAGTCCCTGCCGCCGGTAACAACCCTTTGCCATAACGTTCCCAAACCCAAAGGAGCACCCATGGACAACACGATCATTCACGACCTCTTTGCAAAAGACATCAACCGCTCCATCAACGGCGTGGTCAAGGTCCAGGATTCAAAAGATGGGTCCATCCGCCAGGAGCTTGACGAGTACGTGGTGACGCGCGAGTTGCAGAGGCACTTTGCCACGTTCTTCAAGGCCTACGGCGATGCCATCGATGCGCGCACCGACAAGATCGGCGTGTGGATCAGTGGTTTCTTCGGTTCCGGTAAATCGCACTTCCTCAAGATGCTGAGCTACCTGCTCGAGAATCGCCAGATCGGCGGTAAGAGCGCCATCCGCTACTTTGACGGCAAGATCGTCGACCCCATGGTCGCGGCTGCCATGGAGCGCGCCTGCTCGGTGCCCACGCAGGCCATCCTCTTTAACATCGATAGCAAGGCGGGCCAGTGGAAGCAGGGCGATACGGCTCCCACGGCGCTGCTTCGCGGCTTTGAGCGCATGTTCTACGAGGCGCGCGGCTTCTACGGCGAGGACCTCAAGCTTGCAAAGCTCGAGGACTACATCGATTCCCTGGGCAAGACTCAGGAGTTCCGCGAGGCCTTTGAGCGCGTGAACGGCGAGTCCTGGCTCCAGACCCGCGACACCTACAGCTACTTTGAGGACGACGTGGTCGAGGTGCTGCAGAGCGTGCTCGGCATGAGCGAAAAGGCCGCATGGAACTGGCTCGAGGGTTCTGAGGACGAGGTTTTGGCCCCCGATGTCTTTGCCAAAAAGGTCAAGGACTACGTAGACGCTCAGGCAGCGGCCCACGGCGGCAACTTCCGTTTGCTCTTTATGGTCGACGAGGTGGGTCAGTTTATTACAAACGACAAGGACCCAAGCCTTATGCTGAGCCTTCAGACCATCGTCGAGGAGCTGGGTGCCGCCTGCGGTGGCCGCGTGTGGGTGATGGTCACGAGCCAGGAGGCCATCGACAACCTGAACCTGCCCGTGGGCAACGACTTTTCAAAGATCCAGGGCCGCTTCAATACCCGCCTTTCGCTCTCCAGCTCCAGCGTGGACGAGGTCATCCAGCGCCGTGTGCTCGAGAAGACCGCGCCGGTGGTCGATATGCTTGCACAGGTCTACGAGCAAGACGCCGCCGTGCTTAAAAACAACTTTACCTTTGAGGGTGGCTCGCGCTCCGACCTTGCCGGCTACGCCAACTCCAAGGATTTTGTGGCCAGCTACCCGTTTGTGGGCTACCAGTTTAAGCTCCTGCCCGACGTGATGACCGAAGTGCGCAAGCACGGTGTCAAGGCCAAGCACATGTCAACGGGCGAGCGCTCCATGCTGAGCGCGTTCCAGGAGAGCGCTCAGGCCATCCAGCATGACCAGACCGGTTCACTCGTGCCGTTCTGGTGCTTCTTCGACACTATCTCCAAAGACCTTGAGCACGGCATCAACCAGGTGGTCGACCGCGCGGTCCGTGCGGCCGAGGACGCAAAGGGCCTTGAACCCTACGACGTTCAGGTGCTCAAGCTCCTGTACCTGATTCGTTACATCGGCTACGTTAAGGCCACGGCCGAGAACATCTCCATCTTCATGATCGACGGCCTCGACGTGGACATGCGCGCCCTCAAGGACCGCGTCAAGGAGTCCCTTGCCCGCCTGGAGCGCGAGAACTACGTGGCACGCCAGGGTGATGCCTATAGCTTCCTCACCGACGAGGAGCAGGAGATAGCGCAGGAGATCGCACGCACTCCGGTCGATAACGCGCAGGTGATCGAGTCTATCAAAAAGCGCCTGTTCGACAGCATCTACACCGCGCGTAAACTCAACCGCGGGGCCAACGACTTTCCGTTTGACCGCTATGTGGACGGCTCAATCCACGGTGCCAGCATGGGCGGCATGGAGCTTTGCGTGGCGACTATGGCGAGCGATCTGGGCCGTGCGGACGATACCGAGCTGGCCTTGGCTTCTTCGGGCAAAGCCATCGTGGCTTTGAGCGACGAGGCGGATTATTGGGAGACGCTCGTCAACGCCGCCAAGATCCGCAAGTACGCCAAGACGCGAAATCTCCAGGAGCTTCAGCCGAGTACGCGCCAGATCGTCGAGTCCAAGATGCGCGAGGCAGCCTATAACGAGAAAGAGGCCGATGTCCTTTTGAGCGAGGCCGTACTCCATGCACGTTGCGCGGTCAACGGCCGCATAATTGAGGTCCGCGCGGCCAAACCCGCTCAGGTCTTTGAGCAAGTGCTGGCGCAGCTGTGCGATGTGGTCTTTGAAAAGGCCGACTATATCGGCGCGCCGGTCACGAGCGATTCCGATATCCGCTCCACTCTGGCGGGCAACGTTCAAGCGGGGCTCGCTGGCATGGACGCGGGCAACACGCGTGCGCTCAAGGAGGTCGAGGACTACCTCAAAGTTCAGCACCAGCGCCACCTGGATACCGCTATGGGCGATATCCAGCGCAGGTACCAGCAAAAACCCTATGGCTGGCGCGAGGTTGACATCGCAAATGTGGTGGCGCAGCTTGTAGTGGAGCAGCGCGCGCAGGTGCTGTTTGGCGGTCAGACGGTTCAAGCCAACGACAGCCGCATGGTGGCGCTCCTGCGCAAGGATGCCGATAAGGCCCAGGTGCGCTTGCGCATGCGCATGAGCGACCGGTTGCTACGTGCCACGGGCGAACTCATGTGTGACCTGTTTGATCTCAAGACCGTGCCCTCCAACGAGGATAAGCTCGTGGCCGAGCTCGAAGAGCGCCTTGAGGGCTTGCGCGAGGCGTGCCTCGCCATGGCACGCGACTACTACACGGGCATCAAGCCGGCCTACCCGTATCCCGGTGAGGACGAGTGCGAGAAGATGCGCTCGGAGGTGGCCGACGTCCTTAAGGACCAGAACGAGGCCGAGGCGTTCTTGACCACGTTCACCAAGCATGAGGAGCGTTTGCTCGATGCCAAGGAAGACTTTGACAAGGTGGTTGAGTTCTTCGAGTCCAATCAACGAACAGCGTTTGACCACGCCAGGGATTTCTTGAACCGCACCGAGGGTATCGAGTATGCCTCCGATGACATTCCCGGTGCGGTGGAGAACGTGGCAACGGTCCGTGAGATCCTCAAAGATCCCAAGCCCTACGGCCGTATTAAAGACCTGCAGCCGCTTATGGAACCCGTCGAGGATGACATGAAAAAGCTGTTGGGCATCCGCCGCAATGAGTTTTTGTGTCGCATCGAGAGCGATCTGCAAGACCTGCGGACGCAGGCCGAGAGTCAAAAGGGCTTTGTCAATCAGGCCAAGGATGCCATAGCAGACGCCGGCGCCAAATACGAGTCGTTCAAAAACCGTGCCCACAGCGCTCAAAGTCTCAACGAACTGAGCGTTGTTGCAACTAACTGGGGCGACTGGCTCAGTGCGGCGGCCAACGAGATGTACGACGCTGTGGATGAGGCCCGCGTGCGTATGGACAACGAGCGCCGCACCACCGAGGTCATGAGTACGGGCGAGGTGGTCAAGAAGGTCTCCAACAAGGGCGCCGCATCGTCTGCTCCCGTGCCCGCGCCCAAGCCCCAGCGCAAGATCAAGACTGTGCGCCGCGCCGATCTGGCCAAGCCGAGTCGTCTCTTGTCCGCAGAGGACGTGGAGCGCTACGTGGACGACCTGCGCTCCCGCCTTATGCAGGCGCTCGCTGCAAACGACGAGATCCGTATCAACTAACCCGCGGAGCCACCGGTGCCAAAGCGCGCACCGGTGGCTTATGGCGTTTAGAAAGGCTCATCAACCATGAACGATTCTGCTCTTAAGAGCTTCTGCACCTGGGCCCGTACGGAGCTCATCAAAGGCGTGGAGGCGCAGATGGTGCGCTACGGCATCACCGAACCTGCACCCGCGCCCGTTGGGTCCGAGACCGTCAACGGCCTGCCCCTAAGTCCGGCTGAGATTGAGCAACGCGACGAACTGCTGCGCATGCAGGCGGAGGTGGGTCACGAGGCACTGCGCGACCGTGCGGCCTACACCTGGTTCAACCGCATCGTGGCCATTCGCTTCATGGATGCACGCGGATGGCTTCCCAGCCGTATGCGCATGCTAAGTCGTGCGGACGGCAGCCATGGCAGCGAGGCCGTGGAGAACGCACTGGACGTGGAAATAACGACGGCCGACACCGATCGCATAGCCGAGCTCAAGATGGCGGGCTTGGATGAACCGTTGTGGCGCTACCTGTTTGTTGCTCAGTGCGAGGAGCTTGCCGATTGCCTAGCGGGCGTCTTTGAACGCGTGGGCGGAGCCATGGAGCTGCTGTTGCCCCAGGGCCTCATGATGGCTGACAGTGTGGTGGGCAAACTCAATGCCGTCCTCGCTGACGAGGACTGGCGCGAGGGCGTGACCGTTCTGGGCTGGATGTATCAGTACTACAATGCCGACGTTAAAGACGAGTTCTTCAAGTCCAAGCGCAAGGCAGCGGCGGCGGACATCGCGCCCGCCACGCAGCTCTTCACCCCCGAGTGGATCGTGCGCTATATGGTCGAGAACTCGCTCGGCCGTCTGTGGATGCTCAACAATCCGGGGAGTTCGCTATGCGAGCGCATGGAGTATTACATCGAGCCCGATGCTGAGCACGAGGACTTCATCCGTATTTCGAGTCCCGAGGAGATAACCCTCTGCGACCCCGCATGCGGCTCGGGTCATATCTTGGTCTATGCGTTTGAGCTGCTCTTCCATATGTACGAGGAGCGCGGCTATCGTGAGCGCGAGATTCCCGAGCTCATCCTGACCAAAAACCTCGCTGGCATGGAGATCGATCCCCGTGCGGCTCAGATCGCGGAACTGGCACTTGCCATGTGTGCCCGCGAGCACGATCGTCGCTTTTTCAAGCGCGCTGTGCGCGCCGACGTTACCGTACTCTCGAGCATTCCGCTGGGGGAGGACGAGCTCCCGGGCAACAAGAAGCTCGCCGAGGAACTGAGCCATTTGGGCGAGATCGGCTCGCTGTTCAATCCTTCAGAGGATGAGATTGACGAGCTTAAGGCCACCGCCGCGAGCTGTTCCGACGATCTTTTTGCTTCTACGACCAAAACTAAGCTCGAAAGCGCTGCCTCCATCTGCGAGAAGCTGTCCCGTCGTTTTACCTGCACCGTGGCGAATCCTCCGTATATGGGCAGCAGCAGCTTTAACCCCTTCATGAGCAAGTGGGTCAAGAAGAACTACCCCGACGTGAAGAGCGACCTGTTCTCTTCGTTCATTGTGCGCATTATGGACTTTGCTGGCGAGCACGGCGAAGTTGGAATGATGACTCCGTTTGTTTGGATGTTTATCGGTAGCTACGAGAAGCTTCGAAATAGGCTTATCGATGACAAGACCCTAATCACGCTCATTCAGCTCGAGTATTCTGGCTTTGCAGGGGCAACCGTGCCTATCTGCACATTTACCTTTCACAATTCGCATATCGATGGCTATAAGGGCGGATACGTTCGTCTTGCCGATTTTACTGGTCCCGCGGTTCAGGCTCCCAAGGCGCTGGAGGCCATCCAAAACTCCGACTGCGGCTGGTTCTACCGTCGCGACGCCGAAACCTTCAAGAAGATCCCCGGCACTCCCATAGCCTACTGGCTTGGACAAGGGGCGCGTCTTTCGTTCAAGGAAGGAACGCCATTGTCTGTGATCAGCTCACTAGCGCAAGGGCTAAAGTGCGGCGATACCGATCTTTTCGTTCGATGCTGGTTCGAGTGTTCGAATCGGGACGTCCTAGGCGTTACGGTAGATCCATCTCGAGCGAAGTGGCACTTTATGCTTGATGGGGGTGACTACAGAAAGTGGTCAGGGAATCAGATAGATGTTGTTAATTGGCTGGATGATGGGCATGAGATTAAGACTAATAGGGACAAAAATGGAAAAGCAAAAGCCCGTGTCCAAAATGAACGTTTTTATCATAAAAACGGCGTGTTAACCTGGTCAGCGCTTACAAGTGGTCCGATTAGTGTTCGAAATTGTTCGGACAATTCTATTTGTGGCGGAGCGGGCTATTACATTGTTCCGGTTAAACAGGAAGACAGGTTATTCATTCTTGGCCTGCTAAATAGCTCTACAGCGCAATATATTAAGCTGGCGTTGAGCCAGACTTTTAATAATGAAGTTGGAGACCTTAAACGTATCCCTGTCCACGGGATGGATTCCTCTAATGAGGAAGTTTTAGAATTGGTCCAGAAATCGCTCCAAGCATCCGAATTTGACTGGGATTCGTTTGAGACCTCTTGGGATTTCAAACGTCATCCTTTGGTGTAGGTGGCAAATGTCTACGGATCGGTTTAATAGGCTTAAAGACAATTTGTCTCGCGTTGACAGCCTTCTCGCTCTTTATGAAATTTTACAAAAGGAAGAAGCCAGACGTCTGGTTAGCACCAAGCAAGATGCACGTTCTGCTGACATATTGAGGGCTGCCGTTGTTCTGCTTCACGGATCTCAGGAAGATTATGTTCGGGGGATGCTATCCGACTGGTTATTCGACAGGGCGGACTCAAAAGAACTCGAAGGCATTTCGTTGCCTGGTTCTGCTCAAAAGAGAGCTCAGAAATTTACGCTTAGGGATCTGGCTCAATATAAGAATGAACAGGTTTCAGATTTGATTCAATCGTCAATCGAATCACAGCTTTCATTGGTCTCTTTTAACCAATACTCGGAGATATGCAGCTGGCTTTCCAAGATCGGGATTTCGCTAACTCAGTTTAAGAATCAATCATTAATTGAGAACCTGATTAAACGTCGACACAAAATAGTTCATGAAGTCGATTTAAACAAGAAGTCTGGTAAGACCGAGAGTATTAAGGCTAGTACGGTCAGATCGTGGCGAGAAGCGGTTGAGAGCATGCTTCGAATTGTAGATGAACAAATTGAGGGATGGGACGCTTCCTGATGCGCGCCCTGAGTTCGTTTGTATATATCACAAGAGAGGGGCGCATAATACGCGATTTATTCGACTTCTATCTGCGATCAAGGCTTCAACGTTGCCTCTTGAGTGCGGTTTTCGGGTCAACATTAGAGAAGGACTACCATGGCCACTTTACTTCAAGAAAAATACGAGGCCCGCAAGGCCGAAGTCAACGAGCGGTTCGAGCAGCTTCGCGCTAACGAGGAAGAGCTCAACCGAATCTTTGCCAAGATCTACAACATGGAGGGCGAAGTGCCCATCGAGGTCGAGGATAAGTACGTTTCGGTGGCGCGCATCTTCGACACCGCCGACGAGATTCCTGAGAGCTATAAGGGCAACAAATACGTGCGCACCAAGCGTGACGAGATCACCTCGCTCATAAGTTATGCCGTGGGCTGCATGTTTGGCCGCTATTCGCTGGATGTGGATGGGCTGGTCCTGGCCGATCAGGGCGCCACGGTCGACGACTATCTGGCAAAGATGCCCAATCCCGATCACGTGACCTTTATGCCCGATAGCGATAACGTGCTGCCCATTACCGACGATGAGTACTTTGACGACGACATCGTGCGCTTCTTTATCGATTTTGTGCGCACTGTGTATGGCGAGGAGACGCTTGAGCAGAACCTGGCCTTTATTGCCGAGGCGCTCGGCGGCAAGGGTACCTCGCGCGAGGTAATCCGCACCTACTTTTTGAAGGACTTCTTTAAGGACCACTGCCAGACCTATAAGAAGCGCCCCATCTACTGGCTGTTCGACAGCGGCAAGAAGAACGGCTTCAAGTGCCTTGTTTACATGCATCGCTACCAGCCTGACCTGTTGGCTCGCATCCGCACCGACTATGTGCATGAGCAGCAGGAGCGCTACCGTGCCCAGATCGGGTATGCCAACGATGCCCTTGCCAGTGCCGAGCGCGGCGAACGCGTGCGCTTGGATAAGCGCATCAAAAAGCTCAACGACCAGCTCAAAGAGACCATTGCCTACGAGGAGAAACTGCACCACTTGGCAGACCAGATGATTAAGATCGACCTGGATGACGGCGTCAAGGTCAACTACGCCAAGTTTCAGGATGTGCTGGCGAAGATTAAGTAACTGCAGATACGGTAAGGATATTCATGCCCAAGATCGATGTAGAAGAACAGCTCAAGCTGCGATTTTTGCAGCCGTTGTCCTCATGCGCGCCGCGCCGTGTTGTGGTTTGGCACGATGCGGACGGCGAGTTTGCTCCTGAGTTTGAGCGATTGGTTGCCGAGGGTTTCGACGGCGTGGGGGCCGATGCCGGCGTAATGCCTGCTCACGGTGACTTTGAGCGCCCGGTGCGCTTTGTTGAGGCCTGCGAGGGCCGTATGTTTGCCGTCAAGAAGCTCATCAACCGCGATGACCTTGCGAGCGATATCTTGCTGTATCGCCGTTGCCCGCGCGGCAGGCTTGAGGGTGATTGGCTTGCCGATGTTGAGCTGTATGCCGATCAGTTCCAGGCTGACTATCTTTCGCTTTTGGCCGATCAGCTGGGCATCGAGAATATCGACGCCGTGCGCGAGAGCCTGCGCGAGCACAAGACGTTCTTTGATGCCAAGACCCGCTGCGCTAAGTTTGCCGCGTGTGTTCCGCATGCCTCGGGCGCATCCGATATCGAACTCGGCATCCTTACGGTGATTTTTGGCGGTAAAGAGCTTGGTGACGCGCGTCCCGCGTTTGTGCTGCGTGGCTGTATGACCATGCTGCTGCACGAGGGTCCCGAGGCGCTGGCCGAGTTGATGGACAAGTACTGCGTGCGCGATGTACTCTCTGCCTTTATGCTTCGCTGCTATGGGTTTGAGGGACCGCTGTATGAGCGCGACTCATTACTTATGCTTTCATCCCATGTGCTCCTTACAGCGGCGTCTACCGCGCTTCCCGAGGGAGCGCTCAAGGGACTCGAAAGCTATGTGGCTCCCGCCTACGGCCCCTATTGCCTTGAGGCAGTGCGCACTTGGGACCAGGCCGCCGATACCCAGGCGTCGAGCGAGGACCTATTTGAGATCTGTCGTTTGGTGGAGGATGCCCGCGGGCTCTTTGTGCGGTTTGAGGCTCTGCCGATCGATGCGCTGGCCTCGCTTGATGTGTTCCCGTGCGTCAACGAGGTTGTGCTCTCGCAGCTGTTCTGCTCGTTTGCGCAAGGTGCAGACCGTGTTGAGGATGCGCGTGCCTTTGCTGCGCGCCGTTGCGACCTAAGCTGGTACCGTCGTGTCGAGAGCTACTTTGACCTGCTTGTCGCTGTGGCCGATATGTGCGCGTTTAGGCAGACGCACGCGGGTGGGTTCCATCTGGCGCAGTCCCAGCAGGTGTGGGATGCCTATACGTCCGAATGGTATGCCATGGACGCTGCCTATCGCCATATGTGCACCGCGTATCTGCGGGCACGCTCCGTCGAGTGCGATGCGCTCGAGGAACCTGCCCGCGCCGTGGCGGACTGGGCGGAGAATCTCTACAGCAACTGGTTCTTGGCGGATGCCAATGCCTGCTGGGCGGCTGCTGCGCAAGGGGAGTGGGCCGATTGCGGCTACATCGATGGTCCCGCACGGCAGGATGAGTTTTACTGGCATGTGCTACCCGCCTTTGTGGGTTCTGCCAAAACAACGGTCGTTATCGTGAGCGATGCGCTGCGCTATGAGGTTGCCCGCGACGTTGCGGCGCTGCTCGAGCGCGAACGCGGCGGCAACGTCAAGGTCTCTAGCATGCAGGCGGTCTTTCCCTCCATTACCGAGGTGGGCATGCCTGCGCTGCTGCCGCACCAGGTGCTTGAGCTTGCAGAGGATGGCGCGTTTGTGTTGGCTGACGACATGCCCACTGCGACGACTCCGCAGCGCGAGGCCGTGCTTGCCCACGTTGAGCCTACAGCCCGCGCTTTGCGCTCGAGCGCATACCTCAACATGGCGGGAACCGAGCGCAAGGCGATGCTCAAGGACTCAAGACTTGTCTACCTCTATCACAACAAGATTGATGCCACGGGCGAGAGGGCCGCTACGCAGGATGACGTCTTCGATGCCTGTACGGACACCGTAGAGGAGCTTGCCACGTTGGCGCGCCGCGTGTGCACCGACGTCCCGGGCGCGCGTGTTGTTATAACGGCTGATCACGGCTTTATCTACACGCGCCGGGAGCTCAGCGAGTGTCAGATGCTCGGCAAGCCAGATCTTCCCTTCCTTGACGCTCCCGTCATGCACGGCAAGCGTCATCTGGTGGTGCCCAACGAGGCCGTGGCCAAGCTTTCGGACGAGGCATGCGGAGTGTTTGTTAATGTTGACATGGGACGTTTGGGTGCCGGCTTTGAGGGGTTTGCCCCGCGCGAGAACGTGCACTTCAAGCGTCCCGGTGGTACTAACAACTACGTCCACGGCGGCATGAGCCTGCAGGAGCTTTGCGTGCCCGTTATTGGATTTTGGCGTGCGCGCTCGGGTTCCAAGGACTTTGTCGACACGCGCGCGGCGACGTTGCGCGTGCTAAGTGAGGGGCGCCGGGTGACCAACTCGCTCTTCTCGCTCAACTTGATCCAGGAAGAACCAGCCCAAGGCAAGGTCTTGCCGTGCGAATACGAGCTGGTGTTTACCGATGCAAGCGGCAACGAGGTGAGCGATACGGTCAAGGCGCATGCTAACAAGACTTCTGTTAATTCGCAGGAGCGCGTAGTGCATGCCAAGTTTGCGCTGCGCGCGGCGGATGGATTCTCGGCAAAGGGTCCGTACTATCTGGTCTGCCGCGAGCGCGAGACGGGCAAGATCGTTTGGCGCGAGACGTACACCATTGCTGTTTCGTTTGCCCCTGTTGCTGACTTTGGTTTTTAGGAGTGTGCCCTATGTTTGATAGCCATGATGACGATCTGTGGGAAGTTCCCTCGATTGATGTGGATGTGCCTGTGGAGGGCGTGGTGCCTGCGGAGGCCGCGCCTGCTGCGGAGGCCCCGGCGACTGAGGCTGTTGCGCCTGCCCCGGAGCCGGTTGCTGCCGCGCCCGTTGAGGCTGCGGTGAACGCCGAGGACGAATTCTCGACCGACGGTTATGATCAGGCTGTGGCCGAGGCTCCCGAGGACGACGGCTACGACATGGATGGGTTGGACGGCAAGCTGCTTGAGCACTTTGCTGGCAAGATCGTGCGCAAGGACCTGACGGCCCTTATGAAGCGCGGCGCCAACGTGCCCACCTTTGTGCTGGAGTACCTGCTGGGTATGTACTGCTCAACCGACGACGAGGATGCCGTGGCGGAGGGCCTGGGGCGCATCCGCAAGATCCTCACCGATAACTACGTGCGTCCCGACGAGTCCGAGCGCATTAAGTCCAAGATTCGCGAGCTGGGTCGCTTTACCATCATCGATAAGGTGACGGCCAAGCTCGACGAGTACAAAGACATCTACGTGGCGTCGTTTGCCAACCTGACCATTGAGCCGTTTGTGATGCCTGCCGAGTACGTGCGCGACTATTCCAAGATTCTCCAGGGTGGTATTTGGTGCATTATGAGCATTGAGTATCGTCATCCCGTGGATGAGGAAGACGAGTTTGGCATGGAGGTCTTTGGCGACGATGCGCCGCGCCGCTCCAAGGCCAAGCGCAAAAAGCGCGGACCCGAGGACTCTCCGTTTAGCGTGGCGTCGCTCACGCCCATTCAGATGCCCAACCTGGACCTGGATGCCATGGTCGAAGAGCGCCAGTATTTCTCGCGCGACGAGTGGCTCAACATGCTGCTGCGCTCGGCTGGCTACGAACCCAGCGAGCTTTCCGAGAAAGAGCGCCTCCACTTTATCGAGCGCATGGTGCCGCTTATCGAGCGCAACTACAACCTGTGCGAGCTGGGTCCCCGCGGTACTGGTAAGAGCCACATCTACAAAGAGGTCTCGCCCTACGCCATTTTGCTTTCGGGCGGTCAAACCACCACGGCCAACCTGTTCGGCCGTATGAACTCCATGCGCGCCGATCGCGTGGGCTTGGTGGGCCATTGGGATTGCGTGACGTTCGACGAGGTCGCCGGCATGCGCTTTAAGGACACCAATGCCGTGCAGATCATGAAGGACTACATGGCCAGCGGCAGCTACGCGCGCGGCCGCGACCAGATTAACGCCGATGCCTCCATGGTCTTTGAGGGCAACATCAATGACACCGTGCAAAACGTTCTTAAGACCACGCACCTGTTTGATCCGTTTCCGCCGGAGTTTAACAACGATTCGGCCTTTTTTGACCGTATCCACTATTACCTGCCGGGTTGGGAGATTCCCAAGATGCGCTCGAGCCTGCTGACTGGGCATTACGGCCTGATCACCGACTGCCTGTCGGAGTTTTGCAAAGAGATGCGCCGCAAGGACTTTACGCACCATATCGACCGTTATTTCCGCTTTAACAGCGACTTTAACAAGCGCGACGAGATCGCCGTGCGTAAGACCTTTAGCGGCTTGGCCAAGCTGCTGTTCCCCGACGAGGCCATGGATAAGGACGACGTGCGCTGGCTGCTGGACTACGCCATCGAGGGCCGTCGCCGCGTAAAGGAGCAGCTCAAGATTATGGCGGGCGTCGAGTTTATCGACGTTAACCTGGGCTATATGGATGCCGACAACCCACAGGACGTGCACGTGGTGCGCGTGCCCGAGCAGAGCGAGGACACGCTGATTCCCGACGGGCCGCTGCTGTCCGGTCACGTGTTTGGCGTGGGCAGGTCGCAGGGCGGCGAGGTCGCCGTGTACAAGCTTGAGAACAAGGCGGTTGCCGGCGAGTGCAAGTTTAAGCACGAGGGCGTGGCATTTAACAAGCCGGTGCGCGATACGCTGGAGGCCGCGTTCGACAACTTTGTGAACCTGGCGAACCGCGTGGCACCGGGCATGCACATTGGCTCCAAGGATTATCTGCTGTTCTACAACGACCTGCAGAGCAAGGGGCTGTCCGAGGAAGTTTCGCTCGCCGAGTTTGTGGGCCTGTGCTCCGCGGCGTGCAACCGCCCGGTGATGCCCGCGCTGGCGATTCCGGGAATCTTGCGCATGTCGGGCTCTATGGATGAGATCCGAGGGCTCGAGGACATTATGCGCGTGGCCAAAAACGCCGGCGCCAAGCGCGTTATTTTGCCGCTGAGCGCCATCGCGGGCTTGCAGAGTGTTTCGTCCGAGATTATCTCGGGGTTGAGCCCGGTGTTCTACATGGATGGCGACCCGGTTGATGCCGCGAAGAAGGCGCTGGATCTGTAGAAGTGCGGGCGTGCGGGCTTGCGTGCGCGTGGGCCCGCGGGCGTGTTGGCGTGTTCGAGTAGGGAGGCCTTGCCATGGCGAGCGAGCGTTCTGTTGGCGAGTTGCTCGACGAGCTGTTTGGCTTTGAGTCGGTAGCCAAGCGTCAGACGGCGCTTGAGCAGTACGATCGCGGTGAGCTGGTGCGCAGGGCGCGCTCCCGCGAGCTGCTGGGCGTGCTTAGGGGCGTCGAGGCTTCCGAGCACGCTGCGCGCGAGTCTGCCGTGCGGGCTGTTGACGGGTATGTTCGCCGTGTTGAGGGCGCCGCGCTTGCACGCGCTCGCAAGCGGGCGGGCATTGTTGGTCCGCTGCGGATGGAGCGCCGCTATGCTGCCTTTTTGCGCATGGAGGACAAGGCCGAGTTGCTGACGCGACTGGAGCAGACACTTGCGTTTGTCGAGGTAAAGCTGCGGGCCAATACTGCGGCCAGGGTTCGCGCGGCGTACGATGCCGCGGGGGCTTTGGTGTTGCAGGGTGCGGCGCGTTTGAGTGACGTGCGCGTTGCCGAGGCAGTGCCCCTGGATGCCGATCTGCTATGTACACAGCTGGAGCAGATGCGCTGTGCCGCCGACGCGACGGATCTTGCGGGTATGATCACAGCGACGTTTGAGTCCGAGCTGAGTGCGACGGGGTCGCAGGACGCTGACGGGCTTGTGGACGACGTGGTCGGTGATGTTGCTGGCGACGTGGCGTTGGAGCATGAACTTGCTAACGTGCGCGGCGCTGCGCAGCGGGCGCGCTTGGCCGCGCAGGCGTATCGGGCCGAGCGTGCCGCCCGCGTTGCAGGGAGCACGGTGGAGCCGGTATCGTTGCCCGAGTCTGTGTGCGTTGCGTGTGAGACGGCGTGCGATGCCGGGGAGCTTTCCGAGTTGCTCGCTCAGGTTAAGAAGTCGTTTGATACCTACCGTCGTGTTGTTGCCGACGGTGGGTTGTTCTGTGCGTTTGGCTCTGGCTCACCGCATGGGATTTGCCGGGGCTCGAGCTATTTAGACTACGATTCACGGCTTAACGAAGACGTGCTGGTGGGCGAGTACGATGGCACTACAAGGCATGATGTTCGCCGTGAGGTTCCGATTCCCGAGCTTGTGGATGAGGCTTCGGCCGAGGGCGGCGACTCGCTCGAGGTTGCCGTGGCACGCATGCGCGAGTTCAATGGACGCCGTTATGATGGCGTGCTGGATGAGGACCCCGCGCGTCATGTGAACGCGTTTTGGTATGGACTCAAAAAGCTCAGTCAGTATTGCGAGGCCGGCGTGCGTGTGGACGAGCGTGCTTGGGATTGCTTTATCGATAAGGTGCAGTTTGCCTACGATGAGCCCGTGGGGCGCCTGGCCACGCAGATGGACGACAAGCAGGTTGAGGCTTTTGTCGCTGCCGTGGATGCGCTCGGCGCTGACGAGTAGGGGCTTGGTCTGGCGGGAGGTTTCACCATGAAAATCGAAGTCGATGTAGATCAGCTGCGCGAGAGTCTGCTCGACCGCGCGGGGAGTGCGGCTGGCGTGGGTTTTCCGGCCGCCATACTCGACGTAGTGGATGTCGAGGACGAGTCGCCCCAAGAGCTCCTGGCCCGAGCCGAACGCGAAGGCCTCGATCTCCGAGACTTTGCCGCCGACGATGACTAAGGTGGCTAATTTAGGACGGGGCATCTGCACTCGCAGCTGCGCGAAAATGCACGATAAGCCGTCGCAATGGAGTCTAATGAGCTCGCGACCGTTCTATCTTGACTGCACGCTGGCTAAGTGAGTAGGCCTTATTGGAAATCCTGAGCACCCGACAAATTTGCTTTAACAAACCCGCAGGTCACAGACTTGTGTTTTGGTGACGTGGTCGGCGATTCGGCAAAAGTCTACTCACTTAGTTTTGAGAGCCGCTAATTGTCCGCAACGAGACCCCTGCCGGGGCGATTGATGCTCAAATGTAGCCAATTCGGGACGGCTATCCCTGGCCGCTACGACGCCAGCGTGGCGATGACGGCTTCGTCGCCGGCGCATATGAGGGTGTTGCCGTCGGGGATGATGGTTTGGCCGTCGCGCTTGAGCATCACCACGATAAAGGGGTGCTTGCCTTGCGGCACATCGCGCAGACGCTGTCCAGCTAAGCGGCCGTGGGGAGTCACGGTGACCTCGCGCAGCGTAACCTCGGCACGCTCTTCAAATGTCGGGGCAGCCATCACCAACAGGTCGCCTTCTTCAATCACGGTATCGCCATTGGGCAGTACCGGGTGCGCGCCATCGCGCAGCACCAGGACCACCAGCATGTCCGTCGCGCTGCCAATATCGGCGAGCGAGCGACCGGCAAACGGATGCCCCGCGCCCACCTTGAGCTTGACAAACGACATGCCGTCCTCGTCGCGGTAGTCGTTAAAGGTGCGGCGCACGTCGCCTTCCGCGTCGATCATGTCGAGTTTCTTCGCCACTGCCGGCAGCAGCGAGCCCTGCACCACAATGCTCGACACGGCAATCACGAAGACCAGGTCAAACAGGTCGTGACCGCCGGGAACACCGGCCACCACGGCAAAGAGACTAAACACGACCGAAGCTGCGCCGCGCAGGCCCGCCCAGCTTACGAGCGCAACCTGGCGAGGATTGGTCTTAAAGGGCGCCAGCAGCATGCCCACGGCGATGGGGCGGCTCACAAAGAGCATAAACGCCATGAGTGCCAGGCCCGGCAGCAGCATTTGCGGCAGGCGGGCGGGCGTCACGAGCAGGCCGAGCAAAAAGAAGATGGTCATCTCGGCCATCTCGGTGAGGGTGTCAAAGAAGTGCGCCATCTCGACTTTGCCGGTGATGTCGCTCGCGCCTAGCACAATGCCTGCCAGGTATACGGCCAAAAAGCCGTTGCCGCCCAGATAGCTCGGCAGTGCGTAGGCGACGATTGCCACGGCGAACAAAAAGATAGTCTGCGCGCCCTCGGCTGTTGCATGCGCGCGCTCGATCAGGCGGCCCGATGCCCAGCCGATGACAATGCCCAGGCCCACGCCTAGGATGATTTGCTTGGCCAGCAGCACGGGGATGTTAACGTCGCCGCCCGCCGCAAGGGTCGCGAGCACCGCGGTAAGCATGTAGGCGACGGGATCGTTGGAGCCCGATTCGACCTCGAGCAGCGAGTCGGTGCCACCTCTCAGCGACAGGCTGTGCTCGCGCAGTACGCTAAAGACGCTGGCCGCATCGGTCGACGCCACGACCGAGCCCAGCAGCAGACCGCCGATCCAGTCGAAGCCCAGCACGAAGTGGGCGAACACGCCGGTGATGCCTGCGGTGATGACGACGCCGAGCGTGCTCAGCAGCACCGCGGGCATAGCGACAGGCTTGGCGCGGTCGATGTTGGTGTTAAAGCCGCCGTAGAACATGATGAACAGCAGTGCCGTGCTGCAGACGGTTTCGGTGAGCGCGTAGTCGCTAAAGTCGATGTGCGCCGGACCGTTGACGCCCAGCAGCATGCCCAGCGCGATAAAGATGAGCAGGGTGGGGAAGGGGAGCTTTTTGCCGACGGGTTTGATGGTCAGGCACAGAATAATGACGAGGCCGATAAAGAGAAGTATCTGGTTCATGGATAGTGTCCGCTCCTGGGTGGTTGGCGTGGCACGGTCAGTTGTCTACGGTTATTTGTACCCAAAGGTGGTGGGTTTATGGGGGGCGGATTGCGGACATGCGCATTTTCGACACGAGGCGGAGGCACGGTTGGTGCTGGTTGGGGCGCTGGGCATGGCGGCGTGGCGCGAGTGGTGCGTGTTGGCAGGCGTGCGCTGGCGACCGTTGACGGTATGCAACCCTTTCCAGCTCTATTGCAACGGAGTACAATGGGTAACGTTTAAGTTCAACTTGAAGTTTTAGTTGCGACTCCGGGCTTTGGCCGCAATGCAAAGAGAGGCGTTCCATGGCGATCTATGTGACATCCGATGCTCACGGGCACGTGCGTGCGCTTGACGAGGCCCTGTCCAAGATTTCGCTGGCGTCCGACGATACGCTGTACGTGCTGGGTGACATGATCGATCGCGGGCCCGATCCAGTTGGCGTTATCAAGCTCGTGCGCTCGCTGCCCAACGCGCGCGTTCTCAAGGGCAACCATGAGCAGATCATGCTCGATGCCATCATTGGCCAGGATCCGCTCGATGCCGAGACCTGGGATATCAACGGCGGTTGGACTACCCGTCAGCAGCTCAACGATATGGAATTTGAGACGTACGAGGAGCTCGTGCGTTGGATGGCGACGTTGCCGCTCTACGCGGTGGCCGAGACTGACGAGCGTCCGTACCTGCTGGTGCATGCCGGCATCCAGACCGAGGCGGCGCGGGCGTTTTTGCTTGAACATGGGGTTGATTGTGCCGATGGTGCCGGAGCGGTTGACGCCGATCGCGAACTACTGCAGCAGATGCTTGCCGTGCAGTCGTCCGATGACCTGCTGTGGATTCGTCACGGCTATTGGGATGCGCCGACGGGGCTGCTTTCTTCCGGGGGCAAGGGCCCGGTCGTGGTGAGCGGCCACACGCCCACGGTGTCGCTTGGGCGTTATTGCGAGGTCGGCGGCCTGGCGGGGCTCGATGAGGAGTCGGGCCGCGGGCGGATCGTGCGCCTGAGCGGCGAGGATACCGCTGGCGTGCCCGATCGCATCGACATCGACTGCGCTGCCGCCACCGGCTCCGAGTTCGGCCGCGTCGGAATCCTGCGGCTCGATGATGGGGCTGAGTTCTACGCAAACATTCTTCCTGGCGAGTGATTACGCAAGGGGTAGCTAATTTGGGACGGGGC
>CABUJN010000016.1:0-38144 GCA_902491935.1 uncultured Collinsella sp.
AAAAGATCAAGTCGTCCTCGCAGACGCTCAAGCAGGAATACCTCGATACATACGAAGGAGGTGAATGACATGAAACTATTTGAACAGCTGAAGTCCAATGCGTCGCGCATGGCTGTCTAAGCCATCCTCGTGGCAACGGCTTTATGCGGAATCGCGGCACCCGTCTATGCGCTCAACGGGGAGAAAGGCGATGTCGAACCCGCGTACATGGCTTCGACGGTTAAGGACCGGTACAAAGCCTTCTCTGGAGACACGTTTTACGTAGCAGAGTACGACACGACCTACCGTCAGCTTCGCTACAACAAGGGCTACGACTATCTAGGCACAGAGGCAATCAGCTATACGTCGGGTTGGTACCGCTCCAACTATGGACACATAACCCAGTTCAAGTGTAACTACCGTGTGTACAACTAAAGCAACCGGCCGGGACGAGGGGTGACGCAAAAGCGTCGCCCCTCGTTTTTAACCATGTCAACTGAACCTAGTTCAGTTTGGTTGATTTCCGATCTCAGCCGAACACATTGAGCGGAAAGGCCGTTCCCGCAGTCAGTCGAACGTCCCCGGGGCCCTTCTCAGGCCCCGGGGACGGTATTTTCCCAGTTGAAGGAACGGTGGAGATGTGTTTCGATGGGTCAGATTCGTGTCGTTCCGAAAAGACCGTGAACCTTTTGTGGGACACGCGGCGCCGTGGTACCATAGCCGAGTTTGTTGTCTTGGTCGGAAACCAAGACGCCTTATGCGCTGATCGGTAACCAGCGCCTGACCAATAAGGAGTCCTACCATGAAGCAGGGTATCCATCCCCAGTATGTCGAGTGCACGGTGACGTGCTCCTGCGGCAACACCTTCAAGACGCACGCTACCGTGTCCGAGATGAAGGTTGAGCTTTGCAACGAGTGCCACCCGTTCTACACCGGCCAGCAGAAGTTCGTCGACACCGGTGGACGCGTCCAGCGCTTCGCCGACAAGTTCGGTGGCGCCGCTGCCGCCCAGCTCAAGAAGGCCGAGGAGGCCAAGGCTGCCAAGGCTGCCAAGGCTGCTGAGGCCGAGGCCGCTCGCAAGGCCGCCGCTGAGGCTAAGGCTGCCGAGAAGGCCAAGCGTGCTGCTAAGTTTGCCGAGGAGGCTGCCAAGCAGGCCGCCGAGGCTCCCGCAGAGGCTCCCGTCGAGGAGGCCGCTGCCGAGGCCGAGACCACCGAGGCTGCTGAGTAAATAGCTCGCCGAGGAATCGCTCGCATTCGTGGCTAAAGGGCCGCGTATCCATTTGGGTGCGCGGCCCTTTTCTTTTTAATTAGTGCAAACTAACCTGTCCCCATGGCACCAAATGACAGAGAGGCGGCGTTTGCCCAGATAAAACCTGTCAAAATAAACCTGTCCTTTTTTGGCAGGTTGGTCATAGTTATTACGTGGCGGTCGAGGTCGACCGTATAGGCCGCGCCTTGTTTGGCTAAAGTACAATCATCTGTGTTTAACTCGCCCGCAGCTGCACGGCGTGGGCGATGGCCAAAAAGGAAAACCACATGGGATTCATGTCAAAGCTGCTGTCCTTTGGATCCGATAAGGACCTTAAGCGCTACTACAAGATCGTCGACCAGATCAACGGTCTTGAGCCCCAGTTTGAGAAGATGACCGAGGAGGAACTCCGCGGCCAGACCGATAAGTTCCGCGAGCGTTACGCCAACGGCGAGTCGCTCGACGACATGCTCCCCGAGGCCTTTGCCACCGTGCGTGAGGCTTCCAAGCGCACCATGGGTATGCGCCACTTTGACGTGCAGCTTATTGGCGCCATGGCACTGCACGAGGGCCACATCGCCGAGATGAAGACCGGCGAAGGTAAGACCCTCGTCTCCACGTTGGCCGGCTATCTCAACGCTATTGCCGGCAAGGGCGTGCACGTCGTTACTGTCAATGATTACCTTGCCAAGCGCGACTCCGAGTGGATGGGCCGCATCTATAAGTACCTGGGCATGACCGTCGGTCTGCTCCAGAACAACATGCCGCTCGAGCTCAAGCGCCCGGCCTACCAGGCCGACGTCACCTACGGCACCAACTCCGAGTTCGGCTTTGATTACCTGCGCGACAACATGGTTACCCGTCCCGAGCAGCGCGTGCAACGTGGCCACAACTACGCCATCGTCGACGAGGTTGACTCCATCCTGATCGATGAGGCTCGCACCCCGCTGATCATCTCGGGCGCTGGCACCAAGTCCGCCAGCACCTACAAGGACTTCGCGCGTGCCGTGCGTGGCCTTGAGCGCGGCGAGGACGTGTCGCACGACATGCTCACCGCCACCGAGGACGTTGAGCCCACGGGCGACTTCGTCATGGACGAGGCCAAGCACACCATTGCCGCCACCGAGCGCGGCCTTAAGAAGATCGAGCGCCGCCTGGGTATCGATGATATCTATGCCGATCTCTCCGGTCAGCTGGTCAACCACCTGCAGCAGGCGCTGAAGGCCCAGTACATGTTCCACCGCGACAAGCAGTACGTGGTCACCAACGGCGAGGTCAAGATCGTCGACGAGTTCACCGGCCGCATTATGGAAGGCCGCCGTTACTCCGAGGGCCTGCACCAGGCCATCGAGGCCAAAGAGGGCGTGCTCGTGCGCGAGGAGAACCAGACGCTGGCCACCATCACCCTGCAGAACTACTTCCGTCTGTATGACAAGCTTTCCGGCATGACCGGCACGGCACTTACCGAGGATGCCGAGTTCCGCGAGATCTACAAGCTGCCCGTCGAGGTCATCCCCTCCAACAAGCCCGTGCAGCGCGTGGACCACGAGGACCTGGTGTACCGCACCATTCAGGCCAAGTACAACGCCGTCGCCGACGATGTCGAGCAGCGTCATGCCAAGGGCCAGCCGGTCCTGGTGGGCACCGTCTCCATCGAGAGCTCCGAGAAGCTGTCCGCCGCCCTTACCAAGCGCGGCATCGCTCACGAGGTCCTCAACGCCAAGCACCATGAGCGCGAGGCCCACATCGTGGCACAGGCCGGACGCTACGGCGCCGTGACCATCGCCACCAACATGGCCGGTCGTGGTACCGACATCCTGCTGGGCGGCAATCCCGACGAGCTGGTGCGCGAGCGCCTGGAGTACGAGGGCCTGACCATGGAGGACGTGACGCCCGAACAGCTCGAGCAGTTTAACGCCGAGGCCAAGGAGACTTGCAAGGCCGAGCGCGAGCGCGTGCTTGCCGCCGGCGGCCTGACCGTCATCGGCACCGAGCGCCACGAGTCCCGTCGTATCGACAACCAGCTGCGCGGCCGCTCCGGCCGTCAGGGCGATCCGGGCGAGACCCAGTTCTACCTGTCGCTCGAGGACGACCTCATGCGCCTGTTTGGCGGCGACAAGATGGACCGCGTCTCCAAGATGATGGTCACGGCCGACATGGGCGACGACATGCCCATCCAGCACAAGATCATCTCCAAGGCCGTCGAGAGCGCCCAGCACAAGGTCGAGAGCATCAACTTCTCCATGCGCAAGAGCGTCCTTGAGTACGACGACGTCATGAACAAGCAGCGCCAGGTCATCTACGCCGAGCGCAATAAGATTCTGGACGGCAAGGACCTGACCGACCACATCACCGAGGTCATGCACGACACCGTGTACCGCTGCGTGCAGGAGTTCTGCACCAAGGACAGTCACGATGGCGAGCGCGACCTGGAGGGTCTGCGCAAGTGGGTTGTGGAGCTCACCGGCCACATCGATACGCCGAAGTTCCCCGACGAGGATTATGAGGCCCTGGCTGCCGATGTCCTGGCTTACGTAGAGAAGTGCTACAACATGAAGGCCGAGCGCTTGGGCGAGGACCTGATGCGCGAGCTCAACACCCAGGTCATGCTGCGCGTCATCGATACCCGCTGGATGAACTACCTGCAGGAGATGGACTACCTCAAGACCGGCATCGGCCTGCGCGGCTTTGGCCAGCGCGACCCGCTGGTCGAGTACAAGACCGAGGCCTACGGCGCGTTCCAGATACTCGTCGACACCATGTACGAGGATTACCTGCGCACGGTTCTGCGCATCGAGATCAAGGCTGCCCCGCGTGCCGTGGAGCACAAGGAGGAGCCCGCGCTCGAGGGTGCGCGCTTCTCCGGTCCTGCCGAGGTCGATGGCGACAACGGCGACTCGGTACTGCGCAAGCAGGCACAGGTGCAGGCCCGCACGGCTGTCCAGGGTGGTCCGGCTGCCGTTAACAACGGTGGCAAGGTGACGACCTACCGCAAGTCCGAGAGCGACGATCCGTACGTCAACGTGGGCCGCAACGACCCGTGCCCCTGCGGTAGCGGCAAGAAGTTTAAGTACTGCCACGGCAGGAATCGTTAATGGCTGAGGCTTTAGAGGTAACGCCCGCCGAGCTGGACGCGTTTGCGGACCGGCTCGGCGAGGTCGAGTCGTATCTCCACTTGGACGAGAAGCGTACCCGCGTGATCGAGCTCGAGGCCAAAAGTGTTGCCCCTGGCTTTTGGGATGACGCCGACGCCGCCCGTGCCACCATGGAGGAGATTGCGCGCACCAAGGAAGATATCGCTGCCGTGGACACCGCGCGCGGCGAGCTTTCCGATGCCCGCGCCGCGCTGGAGCTTGCCGAGGAGATGGGGGATGACCCCGACGCCGCCGCCCTTCGCGAGGAGGCTGCAGCCACGGCTGAGCGCCTGGCCCGTGCCATCGATGAGCTTGAGCTTTCGAGCTGGTTTACCGGTGAGTTCGATCACGGCGATGCCATTGTGACCATCAAACCCGGACAGGGTGGTCTGGAGGCCCAGGACTGGACCTTCATGCTCTTTAAGATGTACATGAAGTACTGCCAGCGTCGCGGCTGGAAGGTCACCATCAATGACTGTCCCGCGGCCGAGGTCATCGGCATCGACCGCGCGACCTTTACCGTCGAGGGCAAGGACGCATTTGGCATGCTGCGCGCCGAGGCCGGTGTCCACCGCTTGGTTCGCATTAGCCCCACCGACGACAAGAAGCGCCGCCAGACCACGTTTGCCGGCGTCGAGGTCATCCCCGTGCTACCCGATGATATCGACATCGAGATCAGTCCCGATGACATCCGCGTGGACGTGTACCACGCGAGCGGCCCGGGCGGTCAGGGCGTCAACACCACCGACTCCGCCGTGCGCGTGACGCATTTCCCCAGCGGCATTGTGGTTACCTGCCAAAACGAGCGCAGCCAGATCCAGAACAAGGCCGCGTGCATGCAGATCCTCAAGGCTCGTCTGTACGAGATTGAGCTCGAGAAGCGCGCCGAGGCGCTCGATGAGATCCGCGGACCCAAGACCACGATTGGTTTTGGCAACCAGATTCGCAGCTACGTGCTCTACCCGTACCAGATGGTCAAGGACCTACGCTCGGGCGTGGAGACCAGCAATGTCGAGGCCGTTCTTGACGATGGCGACTTGGACCCGTTTGTTATTGGCTACCATCGCTGGGCTACCGGCAACGCCGATGCGGAAGGCTCGGACGCCTAGGCACATGGTTGGCTCCGGGTCGATGCAAACACTTCGCAGGGGTGGTTTTTGTTCGGCGAATCGGTAGAATCGAATACAAGAAGAAGTTCAAAGCGCATCCGATGGGGTGCGCTTTTTTGAGGGAGGCAGCATGGCATATCGTCTGGACATCAAGCGCATTCTTTCGATGAACTTTTTTCACGACCTGCCCCAGATTATGTTGGGGTGCGCTCTGGCCGCTATTGCGACCGACCTGTTTTTGATTCCCAACGGCCTTGCTGCCGGTGGCGTTACGGGCCTTGCCACCATTATCCAGGCGGTCGGTGCGTCGCGCGGCCTATCGCTTCCCGTTGGTATTCAGACGATCGTGATGAACGCCTTGCTGTTGCTGGTCGTTATGCGCGAGGGCGGCATGTTCTACGTGGTGCAGACCGCGACGGGCTTTGTGCTGCTGGGCTTCTTCACCGATCTGTTCGCCCCGTTTGTAGCACCTCTGGCGGATGCGGACCTGATGCTTCCCGCTATGTGGGGCGGCATTATTACGGGCATCGGTTACGGCATGGTGTTGCGCGCCGGCGCCAACACCGGTGGCTCGGACACGATTGGCCAAATCATCTCGCGTAACACCTCGCTGCCGGTAGGTTCGACCGTCATGGCAATCGACGTTGCCGTGTGCGCGCTGTCGGCTCCGGTCTTTTCAGTCGAAAACGCACTATATGCAGGCCTTTCGATGGTCATTAGCGGCTACGTGATCGATGCCGTGGTCGATGGTGGCAACAAGCGCCGTATGGTACTCATCATCTCGGACAAGTTCCCTGATATCGCTGCCGATATCATGTATGGCCTGGGTCGTGGTTGTACCAAGTTTAAGGCGACTGGCATGTATTCGGGTGCCGAGAAGCCGGTGATTATGGTCATCGTGAGCCGTCGAGAGCTCAATACCCTCAAGACGATCGTGCGCGAGCGCGATCCTCACGCCATTGTGACGGTCGCTGATGTTACGGAAGCCTTCGGCGAGGGATTCAAGGACATTAGCGCGTAGGGTCGATCGCGTTCCATCCAAAAGACGTTCACATTGATAAACCGTTTCATCAGCGGTTCTGCCTGCTAAATTGTTCAAATAATGATAAAAACTCTGGTAAAGCCATCAGTTTCCAGCATAATGAATGACGTACGTGCATTGCGGCTGTGTTGGGATTACCTTCGGTGCCGTGCGCATTTTGTCTAATGAGGATGAAAGGAAGGCACAATGAGCGACGAAGAGCTCAAAAAGGTTGCCAACGAGGTAAGGAAGGGCATCGTCACCGGCGTGCACGCTGCCAAGTCCGGCCATCCGGGCGGTTCGCTCGGCGCTGCCGACATCATGACCTATCTGTACTTTGAGGAAATGAACGTCGACCCTGCCGACCCCCGCAAGGCCGACCGCGACCGCTTCGTGCTTTCCAAGGGTCACTGCGCGCCTGGTCTGTACGCCGTGCTCGCCGAGCGTGGGTTCTTCCCCAAGGAGGATCTCGAGACGCTGCGCCACATCGGCAGCCACCTGCAGGGCCATCCCAACATGAACGACACCCCGGGCGTCGACATGTCCACCGGCTCGCTCGGCCAGGGCATCTCCGCCGCCGTGGGCATGGCCGTTGCCGCCAAGCACTGGGGCGACGACTATCGCACCTACGCCCTGCTGGGCGACGGCGAGAGCGAGGAGGGCCAGGTCTGGGAGGCCGCCATGTTTGCCGGCAACCAGCAGCTCGACAACCTCTGCGTGATCGTCGACCATAACGGCCTGCAGATCGACGGCCCCGTCGAGGAGGTCAACGACCCCATGCCGCTCGCCGACAAGTTCCGCGCCTTCAAGTTCCATGTGGTGGAGCTCGCCGACGGCAACGACTTCGACCAGATCCGCGCTGCCTTTGCCGAGGCCCGCGCCACCAAGGGTCAGCCGACCGCCATTATCGCCGAGACCACGAAGGGCAAGGGCGTCTCCTTTATGGAGAACCAGGTGGGTTGGCACGGTAAGGCCCCCAACGATGAACAGTTTGAGCAGGCCATGGCAGAGCTCACGGCCGCCGGAGAGGAGCTCTAGGATGGCAGACGTCAAGAAAATCGCCACGCGCGTAAGCTACGGCGAGGCCCTCGTCGAGCTCGCCAACGAGCACGATGACTTTGTGGTCCTCGACGCCGACCTGGCCGCCGCCACGCAGACCGGCAAGTTTAAGGCCGCCCGCCCCGACCGCTTCTTCGATGTGGGCATCGCCGAGAGCAACCTGATGGGTGTTGCCGCCGGTATCGCAACCACCGGCCGTGTCGCCTTCGCGAGCAGCTTTGCCATGTTTGCCGCCGGCCGCGCCTTTGAGCAGGTCCGCAACTCCATCGGCTATCCGCACCTTAACGTTAAGATCGGTGCCACGCACGCCGGTATCTCGGTGGGCGAGGATGGCGCCACGCACCAGTGCTGCGAGGATATCGCCCTGATGCGTGTCATCCCCGGCATGACCGTGATCGTTCCCGCCGACGACATCGAGGCCCGTGCCGTGACGCGCGCCGCCTACGAGTGCGACGGCCCCGTGTACATGCGCTTCGCCCGTTTGGCCTCGCCGGTTATCAACGACCCCGAGACCTACAAGTTCGAGTTGGGTAAGGGCATTGTCATGCGCGAGGGCTCCGATGTGACCATCATCGCCTGCGGCCTGATGGTCGGCGAGGCTCTCGAGGCCGCCGAGCAGCTCGCTGCCGAGGGCATCGACGCCGAGGTCATCAACATGCACACCATCAAGCCCATCGATGCCGACCTGATCGTCAAGAGCGCCACCAAGACCGGCCACGTCGTGACCGTCGAGGAGCACTCTGTGATCGGTGGCCTGGGCAGCGCCGTTGCCGACGTCCTATGCGAGCAGTGCCCGACGCCGCTCAAGAAGATCGGCGTCAACGACACCTTCGGTGAGTCTGGCCCGGGTGCCGAGCTCTTGCACAAGTATGGCCTGGACGCCGCCAGCATCGTGGCGACCACCAAGGAGTTCTTGGCATAAGGCAAGACGAGGCAAAGCATCGCTTCGACAACCGCAAACAAGCCAGAACAGGGGCGTCCCCAAAGAGGGCGCCCCTGTTTTTTCGGCAACAAACAAATCAGGCCCGCACCAAGTAAGGGCTTCCTCCGGGAAGCGGGCTCATATCAGCAAAGTGCAACTCAGCCCTCCCAACTTTGTATATGCAGCACCCCAAGAAAAACGCGGCGACTCCTTAGTAGCCGCAGGCCGCGCGCAGGGTTGCCTCCCAAATCTTTCCGCAGGACGGAGGAGCCCCCGCCGCACGTAGTGCGCAGCGGGGGCTCCGACATGTCCGAGGACGATTTGGGAGGCAACCCTGCGCGCGGCCGGTGAGACCAAACCCCGCCATGCTTCTTATGTGCAGTAAAGCTAATGCTGCTAAAATATAAAGCGCTCATGTAGTTTAAACGCACGACGATAAGGAGCACCAGTGGGTAACCACTTCCGTACCTCCGGTGCGGGCGATGATGCCCCCAAGACGCAGACAGGCGTCCAGGGCAGTCGTTTCGCCACTCCGGATTCAGAGGGCCAGCCTGTTGCTCAGGCCCCCGCTCAGCCGGCAGATCAGGCACAGCCGGCATCCGATCCCTTTGCCTACAATCCCATCAGCGATGTTGCGCTTTCCGGCACGGCGGGTTTTGAGCCCGTTCAGGCTGTGACCGCTCGCGTGGAGCAGCCTCAGGCTGGCGCCGCCGCGCCGCAGCCTAGCATGGCCGGCATTCCCGATCCCATGGCTCCTGCGACACCGGCTCCTCAGCCTGCGCAGTCTGGCCTCTTTGCCGCTATTCCCGATCCCACGCAGCCTGCTGCCCCGGTGGTCGAGAGCGATCAGGCAGCCGAGGTCGCAAGCCTCGATAACGCGCTCAACAACCCCGATTTTACGTCGGTGTTTGCGCCCATCGATCCGCAGGCCAGCCGCAAGAAGATGGCCAAGCAGGCCGGTGTCGAGCCCGTCATCCTTATGGAGCATGTCACCAAGATCTATCCGGCACAGCCCAACAAGCCTGCACTCGACGACATCAACATCGAGATCTATCCGGGCGAGTTCGTCTTTCTGGTCGGTCACTCCGGCTCGGGTAAGACCACGCTGCTGTCGACGCTCAACCGTGACGTCAAGCCGACGAGCGGCCGCATCCTGGTTGCCGGTCAGGACCTCATGAAGATCAAGAACCGCAAGGTTCCGTTCCTGCGCCGCCAGATTGGCGCCGTGTTCCAGGACTTTAAGCTCCTGCCGCAAAAAACCGCCTACGAAAACGTGGCGTTTGCTCTGCAGTGCATCGGCAAGCCCAAGGGCGTCATTCGCAGCCAGGTGCCCGAGGTACTGCGTCTGGTCGGTCTAGCCGATCAGATGGACTCGCTGCCCGACCAGCTTTCCGGTGGCGAGCAGCAGCGCGTTGCTGTCGCCCGCGCTATGGTCAACCGTCCGCCGCTGCTGATCTGCGACGAGCCCACGGGTAACCTCGACCCGGCGATCTCGCTGGGCATCATGAAGCTGCTCGAGCGCATTAACCGCACCGGCACCACCGTGATCGTCGCCACGCACGACCGCGAGATGGTCGATAGCATGCACCGTCGCGTGATCGCCCTCGAGGGCGGCCACGTTATCCGCGACCAGGAGAGGGGAGGTTACGGCAACTATGGCACCAACTAACGTGGGCTACTCCTTCAAAGAGGCAATCAGCCACTTCTTCCGTAACTGGACTACCTCGCTCGGCGCCGTCATCACGATCTTCCTTTCGCTGTTTATCATCGGCCTGTTCATCATGGGCTCCGCGATGCTGAACTCCGTGATCGGCACCGTCGAGGATCAGGTTGTCATCAACGCGTTCATTAGCGATGACGCCGATCAGGCCGATGTTCAGGCTTTTGAGGCCGAGCTTAAGACGTGGAATAACGTCAAGTCCGTGACCTATAAGGACAAGGACGACGCGCTGGCCGAGTATACGAGCAAGATGTCGGGCAACGCCGACGCCACCATGAGCGCGCTCGATGGCCAGAACCCGCTGCCGGCTTCGTTTGCAATTGAGATGGACGATCCGTCCAAGGTCGAAAGCACGGCAGAGAAGCTCAAGAAGAACGCCGACTTCCAGAAGATCGCGGATGACGGCGACGTCAACGCGAGCGTGCTGTACGGCCAAGAGGAAGTGAGCCGCCTGTTCCAGGTGACCAACTACATCCGCATCGCCGCCGTGGTGCTCGTTGGCCTTCTGACCTTTATCGCATTCATCTTCATCAACAACACGATTCGCCTATCCATCACGGCGCGTCGTCGTGAGATTGCGATTATGCGTCTGGTCGGCGCCAGCAACGGCTTCATTCGCGGCCCGTTTATCACCGAGGGCGTACTGCAGGCCATTTTGGGCTCGCTGCTTTCCATCGGCGTTCTGGAGCTGCTGCGCAATCTGATGATTCCGCGTCTGCAGGAGAGCATCGGCTGGATGTCGTTTGCCCTGCCGATGCAGTACTACCTGGTGACCTATGCTGCGCTGATCCTGGTCGGTGTGGTTATCGGTCTCTTTGGTTCTGCCATCGCCATGCGTCGCTACCTGCGCGTGTAGGCATGCCTGGAATTCACCCCTTCCAACGGGTCGTCTCTTATGGGGCGGCCCGTTTTTTGATCCCTAGGGGACGGCAGGAAAGCGAATCATTTGGGTAGACTCTTGGGATGTAAACGGCAATTGATAGCAAGGAGGCGCCATGGGGCGCAATAACAAGCATAAGCGTGGAGCTCGCAATAAGCGCGGGCCGGTGCGCAGCGAACGCCGTCCGAGCCTGACCGGGCGCGTGCAGCTCCATGAGCATAGCGCCTACGTTGTAACCGAAAACGGCGACTACAAGGTCATGGGCCGCGGTAAGCGCGAGATCATGGATGGCGATACCGTTGCCGTGAGCATAAAGAACAGCCCGCACGGTGAGCGGCGCGCCGTGATCGAAGGTGTGGTTGAGCGCGCAGCCATAAGCGTGGTGGGTACGTACCAGACCGCTGGTCCGCTCGGTGTGATCGAGCCGCTCGATTCGCGCCTGAAGGCCGACTTCTTCATTCTGCCCGAGGATACCTCGGCGGATCGTCTAGGCGTCCACCCGGGTGATGCCGTTGTCGCGCGCATTTTGACCTACCCGACGCGCCTGGAATCGGGCACCGTGACGATCGAACGCCGCATTGGCGGAGATGACGCGCCCGATTTGGGCGTTCAATATGTGATGGCGCGTTACGGCTATACCGATAGCTATCCCGAGGCCGCGCTGGACGAGGCCGAGGGGCTTTCGCTCGATGTGTCTGCGGCGCTTAAGGACCCGCTCCGCCGCGATCTGCGTGACCGCTTTGTCATCACGATCGACCCGGTCGACGCGCGCGACTTTGACGATGCCATTTCGCTGGAGCGCACGCCCGAGGGTGGCTACAAGCTGGGCGTGCATATCGCCGACGTTTCACACTATGTGGCTTGGGACGGGCATATCGATCTTGAGGCTCGCCATCGTACGACATCGGTGTATCTGGCCGATCGCGTGCTTCCCATGCTGCCCGAACGCCTGTCCTGTGACCTGTGCTCGCTTCGCCCTGACGAGGACCGTCTTGCGTTTACCGTCGATATCGAGCTCGATGCGCAGGGTCGCGTGCGGCATTACGATCCGTACCCCAGCGTGATTCGCTCGCGTGTGCGTATGGACTATGACGGCGCCGAGGCGCTGCTGGTGCGTGCCGGCGCGGTGGAGTATGGGGTGCTGGAGGGTGCCGCCGAGGATGTTGCGGCTGCCGAGGCCTCGCGCGAGGAGGCGCTTGAGCGTGGGCTTGCATGCGAAGAAGCAGCCCGCGGCTATAACGTCGACCTGGGTGATTTTTTGGTTGCCGCCAACGAGCTTGCGGAGCTCCGCCGCCGCATTCGTCGCGCGCGCGGTTCGGTCGACTTTGATACGGCCGAGATCCGCGCGCTCTTGGACGAGGACGGTGTGCCCGTGCAGATCGTGGCCCGCGAGCGCTCGTGCGCCACGTCGCTAATCGAGGAGGCCATGCTGCTCGCCAACGAGTGCGTGGCCGAGTGGCTGGCCGACCGCGACATTGAGGCTTGCTATCGCGTGCACGATGATCCCAGTCCCGATAGCCTGCACGGTGCCGCCGTGGCGTTGGCGCAGCTGGGCATCATCGATGATCGCCGCGCGGCCGGTATTGCCCTGGGAAGTCCCGATGAGCTGCAGGCTGCAGTTGATGCTGCTGCCGGTACGGCAAACGCACCGCTCGTCAATACACTGCTTCTGCGCAGCATGCAGCGTGCGCTGTACAAGCCGCGCAACGAGGGCCACTTTGCGCTCGCCGCGCCGTGCTACTGTCACTTTACGAGTCCCATCCGTCGCTATCCCGATCTGGTGGTGCACCGCGTGCTCAAACTGCAGTTGGCCTATGAGCAGCTCGGCGGCAAGGACGCCTTGGTCCGTACGCCGCGGCTGATCGGCAAGGGGCGCGAGTCGCTGCCGCGCATTCTGCCGCAGATCTGCCGCGCATGCAGCGATGCCGAGCGCGCGGCAGATGCCGCCAGCCATGCGACGCAAAAGATCAAGATTGCCCAGTACTATGAGGACCGTCTGGGCGAGCGCTATGCCGGAACCGTCTCTTGGGTTAGCAGCATGGGCCTCTTTGTGCGCTTGGATTTAACGCAGGTCGAAGGCTTGGTTTCGATCAAGAGCCTGGGCAACGAGTGGTTCGAGTTCGACGAGGACGCGCTTACGCTGACGGGCGCCGACACGGGGACTCACTATGAACTGGGCCAGCGCGTGATTATCGAGGTCTCGCGCGTCAATACCACGCGTGGGCACTTGGACTTTAAGCTTATCCATTAGCCAAATCCCGACTCGTGGCGGGAGAGCGGAGGGCGGTCTTTCGGGACCGCCCTCCGCATTTGAATCGTGGCTACCTTGCCGTCTGCTCGGCCGCCCGCTTACCTGCTATTTGAGAGGTAAAACCTACCAAAATAAACCTGTCCCTTTTTGGCAGGTATACAAGAAAGCGGGGATGAGATGGCGACGGTGTACGGTTATGCGCGGGTGAGTTCGCGCGATCAGAACCTTAATCGGCAGCTGGATGCGCTGGGCGCCTATGGCGTGGGCTCGGCGAATATTTATGCCGACCATGCGAGCGGCAAGGACTTCGATCGACCGCGTTATCGCGAGCTGCTGCACGTCCTGGGAGACGGGGACGTGCTGGTGGTTCTTTCTATCGACCGACTTGGTCGTAATTACTCCGAGATTCTTGAAGAATGGCGGCGCATTACCAAGGAGCTCGGGGTTGCCATTGTGGTGTTGGACATGCCATTGCTTGACACGCGCGTCAGGGCCAGCGGCGCGCCGGATGTGACCAACACCCTGATTGCCGATATTGTGCTGCAACTGCTGAGCTACGTGGCGCAGGTGGAGCGCGAGAATATCCATCGGCGCCAGGCGGAGGGAATTGCGGCGGCGCGGGCGCGAGGGGTCCGTTTCGGTCGACCTCGCAAGCCGTGCCCTCCTCAGTTTGAGTTGGTGCGCGATAGCTATGAGGCAGGCGATATTACCCGCAGCCAGGCAGCAAAGTGCCTGGGCGTGTGCGTGGGGACGTTCGATCGCTGGATGCGCGAGGCGGGGTAGGGGTTTGAGTCGCTTTGTCGCTTCCTGTTGCGATTCAAATTTTGATACGGTGACGATGTCATTTGGGGCTACACTCGCTGATATTCAAAAAAAGGAGGTTGGCCCTTGGCGCGCGTAAAACAAATAATCGGATGGACCGCGATCGTTCTGTTCGCTGTAACGCTGGCGGGCATCTGGGTGCTGACGGAGCAAAATGCGGTGGAGACGTCGTTGCTGAGCGAGTCCACCGCGCGTGTGGTGGAGGGTCAGGCTACGGGCGTTCAGGCTGCCGATGCCACGGGTGAAGCCCAGACGGAGAACGGAATGACCGGGGGCACCGATTCGGCTGCCTCGAATGTCCGGTCTGGCCGACTTGCTTCCATTCGCATGTGGGTGGGCGCGAACGTCCGTCGCGTTGCCCATACCGTAGAGTTTTTCTTCGTCGGATTGTTCGCCTCGGTGGTCGTGGTTTGCTTTTCCAGGCGTCCGTGGAGCGTATGCTCCCGTTGCGTGCCCGTATTGCTCTTTTGCGCCGCCTGCTCCGTTGGCGATCAGGTACATAAGATCTTTGTTCCCGGCAGGCATTTCGACGTTATCGATTTAGGATTCGATGCTGCGGGCTATATCACCGCCATGCTGTTGGTATTGCTGGCAGCGACGTTGGTGCGCCATGCGACTCGGCCGATCGGCGCCCATGCGAGGCGCTAGCCGGTAACAAAACCGTTTCCGATAATGCGACCTTGTTGAATTATTTTGTGTCGCGTGTATTTCCGAGCGGTCGGATTTGAGGGGCGAGCGGTAGAACGTTCGCCCTTTGTGCGCCACGATTCGGCACAATGTACCGTAAAAGCTGTTTGTATCCGGTACGAATCGTTCGTTGGTCTTTAATTCTTTTCAACGGAGGTGTTTGAGATGGCAAACGGATTGCTTTTACGGCTTCGCGAGCGTGAGCTCAGCGCGAGCCCGGCGGAACGCAATGTCATCGCATATGTAAGCGCTCATCCGCACGAGGTGGTTGGGCTGTCCGTCCGCGGTCTTGCCGATGCCACATTCTCCTCGCCCTCGAGCATTTTGCGCTTTTGCAAGCGCTTGGGTTTTGCGGGCTACAAGGAGTTCCAGCGCGAACTGATTGCCGAGCTGGCGATCTTGGGTGACAAGAAAGACGTTGCCCTCGAGGACATCTCCATGGATGACAGCGTCGAACGCATTGTGGGGAAGGTGATGAAAAGCAACGTGCGCACAATCGAGGCGACGGCGCGAACGCTCGATTACACCGTCTTGGAGCGATGCGCGGCCCATCTTAAGCGGGCACGCGCGGTCAATCTGTTCGGTATCGGTGCCTCTCGTTTGGTCGCGCACGATCTGGCGCAAAAGCTCATGCGTGTCGACAAAGAGTGCCATCTGTACGACGACTGGCATGATCAGCTCTTGTGTGCCAAGAACATGCATGAGGGCGATATGGCAATCGCCTTTAGCTACTCGGGCTTGACGCAAGAGGTGCTGGACTGCACCGCCGAGGCTCAACGTCACAACTGTCCCGTTGTGGCCGTGACCAAAGTAGATGGATCATCCAAGCTTGCCACCATGGCCGATGCCGTGCTCGGCGTCGCTGCGAGTGAACCCTTGGTCCGCAGCGGTGCCATGGCTTCGCGTATGGCCCAGCTTATGGTTGTCGATGCCCTGTACGCTGCTTACGTTGCCAGCGACTACGAACGGGCGACGCATGTCATTAAGCAAAACTACATCGAGAAACAGGAAAGATGAGGTGAAAGAAATGCTCGATTTAACAAAATTCACGACCGAACAGCGTAATCAAAGGTCAATGGACCTCGATACGATGACATCGCTGCAGATCGTCACGACGATGAACGATGAGGATCTTCGTGCCGTCCAGTCGGTCACAAAAGTGCTGCCCCAGGTTGCCACAGCAATCGACTGGGCTGCTGAGGCACTCGAGCGCGGCGGGCGCGTCTTTTACATGGGCGCAGGCACCAGCGGTCGTCTGGGCGTACTCGACGCTTCGGAGTGTCCGCCCACGTTTGGCGTGTCACCCGATCTGATTGTCGGGCTCATTGCCGGAGGCGAGACGGCGTTTATCAAGGCTGTCGAAGGTGCCGAAGACAGCGAGGAGCTTGGCGCGAGCGACCTGCGGGAGCGTGGACTCTCGGACAAGGATCTTGTCGTTGGCCTGGCGGCAAGCGGTCGTACACCCTATGTGGTGGGCGGCCTTATGTACGCCAAGGCAACTGGGTGCAAGACCATTGCAATTGCCTGCAACCAAGGGTCGAAGATCGGGGAGAGCGCAGATCTTGCCATTGAACCCGTGCCCGGTCCCGAGGTGCTGACCGGCTCAACGAGGCTCAAGGCGGGAACGGTTCAAAAGCTCATTCTCAACATGATTTCGACCGGTGCCATGGTCAAGATCGGCAAGGTATACCAAAACCTGATGGTCGATGTGCAGCAGACGAACGAGAAGTTGGTGGTGCGCGGCCAGAACATCGTGATGGAGGCGACCGGCTGCACGCGCGAGCGCGCTATTCAGGCGCTTGCAGATGCCGGCGGCCACGTAAAAACCGCTATTGTCTCGGTACTGCTGGACTGCGATGCCGAGCAGGCTGCGGTAGCTCTTGATCGAGCGCGAGGCCATGTCCGTGCTGCGGTGAGTGGCCATGAGAAGAGCAATGCCGATGCCCAATAGGTGTGCGGCGTGAGCTGATATGACATCCAGACGAGATACCCAATACAAGGAGGAGTTATGACGAACAAAGAGCTGGCTCAAAAGCTGCTGGACCTTTTGGGCGGTAAAGACAACGTGCTCGCAAACGCGGCGTGCATGACGCGCCTGCGCGTGACCGTCAAAGACGCGGGCAACGTCGACACGGAGGGCATTAAGGCACTCGACGGCGTGATGGGCCTGGTCGCGGACGACACGATGCAGATCGTGCTGGGTCCGGGCAAGGTGAATAAGGTGCTCGAGGAGTTCTCCAAGCTCACCGGCCTTGCGAAAGGCGTTGCTGACGAGAGCGTGGTTGACGCTGCGGCCACAAACAAGGCCGCGCAGAAGGCCAAGTACGAGTCCAAGCCGGTTCAGGCCTTCCTCAAGAAGATTTCCAATGTCTTCGTCGCCCTGCTTCCCGGCATCATTGCGGCTGGCCTCATCAACGGTATCTGCAACGTCATTAACGTCTCGACGGCAGGCGCGCTTGCAGGCGAGTGGTGGTACCAGGGCATTCGTTCCATGGGCTGGGCCCTGTTTGCCTATCTGCCCATCTTGGTGGGCTATAACGCGGCACGTGAGTTTGGTGGCTCCGCTGCGCTGGGCGGCATCGCCGGCATGATGTGTATCGCCAACAGCGCCATGCCCCTGCTTGCGCCTGGCGCGGCCGATCCTGCCACTGCCATTCTGCTGCCGCTCACCAGTGCGCAGTACAACCCTGCAGCGGGCGGCATGATCGCGGCTCTTATCGCTGGCGCATTTTTTGCCTGGATGGAGCGTCAGATTCGCAAGGTTATGCCCAACGCACTCGACACGTTCTTGTCCCCGCTGCTGGTGCTCATCATCGGCGCCTTTGCTCTGATGCTCGTCATCCAGCCGGTTGGCGCATGGCTGACGACTGCCATCTTTAGCGTTTTGACCTTTATCTTCGAGAAGCTGGGCGTCCTGGGCGGCTATATCCTGTCGGCAGGCTTCTTGCCGCTGGTTTCCGTCGGCCTGCATCAGGCGCTCACGCCGATCCACGCTATGCTCAACGATCCCGACGGCGCTACCAAGGGTATCAATTACCTGCTTCCCATCCTTATGATGGCTGGCGGCGGCCAGGTCGGTGCCGGCTTGGCGCTGTACTTTAAGACCAAGAACGCCAAGCTCAAGAAGTACGTCGCAGAGTCCATTCCCGTTGGAATCCTGGGTGTGGGCGAGCCTCTGATGTATGCTGTTACGCTGCCGCTCGTTCGTCCGTTTGTGACGGCCTGCCTGGGTGCCGGATTTGGCGGCGCGCTCGCGGCGCTGCTTCACATCGGCACGGTTTCTCAGGGCGTTTCCGGTCTGTTTGGCCTGCTGATCGTCGTTCCTGGCCAGCAGCTCGGCTACGTTGCCGCTATGCTGCTTGCCTATGCCGCTGGCTTTGTCCTGACGTGGTTCTTTGGCGTCGACGAGCAGAAGATCAACGAGTTCTTTGGCGAATAGTTTGATATCGCGAGCCGTGTTGCTCAGGGCTCGCGGCGCGCGACAGATTTCTTGATGCTATGGTTGTGCCGGCGGGGCTAACTGCTCCGCCGGCCTTTTTTAAAGGAGCGTTGAAACGTGAAAACGGGTATTTCGATTTATCTTTCCAGCCCTCTGCAGGATATTGAGCGGACGATTGAGCACGGTGCCGCGACGGGTGCGCGCTATGCGTTTACCTCACTGCATATTCCCGAGGATGGGGGAGCGGCGTATGCCGATAAGGTCCGTCATGTGCTGTCGCTGCTTTCCGCCCGCGGCATTGCGCTCATCGCCGATGTGGGGCCGCGCACGTGCGATTTGCTCGGGCTTGAGCGCATCGAGGACCTGCGCGATCTGGGGTTGGAATACCTTCGTTTGGACTATGGCTTTAGCGCCCAGCGGGTCGCGGAGCTGTCCGGTGTATTTCGCATTGTGGTCAATGCATCGACGGTGAGTTCTGATGGAATCGCATCGTGGCGTGAGGCCGGTGCCGATGTGACTCGTTTTGCCGCCTGCCACAATTTTTACCCCAAGCCTTATACCGGTTTAGCTCTGGAGGACATTGCTCGGGTGAATCTTCGTCTTGCGGCGCTTGGATTCGAAATCATGGCTTTTGTGCCGGGTGATGCTAACGTTCGCGGGCCGGTATTCGAGGGACTGCCGACGGTCGAGGCGCAGCGCGGTCGTGCGTCAAAGGTTGCCCTCAATATGCTTGAGCTTGCACATGGCGCCGATTGCGACATTGTGTTGGTCGGTGACCCCGATCTTTCCGATGCGGGCTGGACGCAGTTTGCTCAAGTTTCCGCCGGATACGTGGATCTGCAATGCGAGCTTGAGCCCGGTTATGCCTATGTGCGTGGGCAGATTCATCACGACCGACCCGATTCGAGCACCCTCATCTTTAGGTCTCAGGAGTCGCGTACGACGCTTAAGCCGGATTCCGTGCCGATGGATGCCGGTGCCGGCCTGTTTCGAAAGGCGGGGTCGATCGCTGTGAGTAATAGCGGATATGGGCGCTACGAAGGCGAGCTTGAGATTGCGCGGGTCGATCTTCCCGGTGACGAGCGCATGAACGTTGCGGGCCATATCACGCCCGAGGCAATGGAGCTGCTGCCGTTCATCAAACGCGGATTCGGGGTACGGTTCGTTTAGCGTGTGACCCGTGGGCTACAATTGGCCCATCATGCGAAGGCGCCTCGTGTGGCGTGTGTCTGCGTTGGCCGATCTATATTCGGAGGATTCCCATGACCGTACTGTTTGTTGAATATCCCAAGTGCTCGACCTGTAAGAAGGCCAAGGCATGGCTGGACGAGCATGGGGTAGAGTATATCGACCGCGATATCGTTTTGGACAATCCCGCGGCTGATGAGCTTGCGACCTGGATTGCTCGTTCGGGGCTGCCGGTGCGGCGCTTCTTTAATTCGTCGGGCATGAAATATCGAGAGCTGGGCCTGAAGGCGCGTCTGGATGCGGGCATGACGGATCGGGAGTGCTACGAGCTGCTGGCGACCGACGGCATGCTGGTCAAGCGTCCGCTGCTGGTGGGCGACGACTTTGCGATTCCTGGCTTTAGGGAAGCGGCTTGGGCCGAGGCGTTGCTGTAGCGGCTCCGGAAAGTGCGACCCGTTTTGAGTGATCGGGGTGGGATGTGTTTTCCATCGGCGGGCTCGCTCGGCTCAATCCTCGAGCTGTGCCCATTCGTGCGGATCGTAGACCTTTACGTGCTTGTTGGGCTTGCCGCTCCAGTACTCCTCGTCCATAAAGGGCAGATATGCCTGAACGCCGGGGCAGATAAAGGGAATCCGCTGCTGTTGCAGTCGCTCGCGCTGGCGCTGCTCCAGGTGCGCCTCGGATATGACGGTCGGCATACCGGACAGCTCGACGAGGCTTGCCTGGATTCGCTTAAGGTCGGGGAGACCCGCGTGCCATGACACCCGCATGATCAAAAAGGATGCACGGCGGTATTTTGCCTGCATCACCGTGATGGCGGGGCGCAGTGTGGGATGGATTTTGTCCCGTTCGGGCCAAAGGTCAGCAGTGATCTCGAGGCCCAGGGTCTCCCATAGGTAATCAAGCTCTTCGTCCATGGTGCCTCGATATCTACGTGATCATTGATACTTCGATTGTGTTGCCTGGTGCTATCGTTTTCGCGGTAGAATCTGCCAACGGTTGACGGCTACCGCTCGCGGCGTTTTGCCCTTCGTGTGCAGCGGTCGACTTCACAGGTCCTTCACGTGTTGGCCGTATTTGACTGAATTTCAAAAAAGTCAAAATTGGGGCTTGCGTCACGGCCGGACTTCCCGTATATTTCTTTCTTGCGCAAAGGCACAGCCGAGCGCAGCGATGCAGTCATTGGGATGTCGTCTAATGGCAGGACAGCGGATTCTGGTTCCGTCAATGGGGGTTCGACTCCCTCCATCCCAGCCATTGCATTTGCTACATATGGCCCGTTCGTCTAGCGGTTTAGGACGCCGCCCTCTCAAGGCGGAGATCACCAGTTCGAATCTGGTACGGGCTACCAAAATTGAACGCCCGGGCCTCGTAAGAGACCCGGGTTTTGTGTATTGACCGATATTTAAGGCGCGCGTTGAGTCTGCCGCCCGGACCGAGGAGTTGTCATGGACCTGCCTATCAGCTTGGAAGACATCACGTATGCCGAGAACTATCTGGCGCAGGGCGACCTGGCTACGGCGACGCCGCTGCTTGAGCGTCTGGTGGAGCTCGCCGAGGAGTATATCGACGCTGAGTGCAAGACGGAGGAGAAGCGCCAGTACTTTAGCTTCGACAGCAAGTTTGAGCGCCTGGCCTATCGCCGCGTGGAGAAGGATCCGCGCGAGCTGGTGCAGGTCGAGGTTCCCTTTGACCGCCTGTACTCCGACATGGCGTTTGCCTACATTCGCCAGCAGGATTATGTGAGTGCTCGGAATGCCCTGATGCAGGCCGTGCGTTGGGATCCCATGAACTGCAACTATCGCTTGGACTTGGCCGAGCTGTTCCGCGCGCTCGAGGACAAGCAGGAGTGGGCATCGCTCTCGTTCTCGGTGCTGGAGCGCGCGAGCGACGGTAAGTGCGCCGCACGCGCCTACACCAACTTGGGTCAGTACTTCTTGGAGCCCGAGACCGAGAACATTTCGGCTGCTGTGGGCTGCGCGCGTCTGGCGCTGCGCCTGGCGCCCAATGATGCGCATACGACGCGCCTGCTCAACAAGATCCATACCACCTATCCGGATGCCGCGGACGAGAGTGACGACCATGTGATGGGTGAGCTCGCCCTGCAGGGCGTGCCGACCTCGCCTTCGGCCGAGATCGCCATCTGCCTGATCATGTGCGCGACCGATGCTGCAAGCGACGGCGACAAGCAGGAGGCTACGCGTCTGACGGTCCGTGCCCGCGACCTGGTGGGCGAGGAGGCATGCGCGGCGATTATCAAGCTGGTGCGCGAGAGCGATGCCGAGCTTAATGCCGAGCGCAGGGCAAAGCGCGAGGCTGCGGGCTCAAACGCCGATGGCGCCAAGGAGGCCGGCGATGCCCAGTAAGCGCGAGCGCAAGCTCATTTCCAAGAATCGCTCGGCACATCACGAGTACTTTATCGATGAGACGTTTGAGTGCGGTATTGAGCTGAGCGGTACCGAGGTCAAGTCGATTCGCGAGCGCGCGTGCCAGATTACCGATACCTTTGCACTGATTCGTGGCGGGGAGTGCTGGCTCGTCGGCCTGCATATCCACCCTTATAGCCATGGTGGCGTGTGGAATCGCGATCCCGACCGTCGGCGCCGTCTGCTACTGCACCGCAAGGAGATCGACTTTCTTGACGGCAAACTTCGCAACCGTGGTTATGCGCTGGTTCCGTTGGAGCTCTACTTTAATACCGACGGTCGCGTAAAACTGCTGCTGGGCCTGGGTCGCGGCAAGAAGCTCTACGACAAGCGCGAGGACATGGCCAAGCGTGATGTCCAACGCGAGATCGACCGCGCCCTCAAGGAACGCAACCGCTGACCGTCCTTCATAGTTGCGGTGGAATACGGACTGTTTTGCCTGTTTGAGGGGCTATTCAGTCCCTATTTCACCGCAACTGCGGGTGTCTCATCTTTCTTACTGTTCTGACACATATGTTTCAAAGGCGGCGTCCGTTATGGGCGCTGTCATTTTGTGGGTACATACATCCATGAGGTTCCAACCCGAGCTAGGGGAGTGATCGTTATGGACAAAACTGCGTTCTTTACCATGCCGAGCGGCCTGTACGTGGTGAGCGCCGCGGCAGACGGGCTGCGCGCCGGCTGCGTCATCAACACGGCGGTGCAGGTGACGTCCATGCCGCCGCGCATTTCGGTTGCCGTGAACAAGGAAAACGTCACCTCGGGCGTTATCGCATCGGCCAAAGCGTTCGCGCTGACCGTGATCGATCAGACCGCCGACATGCTCTACATCGGTAACTTTGGGTTCCGCACCAGCAGCGATTACGACAAGTTTGCCAAGTACGAGACCCGCGAGACGGCTCTGGGCATGCCCTATGTGCCCGAGCACGCGGCGGCCCTGTTTAGCTGCCGTTTGATTGATACCGTGGATGTGGGCACGCATCTACTGTTTATCGGCGAGGTCGAGGATGCCGAGCGCCTGAGCGACGACACGCCGCTCACCTACGATTACTACCATAAGGTCCTGAAGGGCAAGACGCCTCCGAAGGCGTCCTCGTATCAAGGCTAGAAATGTTTTAAAAATACTTGCATTATATTATTGAGAATCTATACTAATAGATGAAGTACATCACCAGTCGCGTTCGAGAGGAGAACATCATGGCTGAGGAGAAGAAGACGTATAAGTTCGTGTGCATCGTTTGTGGCTACGAGGTTGAGGTCGATACGCCCGAGCTGCCCGAGGACTACGTGTGCCCGGTGTGCGGCGTCGGTCCCGATCAGTTTGAGCTCGTCGAGGAGTAGCTCGTCGGCACACGGCTTGTAGCAACACATAGCTCTGTCCAAGGGCCCCGGTCGAATTCTCGGCCGGGGCCCTTTTCCTCCGCCCCCAAGGGATCACTGTTGCTGTTGGCCGATCTTGTCTGTTGTGAGTCCGGCCGACCTTTTGTCTCAATCTGTAACGTTTAACGGCTCAAAACGGGTCTTCCTGTTACAGATCGAGACGTTTGTCTGGGTAGGTGCCCCGTCCCATTACATCCCTGTCAACAACACGACATCGAGAATCGTCACGATGGCGCCAATCCCTACAAGCAGCGCGTTGAGTGGGCGCGAGTTGGCGTATTTGCCCATGACGCGGGGTGAACTGGTGAGCCGTATGAGCACAAAGACCGTAATCGGTAGCTGAAGCGACAGCAGTGCCTGACTCCAGATGAGACCTTCAAAAGGATTTGGGACGACCAGGCACGCCGTCACTGCGCCGACGAAACAGGCTGCCACCCCGATCGAGGAATGTCGGTCGTGGATATCGTATTCCTCGTCGAACATGCCCGCAGTGACGGTTCCCGCCGCCATGCCCGCTGTCACGCTGCTCGATAGTCCCGCGAACAGCAGCGCTACCGCAAAGATGGTCGAGCTCGCCGGGCCCAAGATGGGGGAGAGCGTGGCCGCTGCGACGGCGAGGTCGTCTACGACCATGCCATGCGCAAAGAAGGTCGTTGCGGCCAGGATGACCATGGCTGAGTTGATTGCCCAGCCCACGCCCATCGAAAAGAGCGTGTCGAAGAGCTCGTAGCGCAGACGCTCTTCGATAACCTGGTCGCCTTGGCCTTCGAAGTGCATGGATTGGATGACCTCGGAGTGTAGAAAGAGGTTGTGGGGCATAACGACCGCACCCAGGACACTCACGATAATCGCAGCAGAGCCAGTGGGCATACTAGGCGTGATCCAGCTTGCGGCGGCTTGCGGCCAGTCGACCTTGACTAGTGCAAGCTCGGCCAAAAACGAGAGTCCTACCACGCCTACGAAGGCGATGATCCAGCGTTCGGCATGCTTGTAGGAGTTCGTCATGAGCATCGCCATCGATACTGTCGCCACGATGACGCAGCCCGCGCGCACGGGCAGCCCAAAGAGCATTTGAAGCGCGATCGCACCGCCCAGGACTTCGGCCATGGCGGTGGCGATCGTGGCTAGATATGCGCTGCCGAGTATCGCACGCCCGACGAGGCGGGGTAGGTGGCGCGTCGTGGCCTCGGCAAGACACATACCCGTGGCGATGCCCAAGTGCGCCGCGTTGTGCTGCAGCACGATGAGCATGATCGTGGACAGCGTGACGATCCACAGCAGCGCGTAGCCAAACTGCGAGCCCGCGGCCATATTGGAGGCCCAATTGCCCGGGTCGATAAAGCCGACGGTCACGAGCAGTCCGGGGCCGATATGCCGTGCGATGTCGAGTCCTCCGTGGCCACCGGTGCGCGGGGAGCCAAAGTGTTGTTTGAGATGGTTGATCATGGTGCGCTCCTGCGTGCCGTTTGTTTGACTCCGCAAAGGATACCCGTTTTAGGCCAAACAGTTAACCAAGACTAACAAAATTATTGTATTTGGATAGGCTGGTGAAAGGGGATTGCCGAAATGTCTTGATCTGTAACAACTAGGGATGGAAATTGGGTCTTACTGTTACAGATTGAGATGTTTGAAGCGGTGAGCTTACAGGTCGAACTTGGGGCCCTTGTTGCCGTCCTTGAGGTCGGCGGTGTCCACTCGTAGGGTGTGCGTTACGCGATTGTTTCGAAACGGGCGGGAAACACAACGATGCCCTGATGCTCCTACTATGCCTATTCAACTGACTGTCTAAATATCTAGGGGAGGATCGCGATGCAGGCAGATTCCGCTCAGCAGCAGGGCCTTTATCGCCCCGAATTCGACCACGATGCATGTGGCATCGGCGCGCTTGCCGATATCAACGGTGAGCGCCATCACCAGATTCTGGACGATGCGCTGTCCATTCTGGTCAACTTGGAGCACCGCGGCGGCACGGGACTCGAGAAGAACACCGGCGACGGCGCCGGCATCCTGTTCCAGGTTCCGCATCACTTTTTTCGAAAAGAGGCCCAAAAGTGCGGCCAGATTCTGCCGGCAGAGGGCGACTATGGCGTGGCCATGCTGTTCTTCCCGCAGGACGACAAGGGCGTAGAGGATGCCCGCCGCGTGTTTGAGGAGGGTTGCGCCGAGGCCGGCGTGCCGCTGCTCTTTTGGCGTGAGGTGCCGGTCAATCCGCACGACCTGGGTGAGACGGCGCGTGCCTGCATGCCCACTATCCTGCAGGCCTTCCTGGGCCGTCCGGACGACACGCCGGCGGGTGACGCCTTCGAGCGTCGCCTGTACGTGTGCCGCCGCACCATCGAGAAGAAGGCCGACGCCGAGTTTGCCCTGCGAGACAAGATCTTCTACGTGTGCTCCATGAGCTCGCGCACCATCGTGTACAAGGGCATGCTGGTCGCCACACAGATGCGCCGCTTCTTCATAGACCTCAACGACGCCGCCGTCAAGACGGCGGTGGCGCTCGTCCACTCGCGCTACTCCACCAACACCACGCCCAGTTGGGAGCGCGCGCATCCCAACCGCTTTATCATCCACAACGGCGAGATCAACACCCTCAAGGGCAACGTCAACTGGATTCGCGCCCGCGAACCCAACCTGTACAGCCCCGTGTTACAGCACGATCTTGAGCGCGTGATGCCCATCATCAACCGCGAGGGTTCCGACTCGGCGATTTTGGACAACGTGCTCGAGTTTTTGGTCATGAACGGCCGTCCGCTTACGCGCGCTGCGTCCATGCTGCTGCCTGAGCCGTGGGACCACAACGATAGTCTGAGCGAGGAGCGCCGCGCCTACGACGCCTACCAGTCCATGCTCATGGAGCCGTGGGACGGTCCGGCGGCCATCGCCTTTACCGATGGCCGTACCCTGGGCGCCGCCCTCGACCGTAACGGCCTGCGTCCCGCCCGCTATTATGTGACGCGCGACGGTCGCTTTATGCTGGCGAGCGAGGTGGGCACCATCGAGGTGAGCCCCGAGAACATTCTGACGAGCGGTTGCCTGGGACCGGGTCAGATGCTCGAGGTTGATTTTGCCCGCGGCCGCGTGATCTACAATGACGAGCTGCGCGCCCGTTACGCCAAGGAAAAGCCCTACCGTGATTGGATTGCCGAGGAGACACTGACCGTCGACGCGCTCGATGAGCCCGTTTCGGCAACGTCCGCCGAGGACGCCGAGGTGCCCGCCGCCGTGCGTATGGCCAAGCTCGGCTACCACTGGGATGACGTCGACGAGGTCGTGCGTCCCATGGCCCAGCAGGGCAAGGCCCCGCTCGCCTCGATGGGTATCGATGCGCCGCTGGCCTGCCTGTCCAAGAAGACGCGTTCGTTCTTTGACTACTTCTATCAGCTGTTCGCCCAGGTCACGAACCCGCCGATCGACGCCCTGCGCGAGCATATGGTCACTTCGACCACGCTCTACCTGGGCAACCACGGCAACCTGCTCGAGGATTCCCGCACGGCCTGTCAGCTGGTGCGCTTGGAGCGCCCGTTGCTCAACGAGGAAGAGTTCGAACATATCTGTGCCATCGACCGCGTGGGCTTTAAGACCCGCCGGTTCCGTGCCGTGTACCGCCGCGACGCGGGTGAGGGCGCGCTGCAGGCTGCGCTCAAGCAGCTTGCCGAAGACGTCGAGGCTGCGGTTCGCGATGGCGTGAACATCGTGGTGCTGAGCGACCGTGCCGCTGCGGGCGAGGTGCCCGTGCCGTCGCTGCTCGCCGTGGGCTGCGTGCACAACCACCTGATCCGTGCCGGCGTGCGCACCTTTGCCGATATCGTGGTGGAGTGCGGCGATGCCGTGTCTCCGCACGACTTTGCGGCACTGGTGGGCTACTCCGCGAGCGGCATCTATCCGTACAACGCACATGCCTGCATCTGCGATCTGGCGGCACACGGCGACCTGGACGTGACGGCCGAGCAGGGCATCGCCAACTACAACAAGGCTGCGACCGCCGGCATCGTCTCCATCATGTCCAAGATGGGCATCTCCACGGTGCAGAGCTACCATTCGGCGCAGATCTTCGAGGCTGTGGGCTTTACGCCGGAGTTCGTCAACGCGTACTTCGCCGGCACGGTGAGCCGTGTGGGCGGTATGGGTGTCGAGGACGTTGAGCGCGAGCAAAACGAGCGCTACGACGCCGCGCTCGCTATCCTTGAGAGCCCGGCTCCCGATCAGCTGCCCACGCTGGGTCTGACCAAGTGGCGCCCGCTCGGTGGCGAGGATCACCTGATCGACCCTCAGACTGTCTACCTGCTGCAGACCGCCTGCCGTGAGGACAGTTACGACACCTTTAAGGAGTACAGCGCCCGCCTGCACCGCACCGGCCGTGCCGTGCGCCTGCGCGACTTGCTCGACTTTAATGCCAGCGGCCGCACGCCGGTTTCGCTCGACGAGGTCGAGCCCGCGCTCAACATCGTCCGCCGCTTTAACACCGGCGCCATGTCGTACGGCTCCATCAGCAAGGAAGCACACGAGTGCATGGCCATCGCCATGAATCGCCTGCATGGGCGCTCCAACTCGGGCGAGGGCGGCGAGGACCCGCGTCGCGAGACCCCGCTGGCTAACGGTGACTCCAAGAACTCCGCCATCAAGCAGGTGGCAAGTGCGCGCTTTGGCGTGACGAGCCGCTACCTGTGCAGCGCCTTCGAGATTCAGATCAAGATGGCCCAGGGCGCCAAGCCCGGCGAGGGTGGACACCTGCCCGGTAAGAAGGTCTACCCCTGGATCGCCGAGGTCCGTCAGTCCACGCCCGGCATCGGCCTGATCTCGCCTCCGCCGCACCACGACATCTACTCTATCGAAGACCTGGCCGAGCTCATCTTCGACCTTAAGAACGCCAACCCCGGCGCACGCGTGTCGGTCAAGCTGGTCAGCGAGGCCGGCGTCGGTACCATCGCCACCGGTGTGGCCAAGGGTGCTGCCGACAAGATCTTGATCAGCGGCCACAACGGCGGCTCGGGTGCCGCTGCGCGCGACTCTATCTGGCACGCCGGTCTGCCGCTGGAGCTCGGTCTTGCCGAGGCCCAGCAGACGCTGCTGCAAAACGGCCTGCGCTCGCGCGTGGTGCTCGAGGCCGACGGCAAGCTCATGGACGGCACCGATGTTGCCGTCGCCTGCCTGCTGGGTGCCGAGGAGTTTGGCTTTGCGACCATGCCGCTCATCTCGATGGGCTGCCTCATGCAGCGCGACTGCCAGCAGGATACCTGCCCCGCCGGCATCGCTACGCAAAACTGCCGCCTGCGTCGCGGCTTCCGCGGCAAGCCCGAGCACGTTGAGCACTTTATGCTCTTTGTTGCCGAGCAACTGCGCGAGGTCATGGCGAGCCTGGGCTTCCGCACCGTCGACGAGATGGTCGGCCATCCCGAGTGCTTGCGCCAGATTGAGGTCCCGGGCAACCGCAAGGCTAACCTGCTGGATCTGTCGCCCGTGCTGGCAAGCGCGACCTGTGAGTTTGGTGCCCACATCCCGGGTGCCGACGGCCGTCACTTCCTGCCCCAGATGGCTGCGGACAGCGAGCTCGACAAGACGCTCGACTCCACGTTGTTTGTGCCCTATACGGCCGATGCCCGTGCGCACCTGCGTCCGATTCGCTTCCGCGCCGATATCGCCAACGTCAACCGCTGCGTGGGCACCATCTTGGGCAACGCGGTGACCAAGGCGCCGAAGGCCTGCCCGCCGGCTCCATCACCATCGATTGCGATGGTTCGGCCGGCCAGAGCTTTGGCGCCTTCCTGCCGCGCGGCATTACGCTCAACGTGTGCGGCGACGCCAACGACTACTTTGGCAAGGGCCTTTCGGGCGGCGAGGTGTCGGTGCGCCCCAACCCGCATGCGACCTACAAGTTCGATGAGAACATCATCGTGGGCAACGTTGCGTTCTTTGGCGCCACGAGCGGCCGCGGCTTCATTAACGGCCTGGCAGGCCAGCGCTTTGGCGTACGCAACTCCGGTGCCACCGTGGTGGTCGAGGGCTGCGGCAACCATGGCTGCGAGTACATGACGGGTGGTCTGGCGCTCATCCTGGGCGAGGTCGGGCAGAACTTCGCCGCCGGTATGACGGGCGGCGTGGCCTATGTCTTTGACCAGTACGGCACGCTCGATGCCCGTGTGAACCACGAGAGCGTTGAGCTTAAAGCCCCGACGGCCGGCGAGCTGGCGCAGATTCGCGAGCTCATCCAGGAGCACGTGGACGCGACGCAGAGCCCGCGCGGCATTAAGCTGCTCTACAGCTTTGAGACGATGAGCAAGCACTTTGTGAAGGTCATTCCGACCGAGTACGAGCGCGTGCTGGCGATTGTCGCCGCCGCCGAGGCCGTCGGCAAGACGCATGCGCAGGCCGAGGAGCTGGCGTTTGACATTGTGACCGGTCGCGCGAGCGCCGCGGATGTCGATCGCTTTGATGTGGCGGGCGGTGCTGCTGACGCTGCGTCTGTGGCTGCCAGCTCTGTTGCTTCGACCAAGAAGGAGGCGTAAGTGCCATGGGTAAGCCCGGTGCTTTTCTTGATATCGATCGCGTGACCCATGAGCTGCGCCCCGTGGAGGAGCGTAGCCGCGATTTCGATCCGCTGTACGTGGAGCTCGACGACGACGCGCGTCGTGCCCAGGCGAGCCGCTGCATGATGTGCGGCGTGGCGTTTTGCCAGATGGGCGCGAGCTTTGGCAAGGCGCGTCCGAGCGGCTGCCCGCTGCACAATTTGATTCCCGAGTGGAACGAGCTGGTGTACCGCGGCCGCTGGGATGAGGCTGCCGAGCGCCTGTCACTCACCTCGCCCATGCCCGAGTTCACGAGCCGCGTGTGCCCGGCGCTGTGCGAGGCCGCATGCAACCTGGGCTCGGTCGATGGCCAGCCCACGACGATTCATGACAACGAGCGCGCGATCAGCGACCATGAGTGGGCAAATGGCGGTCCGCGCCGCTTTGAGCCGGCAGGGGAGGATGCACCCACGGTCGCTGTGATTGGCTCTGGCCCGGCTGGCCTGGTGGCTGCATGGGAGCTTGCACGTCGCGGTGCCCGTGTGACGGTATTTGAGCGTGACGACCGCCCGGGCGGCCTGCTCATGTACGGCATTCCCAACATGAAGCTCGAGAAGTCTGTGGTCGAGCGTCGCGTGGCACTCATGCGCGAGCTGGGCATTGTGTTTGAGCTGGGTGCTGACGTTACGAACCCTGCGGTGGCGGCCAAGCTCAATGGCTTTGACGCTGTCGTGGTGGCTGCCGGTGCTCGCGCCCCGCGTGGACTGGCTGCTGAGAATATTGACGCGCCCGGCGTGGTGTATGCCGTGGACTACCTGACGGCCTCGACCGTCTCGGTGCTCGATGGCGGCGAGCCTGTCATCGATGCACGCGGCCTGGACGTCGTGGTCATTGGCGGCGGCGATACCGGTAACGACTGCGTGGGCACCGCGGTACGTCAGGGTGCGCGCAGCGTGCGCCAGTTTGAGTTCTTGCCGGCGGCGCCTGATGTGCGCGCGGCGAGCAACCCCTGGCCGCAGTGGCCCAACGTTAAGAAGACCGACTACGGCCAGCAGGAGGCTATCGCTGCGATGGGTGGCGAGATGCGTGCCTGGGGCGTGGATACGCTCGAGGTGCTGCTGGACAAGAAGGGTGCGGCTGCGGGTCTGCGCGTGGTCGATCTGGACTGGTCGGCGGGAAAGCCCGAGCGCATCGCGGGCTCCGAGCACGAGGTACCGGCGCAGCTGGTGCTCATCGCCTGCGGCTTCACGGGCCCGGAGCACAGTGTGTTCGATGCGGTGAGCGTGCCTGTTGCCACCGCTGGTCGTCCGCTGCCTGTGATGGCCGCCGAGGGCTCGCACCTCGCGGCTCGCACAGAGGGTGTCGCCGCGGATGCCGCGCCGGTGTATGTGGCGGGTGATGCCCGCAACGGCAGCTCGCTCGTGGTGAGCGCCATGGCCGACGCCCTGGCCTGCGCTGCCGAAGTCGCCGAGGCGCTGGAGCTGTAAGGCGGCTGTCCACAGCTGAATCGTCAAGGGCTGTCCCCAACGGCCGGCCCAAAAGGAACGTCCCCAAGTGCCGGCAGCTAGGGACGTTCCTTATGTGCCGGCATTCGGGGACACTCCTTGCGGGTTTGCGGGCGACTTTGTCATTTGTCGACGTACAAGTATTCATTCGTCGACGTTTGCGACTGTGGTGCTCTGCTGTTTCTGTGGTGGCAGCGGGCATCTGGCTCAAAATGGCGGGTCAGCTGTCTATATCTACCTGCCGTTTCTTTGCGGTGCGCATTTTCGGTCAAGCATCCCGTCAAGTGTTTGGTCAGCAGTTGGTTTGCAGCCGGAGGCCTATTTTGTCCGTGCCAACAGTGGCTGCCCACCCTCCTCGTAAGCTCAAATTGAGGTTCATCAGTTTGAGGAGGATGCCGTGACTGATCACGTTTTAGACCGAGCACATCTGGCTGAAGCCGTCGGCAACGATATTGCCGACATGGCCCATTTTTGGATGCTGCGGAAGTTTCAGTTTTTGGAGCCGGCGCGCGAGCAGTTCGAGATCATTGTCGACCCGTGGCTCGGCTATTGCACCGAGCCTTCCCAAAACGAAATCATGGCCTACAACATGGCATTTACCGATTGGCTGCTCTTCGAGCGCCCCTATCGCCATGGCAAGACGCTGCTCGAGCTGTATGTTGATGAGCCGCCGGCATCGCTTTCGCCTGCCTCGCTCAAGCGGCTCGAGCAGGTGCGCGACACACAGTATTTCTCGCGCTTTGGCATTTTGGACAAGGATCCTGCGAACGGCATGGTTGCGCTGAAGGATACGCGCACCGACCGTCGCTTTGATGCCTACGACCCGCATATCGTGCAAAAGGAGCATTGGAGCGACGGTGCGATTGCGGTGCGCCTCGCCTGCGTCGACGATATCTGGCTGACGGCGGGGCAGCTCTACCTCTACGACATAGCGCGCCTGAGCGATACGGCGATCGATGGGCCGGGCGCGGTGCATCCGGAGGACCTGCGGGACGGCTTTGATACCTCGTGCATCAGCTTCTTTTTGCGCCTGGTCCGTGACATCATGGGTGCCCAGGGGCGCTACGTAAAGTCCCTCAACATCTACGAACAAGAATGGGAGTAGGGGATGTGATTGGTGCCGCCCTACAGCCCTGACTTTGTCTCAATCTGTAACGTTTGGCGGCTGTTTGGGCCCGTAACTGTTACAGATTGAGACGGAAGGTTGGCGGCTGCCGAAAGATCTTGTTCTGTAACGGGAAAGGACCAAAAATCGTTCTACCTGTTACAGATCGAGACAAAGGCTGGACGCGGTGCCGAAAGATCTTGTTCTGTAACAACTAGAGGCTCAAAGACTGTCTTCCTGTTACAGATCAAGACATTTGTCAGCGGAGGCAACGGTGACGATGGTCCATTTGTCTGACGTGGTGGTGATGAAAGTGTCTAATACCGTTCTCAAACACAAGCATACGACTCGCAACACGCTGGCGCGGAACAGGATGCTCGCGCGTCTCACGGAGACGGCCAAGCAGGGTGCGCTGCTCGCAACGCATGACAATACCGAGCTCATGTGGCTGCGACGCCATGTTGGAACCGACGATATCGCGGAGCCCGAGCCGTACCTGTTCTGTTTTCAGCATGATTGGGATGCATTGACGCCGGCGGAGCGAGCGCTGAGGACTATCAAAGGGCTTGCGGAATTTCATCCCGATTGGGCGTTTTGGGGCTATGACGCGGCGCTTTTGTGGGGTTTGGAGGTGCCGAATGATCTGCTCGGGCCGCGTTTTCTTGTTAAGACGGGCTGTTCGATGACGTTGAACAGCGGGTGCAGGTTGTTGCGTCCGCAGATGGCGGGCGCGCTCGAGCGTGTTGATGGCGTGCAGGTGACGTCATTTTGGCGCACGGTGGAGGATTGCTTGCTTCGTGCGCCGTTCTCCTACGGGTTGGCGATTGCCGATTCTGCACTGCGGGCGAAAGGCGTTTCACGTGGGGATTTGTGCGAGCGCCTCCGCGCCGATTGCGAGGGCAGGCGAGGGTATCGCAGGGCACAGGTGATTGCGTCGTATGCGGACGGGATGTCCGAAAACGGTGGCGAGTCTCGGTTTCGAGCGTTCTTTATTGCATACGGCTTTCCGGTTCCGGAGTTGCAGGTGGAGTTTCGCGATCCGCTCGATTCGAGCCAGGTGTTTCGGATCGATTATTTTTGGCGGCTCGAGGACGGGACGTGTGTCATCGGCGAGCTCGACGGAAAGGTGAAGTACACCTTGCAGAACGGCGAGGGCCGGGAGTCGGTCGACCCATTCGTGGCAGAACGTCAACGGGAGTCTCATCTGACAATGCTCGGGCACAAGGTGCTTCGGTTTACGTTTGATGAGCTCAAGAATCCGGGGAAGCTGGTTGAGAAGATGAGGTTGGCGGGTATTCCGCGACGGCCCGATTTGGCTGAGGAGTGGAGACGTCAGTGGTATGGGCGCTGAGAGGTTTTGTCTCGATCTGTAACGTTTAGAAGTTGTTTGAGTTCGTAATTGTTACAGATCGAGACAAACCGGTGAAACGTCGACCGAATGTCTCGATCTGTAACATCAAGGGGCCCAATAACCCTGTATCTGTTACAGATCGAGACATTCCCCTGATGTTGCTGGGGTGGGACTGCAACGTATTCCGTCCCCCACATCCCCTCTTCCCTCCGTTAACCGATATGTCTGTGGCAATCGGGCTACACTGGATAATAATGGACAGATGTTCAAGTTTTCTGAGGGGGAGGAGCTCGATATGGCGTCTGCCGATCGTTCCACGTTGTTTATCAATGCGACCGTCCTGGATGGTTCGGAACATATGGAGCCGCAGCCCGACATGGCCGTGGCCGTTGAGCGCGGTGTCATCACGTGGATGGGGCCGAGTGCTGTGGCGCAGGCGCCTGCAGGTGCCGAGGTCATCGATCTGGCAGGGGCGTATCTCATGCCAGGCCTCATCAATATGCATGTGCATCTGTGCGGTTCGGGCAAGCCGGTTTCGGCGGGCGATGCGGGTGCGCTGATGAAAAAGCTCGATAATCCCGTGGGGCGCGCCATCGTGCGCCACATTCTTAAGGGCAGCGCCCAACAACAGCTGGCAAGTGGCGTGACCACGGTGCGCGGCGCGGGCGACCCGCTGTTTGCCGATCTTGCCGTGCGCGATGCTATCGATGCCGGCAAGTATCAAGGTCCTCGCCTGGTGGCGCCGGGAACGGGCGTCACGGTGCCGGGCGGCCATGGTGCAGGCTTGTTCGCCCAGGTGGCCAACAGTCCCGCCGAGGCAGCCGAACAGGTGCGTGACCTGTATGCGCGCGGTGCCGACGTCATTAAGCTGTTCGTAACGGGCGGTGTGTTCGACGCGACCGAGGTGGGCGAGCCGGGCGTGCTGCGTATGCCGGTGGAGGTTGCCGCGGCGGCGTGCAAGGCGGCGCACGAGGTTGGCCTTCCTGTCATGGCGCATGTCGAGAGCACCGAAGGTGTGAAGGCCGCGCTTCAGGCCGGAGTTGACACGATTGAGCACGGCGCTCCGTTGACGCCCGAGATCCTGGAACTGTACCGCGGCGCCGCGGGTACGCAGCTCGAGGGACGTGCGCCGAGTGTGACCTGCACTATCAGCCCGGCGCTGCCGTTTGTGTTGCTCGATCCGGAAAAGACCCATTCGACCGACACGCAAAAGAAGAACGGTGACATCGTGTGCTCGGGCATTATCGAGAGTGCTCGTGCCGCACTGGAAGCTGGCGTTAAGGTGGGCCTGGGCACGGACTCAAGCTGCCCGTTCGTGACGCAGTACGACATGTGGCGCGAGGTGGTCTATTTTGCCAAGTACGTCAAAGTGAGCAATGCCTTTGCGCTGCACACGGCCACACAGGTCAATGCCGAGCTGCTGGGGCTGGGTGACGAGACCGGTACGATCGAGTGCGGCAAGGCGGCCGACATTTTGGTGACGCGCGAGAGCCCTCTGGATGACCTGTGCGCTCTGCGTGAGCCGATACACGTGATGTGTCGTGGCGATCTGGTACGCAAACTCAAGGTGAAGCGTATTCCCGAGGTGGACGCCGAACTCGACACGATTATGGCAATGCCGGCCGAGGCACTGGCCGAGGAGCTCGCCCGCGACGGCGTGGCGTAGACGAGACAAAGGGACAGCTCCGTTGCCGCATACAAAAAGCCGAGGTCTCAACACGAGGCCTCGGCTTTTTTATCGAACAAATACTTAAGATTTGGGACAAACAAACCTGATTTATTTGTCCCGCGTGCGGGCGCTAGGAGCGGGTTTCCATCTTGGCGTGGCACTTGGGGCAGGTGACGCGGATCTTGCCCTTGCCCTTGGGGACGGAGAGCATCTGGCCGCAGTTGGGGCACTTGAGGTATGCCGTGGTCTTGCGACCCTTCCACATCTTCTTGGCCGTGCGCTTGGCACGCTCAAAGTCTTCCTTGCTGGTGCCGGCTGCGCGTGAGGTGCTGGCCGCTGCAGCGCCGCCGCCCAAGCTGGCGACGAACTTGCCCAAGCCGGGAACATTGGCGGTCGCGGCTACAAAGGCCTCGTTCTCCTTGCGACGTGCATCGATATTTTTGGACAGGCCGCGCAGCACGCCAATCACGATGACGGCGATGGCAATCCAGCTGAGCCACTGGATGCGGGCTATCGATCCGATCATCGCGATGACGATGCCGGCAAAACCCATCACGATGGTGAGTTCATCGGCGCCATTGCGGCCCTTCATAAAGTCATTCATGCAAATTGCCTTTCGTTCGATATGCTGCACGCCTTTATACCCGATTTAGAGCAAGGGGGACAGGTATGTTTGCACCAATGTGGTGCAAACATACCTGTCCTCGGAATACCAAGACGGTGCAAAGAAGTCTGTCCCCAATGCCCCAATTACTTGGAGAGCTTGTCGACGACGCGTTCGATCTCGGCGAGCTTGGCGGCTTTGAGGTCCTCGTCGCCCGATTCGATTGCCGAAGTCACGCAGCCCTCGATATGCGCCTTGAGCACGTCGGCGTTGATGCGCGCGAGGAGCGCCTGTGTTGCCATGAGCTGCGTGGAGATGTCGACGCAGTAACGGTCCTCCTCGACCATCCGTAGGATGCCGTCGATCTGGCCGCGTGCCGTCTTGAGCATGCGGGTCACCGATTTATGGTCTGCCATCATGGCGGGTCCTCGTTTCTGGTCGATTTTCCGGATGTCCCCGTCAGTTGCGGTGAAATACGGACCGTTTAAAGGCCTAGGGCGGCACAACAGTCCGTATTTCACCGCAACTTCTGAGGATGGAGTAGGTGGCGCCTGCTACGCGGCGGTTACGGACAGGGCATGGAATTTCTCGCCGGCGCCCTCGACGGCGGCGGCGAGCTGCTCGGCGGTCACGGTGTCGGCGCACTCCACCTGGACAGTCTGGGTCTCGTGATCGGCGTCGGCGTCGGTCACGCCGGCCACGTTGAGCAACGCCGTCTCGACGGTGGCGTCGCAATGGCCGCACATGAGGCCGGAAGTCTTGATTGTGTAACGCATGGGTATTCCTCCCTGTTGTGTCGGCTTTCCCAGGCACCCGACCTTGACCTTCAAGCCGTCGCTCGCGTACCAAAGTGCGCGTCGCTCCTCTTTCGGGTCAATCTCGGGCGTCTGGAAAACCCGTTCTAGATGGACTTAATGGTGAGCCTATTTTGCCACTTTTGGCTTAAAGGATTTTAAGCGCAGCGCATTGCTTACGACGCAGACACTCGACAGGCTCATGGCCGCGGCGCCAAACATCGGCGAGAGCTGCCAACCGATGAGGGGGAAGAACACGCCCGCCGCCAGCGGAATGCCGATGCCGTTGTAGAACAGCGCCCAGAACAGGTCCTGCTTGATGTTGCGAATTGTGGCGCGCGACAGCTCGATGGCACGGGCGACGTCCATGAGGTCGCTGCGCATGAGTACCACGTCGGCGCCCTCCTTGGCGATGTCTGCGCCGGTGCCGATAGCAAGGCCCACGTCGGCGCGCGCCAGGGCGGGGGAGTCATTGATGCCGTCGCCCACCATGGCGACCTTGCTGCCCGCATCCTGCAGCTCGCGTACGTGGTGCTCCTTGTCGGCGGGGAGGACGTCGGCGATGACCTGTTCGCTGCTCAGCCCCACGCGGCGGGCGATTGCTTCGGCGGTGACTCGGTTGTCGCCGGTGAGCATGCGCACGTCGACGCCAAGCGAGCGCAGTGCGGCGATGGCTCCGGCACTCGTTTCCTTGACCTCGTCAGCCACGGCAATGGTGCCGGCGAGCTCGCCGTTCTTGGCAAAGAACAGCGGCGTCTTGCCCTCGGCGGCGAACTGTTCGGCAAGACCCGCGGGCACCTTCGCGCCCAGCTCGTTCATCAGGCGCATATTGCCGGCGGCAATGGCGTTTTGCCCCTCGCGCGCCGTAACGCCTCGCCCGGGCACGGCGGCAAAGTCCTCGACGGCGCGCGCGACAATCCCTCGCGTCTCGCACTCGGCCATAATCGCCTCGGCCAGCGGGTGTTCGCTTGAGCGCTCCAGCGCGGCGGCCAGCTTGAGTAGCGCCTTTTCGCTCATGGCGGGCGATCCGTCGGCGCGCGTGGCTACCACGATATCGGTCACGGCAGGCTTGCCGCGAGTGACCGTTCCCGTCTTATCGAACACCACGGTGCCCACGCTGCGCAGATTCTCCAGCGCCTCGGCGCTCTTGAACAGAATGCCCATCTCGGCGCCCTTGCCGGTGCCGACCATAATAGCGACGGGCGTGGCCAGACCCAATGCGCACGGACAGCTGATCACCAGCACAGCGACGGCGGAGGTGAGCGCTTCGTTCACGCTACCGGTCAGTGCCATCCACGCCACGAAGGTCATGGCCGAGATCACGAATACCACGGGCACGAACACGCC
>CABUJN010000017.1:0-35734 GCA_902491935.1 uncultured Collinsella sp.
TTGTCAACGATCTCCCACACCAGGTGATGCAGGCCGCTGGCGCTCGTCGAGCCAATGTACATGCCCGGGCGCTTACGAACGGCCTCGAGACCTTCGAGAATCTTAATCTCGCCGCCATCGTAATCGTTTTCGTTTGCCACACGTCCTCCTTCAGTCAAGAAAATGTGTACAGCCTTACTAGTTTATCGTAAAAAAATACCCTCGGGAACGAGGGTATTTGGCTCTACAAGGCCACCAGATGCGATTTAAGGCTCTTTTTTGCTTTCTACGCCCTTGGCCCACTCGGCACTGGCTCTCATGGCATTCTCGAGGGCCTCGCGCAGTTTTTGGTCTTCGATGGGCGCCACTTGGCGCTCAATCTCGGTGCGCTCGGCCTCACTTAGGTCGGCGTGCGGGGCCGGCGGGCGCTCGGTCGTCGCCGGGCGCAGGCGCTGCTTGGCGGCGGGCGGCGTGTGACCCGGCGCGGTGGTTTTGAACACCAGGCCGTCCACATGCGCACCGGCGCGCTCCATGCGCGCGCGGATGATCTCGCGCAACAGCGTCATTTCCTGCGTCCACGAGGGCGAATCGAGATATACCAGCAGCTCATTGGACTCGGGCAGGTAGCGCAAGCCCGTCACATGCCGCCCCTCGCGCGTGCCCGAGCACACCGCGTTCCACGCGCGATAGACCGCGCGCGACTCCTCGGCAGCCTCCATCTGCGCGCGGCGCTCAGGTGTCGCGGCCGCCAGGATGCGCTGACGCTCTGCGTTCAAAAATCCACTGAAGGCAACCGTTTCGCTCTCGCGCTCGTAATTAGCACGTCTCACCCATGCTCACCACCTTGGCTCGATCAAGCAGGTCATCGGTAAAATACCCCAGGTTGGTCGTGGTTATGACCGTCTGGATATCATCGCCGATCAGCCGCAGAAAAGCACCACGGCGTTCGCCGTCGAGTTCGCTCATCACGTCGTCCAAAAGCAGCAACGGGGCGGTGCCCAGGACATCGCGGGCCACGGCCACCTCCGCCACCTTCCAGGCCAGAACCAACGTTCGCTGCTGACCTTGGCTGGCAAATGAACGGGCGGAGCGACCCGCCACGGTAAACTCAATCTCATCGCGATGCGGTCCCACCAACGTCACGCCGCGGCGAATTTCCTCGTCGGCGTGCTCATCAAGGACAGCCAGCATGCGCTCGTACGCCCAGCCCTTCAGCTCTTCGCGATCATCGACCTGGGGCAAATCCCCCAGCGTGGACGTATAGGTCACGTTGGCAGCCTCACCGGATGCCACTTGCCCGTAGGCAGTGTGCACATGGCCCGCCAGCCGGTCGAGCAGGGCCAACCGGTGCACAAGCAGGGCCGAGCCCGCGCGGGCAATCGAATCGTTCCACGCGCCGAGCATCTCGCGACAGCACCAGGTCTCCTTGAGCAGGGCGTTACGCTGGGTCACGCAGCGTCCATAGGTGCTCGCAAGATCGGCATAACGTGCGCTCAGCTGCATGCCAAAGTCATCGAGGGCGGCGCGGCGCACACTGGCGCCTCGCTTAACCATGTCCAGATGGTCGGGGCAAAACAGCACGCTCGGCAGAGCCCCGCGCACACCGGCGGCAGAGCACCTCTTGCCGTTGCGGCTAAACGAGCGCTTACCGTCCTCCACGCTCAATCCCATATCAAGCACGCGGCCGTCGCCCTCGAGCCTCAGCTCGACTTTGCACGAGCCCACGCCATCATGGACGAGCTCGGCTGCGGTCGGATGCCTAAACGAGGCGCCGCTCGTCAGCAGCTGCAGCGCCTCTATAAGATTGGTCTTTCCCGCCGCGTTGGGTCCCGCAAGTATCGTCACGCCCTCGTCCAGGGCAAGGCGATAGCTATCGAAGCTGCGGTAGTGCGCGACGGAAAGATCGCGGGCGAACATGGTCATGGCGCAACGCTAGATGCGGACCGGCATGACCAGGTACAGGTAGTTGATCTTGTCGTAGGACTTGAAGATGCCCGCCTGCGAGTAGCTCTTGAGCTCCAGCGTGATCTCCTTCTCCTTGGATAGGGCATTGAGGCAGCCGAAGATGTAGTGGTAGTTGAAGGCGATGGTGCCCGACTCGCCCTCGGCCTCGACATCGATCGTCTCCTGCGCAAGGTCCTGGTCATTGGAGATGGAGGACAGGCCCATCTGCCCGTTCTCGACATCGATCTCGAACTTGACGGCGGGGTTGGCGCTCGCGATAACGGCCACGCGCTTGAGGGCGGCGTTAAAGGCGGCGACGTCGATCTTGACGCTCGTCACGCACGAATCGGGGATGAGTTGCTTGTAGTTGGGGTACACGCCCTCGATGCGGCGCGACACGTAGGTGGTGTTGCCGGCCTCGAAGACGACCTGGGTGTCGGTAGCCCCGATCATGATGGTCGCCTGGCTGGCCATGATGTTCAGTGCGTCGTTAAAGGCGTCAGCCGGAACGTTGAGCTCAAAGGAGCCTTCGAGGGTCGAGGTCTCGACCTGCGTATCGCACACGGCCAAACGGAAGGAATCGGTCGCCACCAGGCGCACGGTGTTGTTCTCGACCTTCATGTGCACGCCACCCAGGATGGGGCGGGCCTTGTCGGTCGAGGTGACGCGCCACACGCGGCCGACCATCTCGGACAAGATATCGGTCGGCAGTTCCACGGCGCTCTCGATGGCATAGGCCGGAAACTCGGGGAAGTCATTGGCATCGAGCGTGTTCAGCCTAAAAGAGCTCTTCTCGCAACTGATCAGCACTTGGCGCTCGGACAGCTCAAAGGTGACCGGGGCATCGGGGAGGGTCTTGGTGATATTGGAGAGCATCTTACAGGGGATAACCATCTCGCCCTCTTCTTCGACATGCGCCGCGATGCGATGACGGATCGAGATGGTGTAGTTAGAGGTCTGGAATTCCAAGATGCCGTCTTGCGCCTTAACGAGCACGCCCGACAGGATGGGAAGGGTGGATGCCGAAGCGACACCCTTCATAACGACGCCGATGGCTTGTGTGAGCGAGCTCTGGCTGACGGTGAACTTCATCTTTTAATACCTTTCTATAGATATAAATATCTTAATAATAGTAATAGCACTGACGAAACTGTTGATTACTCCCAAAGACGCAGGTCAGACCCAGAAAGAGAATCGACAGCAACCTGTGTGCAACGGGGGTGGTTTTCCACGTTCAAAACCTGCGCAAAACTTTTCATCACCGCGGGTTGGGTTTTAAACACCTTATGCCCGTGGTTTCGACAAGTTTTCAACAGGTGTCTCTATTTCCCTACGAGCGCAGTGTAATTTTATCGCGCAGCGACTTGAGGTCTTCGGTGACGGTGCGGTCTTCCTGGATCATCTTCTGGACCTTTTTGTAGCTCGTGCTGACGGTCGAGTGGTTGCGGTTGCCAAATTCGGCGCCCACCGCCGTGGTCGTCATTTCGCACATCTCGATGGCCAGGTAGATAGCGATATGGCGTGCTTTGGCGATATTGGCGTTGCGGCGCGGGCCGATGAGCTCCTCGTGCGTCACGCCGTACTGCTCTTCGATGACGGACTGAACCGTCTGGACGTTGATCTTTTTGGCCGATGTGTCGAAGTACTGGCTGGCGATGGCGTCGATATCGTCAAAGGTGAGCTCTCCGCCCTCGCGCTCGCGGTCGCCCGCCTCGCCGGCGCAGCGCTCGCAAAAGCTCTCGAGTTCGCGGATGTTGGTGCCCGAGACCTCGGCCATGTGTTTAAAGTGCTCGTCGGTCAGGTGTCCGCCGTCGCCCCCATAGGCCGCCAGCAGCGAGTCGTCGCCTGCCTCGGGAGCGGCGACGATGGTGTTTTCGTAATAGCGCTGCAAGATCTTGTATTTCATCTCGTAGCTGGGCTCTGCGACCAGGCAGAGCATGCCGGCGTTGAAGCGGCTGGTCAGACGCTCGTCCATGCTCAGGTCCTTGGGGGCGCGGTCTGCCGCGATGACGACCTTCTTGTTGTTGCGGATGAACTCGTCCATGAGCTGGAAAAAGTAGTCCACGCTCGCGCGCTTGCCGATGATGTTTTGGATGTCATCGATGATGAGTACGTCCACGCCGTGGTACGCCTGCATGATGGGAGCGTTGCTCTTCTTTTGACGGTCGAACTCGGTCATCAGGTCGTCCAGATACGCCTGGGAGTTGGCATACTTGACCTTGATCTCGGGCGACTTCTCGGCGAGCTCGTTTTTGATGGCAAGCAGCAGGTGCGTCTTGCCCAGGCCCGATTTGCCGTAGATGAACAGTGATGTGCACGTGCCGCGCTCGTCCGCGAGGGCGGCAAACTTGAGTGCCGAGCGATAGGCATGGCTGTTCTCGGGGCCGTAGACAAAGTTCTCAAAGGTGAATTTTGAGTTCGCGGCGAGTGGGGCTCCATCCGTATTCTGCTCGGCCGGCACGGTCGGCGCTGGCATGGGTGAAGCGGGGGCCGCAGCTTGCGTGGATTTAGTCGGCGCTTCGCCCTTCATCTGGTTCATCATGCGACGAAAATCATCGGCCGAGAGCGTGTTTTTGATTGCAATGCCCGAATCCGCGCCCGCCGCTGCGTCGTGAGCGATGGGCATGTGCGTGACGGGTACGTTCGTTGACGTCGCCGCCGCGGTCGGCAACGGTGCCATGGTTTCACGGGAAACATCGCTGTGCTGGTGCTCGATCGTCGGTACGTCGCCTGCGGAGGCCGGCACCGCCGGGGAAGCGGCGGGAGCCGTGGCGGGCGCCGTCGTGGCAGCGGATTCCGTCGCGGCGCCTTGCGGTGCCACGATGTCGAGCACAATCGGTGCAAAGGCGATTTCTTCCAGATAGGCCTCAATAGTCGGCTGATGCTTTTTGAGCTGCGCGATGGCAAAGCGCGAGGGGGCCTCGATCGTGAGCGTATCTTCGGTCAGGCTTATGGCGCGCGATTGCCCCAGCATGTTGATGAGGCGTGCATCTTGGCCGTCGCGCTGGCAAAAGGCGATGGCATCCCCCAGGATGATGCTTGCTTCCTCGTCCACTGTCTCTCCCGTTCTTTAGCTCTGAGCTCGCACGCGAGCGGCGCCGAGTTCGGTCAGATGGTATTTCTGGCCATGCTTGATGACCAAGCCGGCCTGCGCCAAGTCATTGAGCGTGCGTGACCAAGTGGGGGCCGAGTTTCCAAACGCCCTCGCCAGATCGGTTGCACCGCACGCTTGATTTTGCGCCAGATAGCCCAGCGCGGCGTTGCCGCGATCGCTTACGAACACGTCCGGTTGTGGCTGCGCATACTGATTTGCTGCATTAGGATACATCATTTGAGCTGCTGGTTGTTGAGAACTCTGCATCGGCGGCATTTGCTGTTGAAAACTTTGAGGCCACTGTTGGTAAGACTGCGGAGGCATCTGCTGGGCCCAGGGGTTGTACTGCTGCTGCGGCATCTGCTGGTACGGCTGCTGATATCCCTGCTGGTACTGCTGCGGGAACGGTTGGCCGTACCCCAGTGGCGGCATCTGCTGATATGGATATCCCTGTTGGTACGGCTGATAGCCCATTTGCTGGCCACCCGGTGCCCCTGTCGCCTGCTGCATTGCTGCTGTATCCTGATCCGCCAGCGACATGGCCTCTGGCATGCTTGGCGGCATCGACATCGATGCCGCTTGGGGTTCTTGTGTAGGAGGCATTCCGGGCTGCTGCATCTGTCCCACGGTGGGCTGCATCTGCTGCGCTGCCATGGGCTGCTGCGCAAAAGCTCCCGGCAGGGGATATGTGGGCTGCTCCGTCTCGGGCCGCACGGCAGCGCCGCGTCCGCCGGCACGCTCGATTTCCTGCACGCGTTTAGGGTTCAGGCTTACCGTAACCACGGTGCCGTTGCCCATGTTGTCCTCGATGGATACGGCACCGCCGGCGTTTTCCAAATACTCCTGCACCATGGGAAACCCTGCTCCGGTTCCACGGATATAGCGCTTCATCTTGCTGTTTGCGCTGGTAACGCCAAAGTCGAAAGCACGTTCCTTGTCGTCGATGCCGGGTCCTTGGTCAGCAAAGCGGATGGTGTCTCCGCCGTCCAGAATCGAGATGATGGGCTCGGCAAAGTGTGCGTGGATAAAGTTTTCGACAATCTCGCGGATGACCATGAGCGAGATATGGCCACCTTGTTCTTTCATGCACTGGTAGACGGTGTTGGTCGTCTCTTCCAAATACGTGCGGACATCTTGCGGATCAATGACGATCACCCGCGGTGTCGACAGCATGTCGTCATAGACGGCGATGCGCGCGGCGTACATGGCTTTTGGCGCCTGCGTGGTCGTCTGCTCGCCTTCCGCACGCTCTTCGCGCACGCCGGTGATGTGCTCGTTGTCGGGTGCCGGGTCTCCGGAATCGACCATGGTGTAAAAGTCGTCAGACATGCCGCTCGCAATCTTTCAAAAGGTTTCGAACAAATAGTAGCTCACCGTGCAACGTTTCTCATCTTTCGACAACATTTCAAAACTTGTTGAAAACTTTGGAAAACGGGCGAAAAGTTCTCAACATTGCCAACATGACCTGTTGAAAACTCGATGAAATATCGTGAAAGGTTGCCATGAGGCGCAAATTTCGGTTGTGCTTATGGGGGAACCGTGTGAACTGCGCAACCTTTTACCTTTGATTTCTTGACATTTGAACATTGATTTCCCTACAATCTTCAAGCTCACGTGTCTATATCTGCGTCCGCGTCCCCGCGGACACTCGAAATGCAGCAGGAGGAACTTAAGATGAAGCGTACGTATCAGCCTAATAAGCGTAAGCGTGCCAAGACCCATGGCTTCCGTGCCCGTATGGCCACTAAGGGTGGTCGTGCCGTGCTCGCCCGTCGTCGCGCCAAGGGCCGCAAGCGTCTCACTGTCTAGCAGCGATACACACATCTCGCATGAAGACTATTAAGTCTCGGCAAGATTTCGAGCATGTGTTCAGTCAGGGGCGTCGTTTCAATCACCCTCTGATTCGAATGACCATATGTGAATCGGTTGGCGAAGGCGACTCCGGAAGGGTCGCCTTCGTTGGTGCTAAGCGACTCGGTTGTGCCGTCGTGCGCAACCGATCTAAGCGTGTGATGCGCGAGGCCGCCCGCAGCTGCGGATTTCCCGTTGCGGGCTATGACATCATCTTGTTTGCAACTCCCAAGACGAGGGTTTCCTCGCCGCAGGAGATGGACAAGGCGTTGCGTTCGCTTATGAAGCGCGCCGGCGTTGCCGGGGAGGAGCGATGAGCAATCACGTTTTGCGACGTGTTGCCATCGCTCCTATTCGCATATATCAACAGGTTATTTCGCCCTTATTGCCTGACGCCTGCATTTATTACCCAACGTGCTCGCAATACGCCGTCCAGGCGATTGAGAAGCACGGTGTTTTGAGAGGCTGCTGGCTTGCCGTGAGGCGCATCGCTCGCTGCAATCCCCTGCACGTCGGCGGTTATGACCCTGTGCCCTAGCGGGCACTCGCTATCGGAGGAAAACTTACATGTGGGATTGGATCGTTAACATCCTTTTCGAGCTGCTCAAGCTCATCCAGACCTTTGCGGTCGACTGGGGCCTGTCCATCATCATCCTGGTGGTCATCATCCGTCTGCTGCTGACGCCGCTCATGCTCAAGTCGACCAAGTCGACGGCTCGCATGCAGGTGCTGCAGCCCAAGATGCTCGAGATCCAGGAGCGCTATGCCGACGATCCCCAGCGTCAGGCCGAGGAGATGCAGAAGTTCTACAGCGAGAACAAGTTCAACCCCATGGCTGGCTGTCTGCCGCTGCTGATTCAGATGCCTATCCTGTTCGCCCTGTTTACATTGCTGCGCAACCTGCCGCAGTACTTTAACGACGGCACGTTCTCGTTCTTCAACATCCTGCCCGACCTGACCACCACGCCGAGCGCTTCCTTTGCCGATGGCTTTATGGTTGCACTGCCTGCGCTGGTTTGCCTGATCCTGTTCGCCGTCCTGACCCTGATTCCGCAGCTCTATATGTCGCGCAACCAGACCGGCCAGCAGGCTCAGAGCATGCGTATGATGGCCGTTGTCATGACGGTCATGATGCTTTGGATGGGCTGGAGCCTTCCCGTTGGTGTTCTGCTGTACTACGACGTCTCGTCTGCTTGGCAGGTTATCCAGCAGATTTTTGTGACGCAGAAGGTCATCGACAAGGCGAAGGCCGATGAAGAGGAGCGTCTTAAGAACGCTCCGCTGCAGGTTGAGGTCACTCGTCGAGAGAAGAAGCCGCGCCCGCACAAGAAGAAGTAGTGGGATATCAATCTTATTTAGGTACCTAACTTTTGGAGTACGTTATGTCTGAAGAGATCATCGAGGATATGCTTGAGGAGGTTGCCCCGCAGGTCGCGGGCGATTATCCCGAGATTGCACAGCGCTACAAGGCTGGTGAAGAGCTGACCGATGAGGAGCTCGACACCATTGCCGATGTTGCGATTTCCATCCTGCGTTCCATCCTTTCGCACTTCGATGCCGCCAACTCTCCTATCGATGAGTATGAGGGCGACGAGGGTGAGCTGATTTTGGATGTAACGGCTCCCGACCTTGCTGTTCTCATTGGCCGTCATGGTCGCACCCTTGATGCCCTTCAGGTTATGTTCTCTTTGCTGGTGAGCCGCAAACTTGGCTTTAGGTATCCGGTTGTAGTGGACGTAGAGGGATACAAGAGTCGCCGTCAGGACAAGGTTGCTTCCATGGCTCAGTCTGCTGCCGAGCGTGCCATCCGCACTCATAAGAGTGTTTCGCTTCCGCCCATGAATGCCTACGAGCGTCGACTGGTTCACATTGCACTTCGTGGCAATGATGCCGTCGATACTCATTCTGAGGGTTCTGACCCTGATCGCCATGTGGTGATTGTTGCTCGATAATCTTCTCGAGCTTATGCTAAGGGGACGTGGTTTTCACGTCCCCTTTTTTTGTCAAAAGTTCTCGATACACTGATTTTTGTCAGAAAGGAGCTTTCGTTGTTAGTACTTACTGGTCAGCAGGCTGACGAGATGTTGAGTCGTCTAACTTCCTATTGCAAAGAGTATTCCTTGAGCGTAACTGATGTTGAGCTGAGGAAATGTATTCAGCATTTGGATTTGGTTCTAGAAACAAATAAGACAACCAATCTCACCCGTATTCTTAACGTAGAAGATGCTGCAGTACTTCATATCCTCGACTCACTTGTTTTGCTCCCCTATATCAACAAGGCTCCTGAGGGAGCTTTGCTCGATATGGGAACAGGTGCGGGCTTCCCTGGTATTCCATTAACCATAACCACGCATCGTAAAGCTACTTATATTGACTCTGTTGGCAAGAAGGTTGATGCGGTAAATTCCTTTGTCCATGCTCTTGGATTGAAACATGCCCATGCGGTTCATGATCGTCTTGAAGAATATGCTCGGAGCCATAAGAAGCAGTTCTCTGTTGTAACCGCCCGCGCACTGGCCCCTCTACCGATTCTTGTTGAGTATGCGGCTCCGTATCTGAAGGATGGAGGGCTATTTGTTATAACCAAGGGCAATCCTTCGGATGAGGAGCTTGCTTCCGGCATGTCAGCAGCTAAGATTTGCGGCTTCACTTTGCTTCTGAATGACGCAATTGATTTGCCTGAAGGCTTGGGTCACAGGGAGTTCATTGTTCTTAAGAAGAGTCATCCAGCATCCGTTTCATTGCCTCGTGCAAATGGCGTGGCAAAGAAGAATCCGCTTGCCTAGATGTTTCACGTGAAACATAATGGATACTAACAACTTGCAGTGTTTCACGTGAAACATGGCGGTTGATATCGATTCGGAATGTTTCACGTGAAACATCCTCCGTTTGACAGCTTTAATACACACCAGGAGGGACCGTGGGATTTCGCGACGTTAAGCGTTCAAAGAGCGCAAAAGACACGCGTATCATTGCAATCATCAATCAAAAAGGCGGCGTCGGTAAGTCAACGACGGCTGTAAACCTTGCAGCAGCACTGGGTGAGCAGGGTCGTAAGACACTGATTGTCGATTTTGATCCGCAGGGAAACAGCACCAGTGGATTTGGAATTGAAAAAGAAGACCTTGATCACTGCATCTATGATGCATTGTTGAATGATGTGCCAGCAGAATCACTTGTTCTTGATACAAATTGCAAAAAGGTATTCGTAATTCCAGCTACAATTCAGCTTGCAGGCGCCGAAATTGAGCTCGTAAGCGCAATTGCACGTGAAACCCGCCTCAAAGATTTGCTTGAGCCGATTCAGGACGAGTTCGATTTTATTTTCATTGACTGTCCTCCTTCGCTCGGCCTGCTTACTATCAACGCTTTGACCGCAGCAGACAGCGTTTTGATTCCGATCCAGTGCGAATATTACGCACTCGAGGGCGTTACGAAGCTGCTTGAGTCAATGAAGATGGTCAAATCAAGGCTGAACAAGGGCTTAGACACCTATGGTGTGCTTATGACCATGTATGACTCGCGTACTTCACTATCGAATCAGGTTGTTGAGGAGGTTCAATCGTACTTTGGTGATAAGGCGTTTAAGACGCTAATCCCCCGTACGGTTAAAATCTCCGAAGCTCCGTCTTTTGGAGAACCAGTAATTACCTATGCACCTCAAAATAAGGGTGCAAAAGCATATATGAACCTTGCAAAAGAGGTGATCAAGCGTGCCTAGTGTAAAGAAACGTGGCGGATTGGGACGTGGACTGAATGCTTTGGTCTCAGAGGCCGAGTATGAGACCGGCGGTTCGGCTGCATCGGCTTCAAATGCTGCATCTGAAACAAAACTACCTATTGAGGATATCGTTCCCAACCCTAATCAGCCGCGAATTCACTTTAACGAAACTGAACTTCGCGAGTTGAGCGAGTCAATCCAAGAACATGGCGTTTTGCAGCCGCTTTTGGTTCGTAAGCATGGAAACGGCTATGAGATCATCGCTGGTGAGCGTCGTTACCAGGCGTCAAAGCTTGCTGGCCTTGAAGAATTGCCAGTCATCATTAAAGAGGTAAATGATGAAGAGATGCTGGCTCTTGCTCTTATCGAAAACCTTCAACGTTCAGATCTGAATCCCGTCGAAGAGGCTAAGGGCTATCGACAGCTCATCGATGCCAGCGGTATGACCCAGGAGGCATTGTCGAAGGCAGTAAGCAAGTCACGCTCTGCAATTACAAACTCGCTGCGTCTTCTCGATCTCCCCGAAGTAGTTCAGCAGATGATTTTTGAGGGTAAACTTACTGCTGGTCATGCACGTGCGATTCTTGCAGTTCCCTATGAGGATGCTCGAATTCGACTTGCAGAGAAGGTTGTTGCAGAGGGCCTTTCCGTAAGAGCGACAGAAAATCTTGCTCCGTTGTTTTCTGCCGGAGAGACACCTAAGACGCCGAGGCCTGCAACCCCTCAGTCTTTTAAAAAGGCAGCCCGCGTGCTTCGTCAGGTTTTTAATACCAACGTGCGTGTGAAGAGCTCGCGTGGAAAGAATAAGATTGAGATTGAGTTTAAAGACGAGGAAGAGCTCTCTCGTATTCTTGGCGAAATGATTCAGTTTGATCAAGGAGGCCAAGATGAGGAATAGAATTTTAACTGCGATTGCATTGGCGACGACTGTCGCGGCTGGTGCCTTTGCTGGCTATAAGATCGCGATAGACGATGAACTTCGAGGTCGTTTGCTTCGTAGTGCGCAAGATATTGTCGATACATCCAAGAAGAAAATGGATGTTATGACAGAAGATGTTGCAATGCGTACTGCTCAGGTAACGAAGAATCCCAAGATTAATCAGGGTTGGGTCAGCAACCAATGGGAAAATGTAGGCTATTAGGTACCTAACAATTACTTAGCATATTGTGATGGGTCCTTGTCTGATTCACGAGACAAGGACCCCTTATTTTGGCCGTAAAAATGGGACCAGTAGCAGCTGATTCAAAATTAAGGTCAATAAATGAAACGACCCCGGTTGCATATCCTGCAACCGGGGTCGTTCGATGTTTCACATGAAACGTTTTGGGGTGCGACTCCCCTATGCGTTCTTCTGAACTTTGAAGCGCTGCTTCAGCTGTCCGCAAGCGGCGTCAATATCGTTACCACGGGAGTTACGAATCGTTGTCTCGATGCCACGGGACTCAAGGCGACGCTGAAGATCCTCAACCTTATGAATCGGCGACGGCTTGAGCGGGCTACCCTCGATGTCGTTAAGCTGAATGAGGTTAACGTGGCACAGCGTTCCCTCGCAGAAGTCGCAGAGCGCCTGCATTTCCGGATTCGTATCGTTGACGCCTTCGATCATGGCATACTCATAGGTTGGGCGGCGGCCGGTCTTCTCGGTGTAGAGCTGAAGCGCTTCGTGAAGGCGAAGCAGCGTGTACTTCTTAACACCGGGCATGAGCTTATTGCGCGTCGACTGGATGGCGGAATGCAGTGAAACAGCAAGCGTGAACTGCTCGGGGATGTCGGCAAATTTGCGAATACCGGGAATAACGCCACTGGTAGAGACGGTGAGGTGACGAGCGCCGATACCGATGCCATCGGGGTCATTGAGGATTCGCAGCGCCTTGAGAACCTCGTCGTAGTTGGCAAACGGCTCGCCCTGGCCCATGAAGACAACGCTCGTGGCGCGCTCGCCAAAGTCGTTGGATACATGAAGTACCTGGTCGACGATCTCTTGAGCGGTCAGAGAGCGCTTGAGGCCGTTGAGACCGGTAGCGCAAAAGGCGCAGCCCATGCCACAGCCAGCTTGGGTGGAAACGCAGACGGAAAGCTTGTTACGACGGGGCATGCCGACAGTCTCGACGGAAACGCCGTCGTGGTACTCGAGCAAATACTTGCGAGAGCCATCTTTGGAAACCTGCTTGGTTAGTTCAGTCGGCGTGTCAAAGGCAAAAGCCTCTTTAAGCTGCTCGCGGAAAGCCTTAGGAAGGTTTGTCATATCGTCAAACGAACAAACGTTCTTCTCAAAGACCCATTCGAAGAGCTGCTTCGCGCGGAAGGCTGGCTGGCCAAGTTCGGCCACGAGCTCGCGAATATCGTTTTGGCTCAAGTCGCGAATGTCCTGAGATTTAGTCCTGGGATTCATGGAAGCCTTTCGATTTTGGGGAAACGTAGAGGGTATCGCTACAATATGGTATCAGCTGCAGAAATTATAGAGGAGGAGTCTGCCCATGCCGGGTAAAAGCCTAGAGAACATGCACGTAGCGGTCTTGGCGGGCGGTCATTCCGCTGAGCGCGAGATCTCGCTCAATTCGGGAAAGAACGTCGTGGTTGCCTTGAAGGAGGCCGGCTACACTTCGGTGGAGCTGCTCGACACGGCTGCCGATGATTTTATGGTAACCATGGCGACCGGCGGCTTTGACGTGGCGTTTATCGCCATGCACGGTGCCGGCGGCGAGGATGGTGCCATGCAGGGCGCCATGGAGACCCTGGGTGTCCCCTACACGGCCTCGGGCGTGCTTGCCAGCGCCTGCGGTGCCGACAAGGAGGTCTCTAAGCTCTTGTACGCCAAGGCGGGCATCCCCATTGCCCCCGGCCTCGCGCTCGAGGTGGGCGATGAAGTCGATATCGATCATATCGTCGAGGTTTGTGGCGAGCGCTGCTTTGTGAAGCCGGCCGTCAACGGTTCCAGCTATGGCATTTCCCTGGTCCATGAGCCCTCCGAGCTGCCCGCGGCAATCGCCAAGGCGTTTGAGTACGGCGACAAAGTGCTGGTCGAGAAGTGCATCGAGGGTACCGAGATCACCGTCGGCGTGTACGGCGAGGACGACGTGCGCGCTCTGCCGATTGTCGAGATTCGTAAGCCCAAGGACTGCGAGTTCTACGATCTGGACGTGAAGTATGTCGACCCTACGGACATCCATCGCATTCCGGCGCAGATTTCACCCGAGAATTACATTCGCGCTCAGGAGCTTGCCTGCGCTGCTCACAAGGCCCTCGGTTGCCTGGGTATCTCGCGCAGCGACTTTATTGTGAGTGAGGACGGCCCCGTCATCCTCGAGACCAATACCATTCCCGGCATGACCGATACGTCGCTGTATCCGGATGAGATTCGCCACACCGACGACATGACGTTCCCGCAGGTCTGTGACAGCCTGATCCGTATGGGCCTTCGTCGAGCGGGCATTGCATGCTAATCGAGGACGCGGTTTCGTCAGGAACTCCGCAGTTTGTCATCGACTCCTATGCCACGCTTGCCGAACGCGCCAAAACGCAGTCCTTCGGCCTTATCGAGGAAGATGTAATTGTCCTCGATACCGAGACCACAGGTCTTTCGGTGCAGGACAACGAGCTGATCGAGATCTCGGCGGCCCGTCTTTCGGGCCGCGAGATCGTCGACCGCTTCGATACCTTCGTGCATCCCAAGCAGCTGATTCCCGCCGAGATTACCGAGCTCACGAGCATTACAAATGCCGATGTGGCAGATGCCCCGTCGGCCGTTGAGGCCGTCGCCGCTCTCGCCGATTTTGTCGGTGGTTGCCCGGTAATCGCACATAACGCCACGTTCGACCGCTCGTTTATCGAGTCGGTCAAAGGCGGCGTCAACGTGAGCGATATTTGGATCGATTCGCTGGCGCTGTCGCGCATCGCGCTTCCGCGCCTGGCCTCGCACAAGCTGTCTTTTATGGCCGATCTGTTTGGCTGTGACTCGGTATCACACCGTGCCAATGCCGACGTCGACGCCCTGTGTGGCGTATGGCGCGTGTTGCTCGTGGCACTCACCGACTTGCCCCAGGGCCTCATGGCGCGCCTAGCCGACATGCATCCGGACGTGCCTTGGTCCTATCGTCCAATCTTCTCATTCTTGGCGGGGCAGAACCCTGGTTCTATCTTCTCTCTCAGCGCCGCTCGTGCTGACGTTCTCAAGGCCGATCGCGCCGACGATCGGGTGGACGCCGACGAACTGCCGGTACTCAAGATGCCGAGTCGTGAGGAGATTGAGGCAGACTATGCGCCAGGTGGCCTGGTCAATCGCATGTATCCCACCTACGAGCCGCGTGATGAGCAGATCGCGATGGCGCTCGAGGTCCGCGATGCGCTGGTCACGGGCACTCATCGTGTAATTGAGGCGGGCACGGGCGTCGGCAAATCGATGGCCTATCTGGTGCCTTTTGCCGAGGCAGCACGCCGTAACAACATCACGGTTGGTATTGCGACCAAATCGAACAATCTTGCCGACCAGCTCATGTACCATGAGCTGCCAAAACTTGCCGAGCAACTGGACGGTGGCCTGTCATTTTGCGCTCTCAAGGGCTATGACCACTATCCGTGCCTGCGCAAGCTTGAGCGCATGAGCCGCGGCCAGGTCGAGATTACCACCAAGCGCGATCCGGCGGACACGCTCACGGCGGTCGCGGTCATTATGGCGTACGTCTGCCAATCAGCCGATGGCGACCTCGACTCGCTCGGCATTCGGTGGCGCAGCGTCAACCGCCCCGACTTTACGACGGCCTCGCGCGAGTGTGCTCGTCGCCTCTGCCCGTTTTTCCCTGAAAAATGCTTGGTCCACGGCGCTCGCCGTCGTGCGGCGCATGCCGACGTGGTGGTTACCAACCATTCCCTGCTGTTCCGCAATGTTGCGGCCGAGGGCAGGATTTTGCCTCCGATTCGTCATTGGGTAATCGACGAGGCCCATTCCATCGAGCGCGAGGCGCGCCGTCAGTGGGCGCGCGTGGTGTCGGCGGACGAATCACGCGTTCTGTTTGAGCGCCTGGGTGGCTCGAGCACCGGCGCGCTAAGCCAGGTTTCCCGTGATTTGGCAACCTCCGAGGGCTCTACGCTCTATCTGGGCCTTACTGCCAAGGCGACGTCGACGGTTGCGCGCGCGAGCATGGCAATCGCCGACGTGTTCGATGGCGTTCGCGAGCTCGGCCGCCGTGCCCGTGGGGGTTATGACAATGCCAATCTATGGATTGGCCCCGAGTTGCGCGAATCTGACGACTGGAATGATTTCTTACAGTCGGCCTACGCTGCCATCGACGCATTGGAACAAGCTGACAAGAGCGTCGACGCGCTGGTGCAAGCCGTCGCCGCCGACAAGCCCGAGGTTGTTGTCGACCTGGGTGATATCTCGCGCCGCCTGCACGAGCTGGCCGAGAACCTCAAACTCATCATCGACGGCACCGATGAACACTACGTGTATTCGCTGCAGGTCAATCGCAGGTTGCGTGCCGGCGGAGAGTCAATGACCGCAGAGCGCATCGACATTGGCGAGGCCTTGGCAACCGAGTGGCTGCCCGAGGTTCACACGGCTATCTTTGCCTCGGCGACCATGACGGTGTCCAAAAGCTTTGAACACTTTAACCACGCGGTCGGCCTCGATCGCATCGGTGCTTCGACATCCTCATCGCTGCACTTGGACTCGAGCTACGACTTTGATTCGAACATGGCTGTAGTCGTTGCGGGCGATATACCCGATCCGCGCGATCGTGAAAGCTATCTTACGGCGCTCGAGCGCGTGCTGGTCGACGCCCATCTTGCCATGGGCGGATCGGTGCTCACACTGTTTACCAATCGGCGCGACATGGAAGACCTGTACGCCCGCGTTGAGCCCAAGCTGGCCCGTGCGGGTCTGGAGCTCAACTGCCAGCAGCGCAACTCATCTCCTCGTCGCCTGCGCGACCGGTTTATCAACGAGCCGACCTCGTCGCTTTTTGCTCTTAAGGCCTTTTGGGAGGGATTCGACGCCAGCGGCGAGACGCTGCGCTGCGTCATCATTCCCAAACTGCCGTTCTCGAGCCCTACGGACCCGCTCTCGTGCGAGCGCAACCTGCGCGAAGACCGCGCTTGGGCGCGCTATTCGCTGCCCGAGGCGGTGCTCGAGGTCAAGCAGGCGGCCGGCCGCCTTATCCGCTCGTCGACCGATTGCGGCGTGCTGATTCTGGCCGACCCGCGCCTGGTGACGAAGGGCTACGGAAAGAAGTTCTTAACGTCGCTGCCCACGAGCTCCTACCAGCGCATCGAATCGGCGCAGATCGGGCACTATCTGCAACTGTGGCGCGCACGCCACGAGCGGCGGCGCTAAAGCGGACAGACGAGGGTTTTTGCCATATCGCACAGACGCTTTGACAGGGCGGGGTCATCCAAGATGTGGATGGCTCCGCCCGCTGCAATTATCTGGCTCAGTAGCCAACGCTCGGAGCCGTAATGCACAGTTACCGTTGCCATGTCTGCTCCGCTGCGCTCGATTAGGGTGATGCCGGCCCAGTCCAGATGCTCCGCCATATCGAATGGCATCAAGAGCTTTGCACTACGCTGCGTCCGGGCAAGGGAATCGTGGAGGGATGCGACGTCCGGTGCGTGAGGCACGACGGAGTCTTCCGTCAAGGCGAGTCCCTCGATTTTATCCATGCGATAGGTGCGCTGCTCATCGACCGCGATGTCCCAGGCAATCAGGTATGTTTGGTCGCCGTTTGCCGTAATGCGCAAGGGGTCGACCAGACGCTCGCGTGGCCGTGCATCGTCCATCGAGCGATACGAGATGCGGCAGCGAACGCCGTCCTGAATGGCGCAGCTCAGCTGCTGCCAGTGCGACCCGTGGTTGACGGTGTCAAGGACGCGCTGGTTATAGCCGAGCTCTTCGGGTAGAAGGGCATGTCGAATCCGAGCTGCCGTCTGCGGCTCGATCCCCAACGATTCAAGTTCATGGTTGAGCACAGCGCCCTCGGCGGCACTCAGGCGCAGCGGTAGCACACGCCCGGCGTCACCGGTGAGGACCACACGCTCGCCGCGGCATTCGCAGATGATACGCGCGCCCGATTCTCGGTCCGCGAGCGTCGAGACGATCTCGAGAATCTCGTCGAGCGACACCCCCGTGATGCCAAAGCGACTGCAAATCTCGGTTCGTGTCATGCCGCTCTCGCCGGCGGCGTAGAGGGCCTCCATGATGTCGATGGCGCGCGAGAGTCTCTGCTCGCTGGTGAGTTTACGCACGGGCATACTCGTGCACCGTCCTTTCGATGAGGTGGTTCCACGCCTGCTTGAGCGATTTGGGGGCCATGGGCCTCATGCCGTCCATGGCGTGGGCCATGCAAAATGAGGCGGCGGCTTCAAGGTCGCGCACGTCAACGGTCCAGGTCCATCCTGCATCGGTGTGTGCGAGCTCACCTCGCCCACGCGTGAGGCCGTTGATCATATCGATCTGCGTCTGAGGGGCGAACGAGAACGTAGCTGCAACGGGCGGTCGGTCGGCAAAATCGAATTCAAAGAACAGATAGTCGTTGAGATTGAAGTCCGCAGGGATGGCGTAGGCCTTCGAAGGACGCCAAGCGCGAACGATACGGTCACAGCGGAATGTCCTGATGTCGTCGGTGGCATTGTCGAGGCCGCAGAAATACGCCACGCCCTCGCGCTCGAACATGCCGTAGACGCGGACGGTACGCTCTTTCTGCTCGCCGCGTCCGTTCTGATATAAAAATCGCAGCGCACAACGCTCGGCAAAGGCGCTCCAAACCGCATCGACGGTGGGAGAGCGGCTGATCGGCGCCTCGTCTACCGTCGTCCTGCCGGTGAGATAGGCAATCTTGGAGCGAATATCGGCAAGCGGTGCGGCAAAAGTGGATGAGCCGGCCGCTAGTGTCTGGTCGATGGCGTTGAGCAGGATATCGGCGTCGTCTGCGGTAATGAGGCCGCCTGCCGCAAACGTGTGCTCGCGGTCGATTGTCCACGAGCTTTCCTCGGTCTCCTGCGCGCCGGTGGGGCGAACCTCCTTGATTAAGATGCCGCGTTCGAGCAGCTTGTCACGATCGCGTCGAAACTTGCGCTTATCCGAGTCGATATTGCGCGAGCCATATCCCAGGTCAGAATCCAAGACGATCTGCTCGGTCGTCAGCGGTTCGGGGGAGCTATTGAGCACAAAGAAAAGATTGAGGATGCGCTGAGCCGTTTTATCGAAACTGGGCTCCGAATTTCCCTTTTTAATTGTCTCGGTCGTGTCGCTTGCCGTCATAGAGTCCTCGCATGAGAAGGTGGTTTGCTGCCATGATTTTAGTCCGATATGGAGATTAGGCTATATCCTTGTCCGCTCGGGGCGTTAAGATGGCCCGAATTCGGTCGTTTGCGCTCGCTCGGGGTATACTTTCGACTATATACGGTTCTAATGTGCATGCATTGGGCCTATTTGTCGGATTATGGATGTGGAGCGCACATGGCGAACACCCAGAACTATATTAACCACCTGCTGCAGAACACCGGCATTACGCCGGCATGCAGCGAAGAAGAGCGCTTGGCTGCCGAGGATATCGCTCAGATCTTCCGCAACCACGGCTTTGACCCCGAGGTTCAGGAGTTCAATGCCCCGGCGCCCAGTAGGTTGGCATTTGCCGTTACCGGTATTCTTGCGTTTGCCGGCGCCCTGCTGATGGGCATCGGCGGCGGTATCGGCTTGGTCGGCACCTTGCTGGCCATTGTCGGTGCCGTGCTCTACGTGCTCGAGCGCACAGGGCATCCCGTGGTTTCGCGCCTGGGCAAGACGGGCGTGAGCCAAAATGTCATCGCCTACCACAAGGCCTCGGGCCCGCTCGCGTCTCCGCGCAACCGCCCGGTGGTCGTTGTCGCACACTACGACTCTCCCCGTGCTGAGCTGCTCGCCCGCGAGCCCTATGCTTCGTATCGTGCGCTCATCGCCAAGCTGTTGCCCGTTGCCACGGTTGCCCCCGCTGCCGTTGCCATCCTGCGCATCCTGCCGCTCCCCGGCGCGCTTAAGGTTCTGCTGTGGATTGTCGCGATCCTCGCTTCCCTCGTTGCGCTTGCCAACGCGGCAAACATCATCTCTAACCGCCACATTCTTCCCTATACGTCCGGCGCGGTGTGCAACAAGTCTTCTGTCGCCGCTATGCTCGGCGTTATGGATAACGTTGCTCCCTTCCAGGGCGAAAACGAGTTTCCCGACGATGTTCCGTTCGATACCTATTTTGGGGAGCAAAAGCGTCGTGCCGAGGAAATGGCGCGTGCAGCGGCGGAGTATGCCGCGGCCCAGCAGCAAAACGACTACGGCAACACCATCGAGTACGAAGAGCCTACCTACGTCGAGGACGAGTTCGGTCAGCCGATTGCTCCCGACACTCAGACCGAGCCCGAACAGGGTGAGGCTTTCGACGAGCAGATCGAGGGCTTTGAGGGTGCGTCTGCCGACGAGACGCTGATTGGCGCCATCGTGCCCGAGGATCAGAATCAGGCTGTCCAGGCTGAAGAGTTCAATGACGAGGTTTCCGCTGCCGAGTCGGCGGAGGAGCCTGCCGCGGCCGAGCCCAAGCTCTATCGCAACGCCGCCGGCAACATCCGCTTTGGTTCGGATGCCATCCGTGCGCTCGGAATGCTTCCCGAGTCCTGCACGCTCGATTACGAGGAGGGCGAGGAGCCGACGTTTGAGCCCGAGCCTGCCCCCGTTGTCACCGTGGATGATGAGTCTGCCGCGGTTACCGCTGCCGTTGCCGAGTCCGAGGCGGTGTCCGCGATCGATCCTGCGGCAGGACTGGACATTTTGGCTCCCGCCGCGCCGGCGCAAGACGTTGCGGACGAGTCTGACGACGATTACGTTGAACAGCCGAGGCGCGTGTCTTACGAGAGCGATACTGATTTCTCGGCTGAGATTCCCGCGGCAACGCCCCATGCCGATATTGCATCCGCGTTCTCGTCGATTGGCGCCAGCGCTTCCAACTTCTTTAAGGGTGCACTTGCAAAGGGCAAGAAATTTGTCGACGATTTCGAGGAGAAGCGCGCTGCCGCACGCGAGGCTGCCGAGCAGGAGGCTATCGCTCAGCGGCAGGCAGCCGAGGCGGCACGTGAGCTCGCGGCGCAAGAGTTCGAGCAGAACGAGGCTATGCAGTCCGTGCCCGTCGACGCCGCCGAAGCTACAACGTCTTTCGAGGCCCAGCAACCGACGTCCGCGGATGTTGTTGAGGCGACGACGTCTTTCGAGGCTCAGCAGCACGTCGATAGCACCATGTCGTTTGATGCCGCGAAGTTCGATTCCACGATAACGTTTGAAAAGCAAGGCACCGCGATTGCCGAGCCCCTTCCTGTTTCCGATGAGCAGGGCGACGCGGTGGACGATGACGAGCCTATTGATGCTGCCGAAATCCAAGATGCCACCGAGGACGAGCCCGTCGAGGCCAACTCTGACGAAGAGCAATACGTGGCAGCCGATCAAGGTGATTCGACCGAGGCCGAGCAGGAGGAAGTGCCTGCGGTTTCCGAGACTCCCGAGACAGATGAGTCGAGGCCTTATTCCACGCAGATTTTCACCATGCCGACCCCGAGTGGTTCCGGTGCCACGGTTGCCAATGTCGCTCCCACCCAGGACGAAACGGTCGATTCCCTTATGGCCCAGATTTCCTCCCAGGCATCGCCGCGTCCGCAGATGAATGTTCCCGATCCGGCGTCGGCACCGTCGCCTGCACCTTCCTCGTCTCCGCTGGCTTCGGTCCCCGATCCGTCGCTGCCGTCTATGAAGCAGGCAAACGTTGCGTCTCGCACGTCGCTGTTCGACCTTCCCGATCCCTCTGCCCAGGTCAACGACCCCTTTGCTACCGCCCAAGGTCCCGAACCCACATCGGCACCCGTTGCGCCTCCTGTGCCCGTTGCGTCGGGCGCGCAGCCGATCGAGACCATTTCGGCTCCCGCCCCGGCGGCACCCAAGTCTCGTAAGCGCGGCCTGGGTGGCCTGTTCGGTCGTAAAAAGAAAAACGAGCAGGACAGCATGAGTGACTGGCTGGGCGTCGAAGACGATTACGATGCCAAGAAGTCCGGTCGCGGTATCGGTTCGTGGGATAACTTCGAGGACGATAACGATGGCTGGAAGGGTGGCGCTACGTCTTCCGATGGCGCTTCTTCCGAAGATATGCTCTCGGCTGTCGCCTCTATGGGCGATGATGAGCTGCTCGGTCACGATATCTGGTTTGTGGCAACGGGCGCCTCGGATTGTGATGGCGCCGGCATGAAGGCCTTCTTGGCTTCGCATCGCGATAGGCTCCGCGGCGTATTCTTTATCAATCTTGAATCCGTCGGCGCCGGTAGGCTTTCGGTTGTGACGGTCGAGGGCGAACAGCAGCTGCTCAAGGGCGATCGCCGCATCATGAACCTGGTCAGCAAGGTCTGCAAGTCGTTCCATGTCGATTGTGGCGCGCTCGAGATGCCCTATGCCAAGACCGATGCCTACGCCGCGCTCGAGGCGAGCCGCCGAGCCCTCACCATCGCCGGTGTGGACGGCACACGTCTGGCTTGCGCTCGTACCGAGGACGACCTGCCCCACAATGTCAACCCGACGAACATTGCCACGGTATCCGAGGTCGTTACCGAGGTTATCCGCCGTTCGTAGGCGGAGCTCTAAGGAGTCAACGTGTTTTCGTATATTAAGCGCCATTGGCCTGTCTACGTGATTTTGACCTTGATTGCCATTGCGTTAGGATTTGGGGCCGCCTACATCGTGGGTGCGAAGGGCTCGACCCCCGCCTCCGCAATCAGCGAAGAGGTGGAGCAAGAACAGAGTACGGGTGCCGATGGGATTCCTGAGTCCGAGCAGGCAATCGTTGATGGTGGATCTTCGTCTGCAGAGTAGATACGGCGATTTACATGATTGAAAGCGGGTGAGCCAGGGGACTGGCTCGCCCGCTTTTTCATCGCGCTAGCGCTTCTTTGGGATCGACCTAAGGCGAGCGAACCATAGGGCTGCGGCACCCGAGGTCAGGAGCGCGGTGATGCAAGCGGCGATGGGAACTGATCCTGTTGCCGGTAGGTCCTGCGGTAGGGTACAGCGTTGAATGACGCTGTCCTCGTCATGTGACTCAAGTTTATCGCCGCCACCGTTGCGGCAAAGATCGACGCGCGCGCTGTTGGTGAGTGCGGTTTGGGGCGTATAAGCCGACGTTGCCTGCATATGTACGACTGCGCCCCGAGCGTCTGTGCCAAGGATTGCTTTGGCATCGTCAAGGTCGTCGTGTTCATCTTTGAGATCATCGCGGGTCCAAGAATCCGCATCGCTTCGAGTCGTAAAGTCGGCGGCTACCGCACCGTATTCAATTCGAATGCCCGTTACGACGGTATTGGATGCAAGGTCGAGCTCTTCCGCCTCGAGTGTGGTGGATTCCGTGGTCGAGACATCCGCCTTCCAGAGGCGCCAGCCGTCGTAATCGACGAGGCGACAGTCCTCACCAAGGCTCTCTTTTACTTCGTCGGACTCAAGCCAAGGATTTTCGTGACCATCGTCAAGTGTCGCGTTTGCCGGCTCATCGACGTCTGTCGAGTCCAACGGCGTCGTGCGATACCATACGTTGCACAGACCGTTGAGGTCGCCGATGGCGACGGGGGTTTCGATTGAGATGAATCTCGCTGTGCCGTCTTTGGCGCACTCAAGATCATCGGTAATCGTAAACTCATCAACCCAAGTAGCGGAATCGTTTCGAGCATCGATGGTATAGGAGAAAAGCCCATCACTATTGGTTTGCGTCGTGGCGCGGTTTTTACCATCGCCGTTAGCCAACAGGCCCTTTTCGATAGGTTGGACAAGTTCCTGACGCTTGTCGACCTGCCCCTTGATCTCGATGGGCGCATCCTTCATCGCGACGGTTTGGACTTCTCCCGTATCCTTTATTTCAAACGTTATCTCCTCGGCAAGGTCATAGGTCCGCGGAGACATCATTTCGCGCAACGAGTAGGTGCCGGGTGCAAGATGTTCGACGCGATGCGGCTTGTCGGATGAGGTCCAGGAGTCTATTTCGGTTTTATCGGGACCATATAAGGTGAGCTGTGCGCCTTCCACTTCTTGCTCACCGCTTGCATCGACCTTGGAGATATCAACCTTGGTGTAATCGTCGGATACGTTAAGCCGTGCTTCTACAACGGGTGTTTTCTGGTCGGCATAAGTAAGGGCAACAATATGGGTTGTCTGATCGAGCAAGAAGCCTGCCGGCGCTTGAGTCTCGACAACCTCGTAGCGTGCGGTGCCAGATCCCAGTGGGAGGTTGTCCGCGCGTGCTTCTCCAGTTTCATCCGTCGTGACGGTCGTGACAGTCTCACCGTCGAGCGCGGCAATGCTACCGTCGGGGCGCACGATATCACCCGAGGCGCGGATCTCAAAGACGGCGCCCGCGAGGCTGCTGCCGTCTATGGCATCGGTTTTAACGATCCTGATGTTTCCGGTCGCGGCGTGGTCATAATACGAGGCGACTGCAACGGGCGTTAGGTTCATGTCGGCGGGTATGTTTACCTCGATCTCTTCGCCGACAAGATAGGGCTCTTTGACCGAGGTTTCGCGTACATAATAGGTGCCCGGCACGAGCGATTCGGGCAGTGTGACGGTCCCGGTCGCGTCAGTCGTAAAGGTGTCCATTACGTTATGTGCTGGATACCAGCAAGTTTGTGAGACAGGTTCGTGATTGCTGTCTAGGAGTTGGAAGGTGAATCCGGCTAGTGGAACAGAAGCGCCTGTTTGGGCATCGCGTTTTACAATCTGGAGATGCGTCGACAGCGCGTGGTTGTCCACGATATATTGAAGCTCGGCGCCGTTGGAAATCTGATTGGCCCCGACGGTCCATTCCCCTGCACGTTTAAAACCCTCGGGGACGGTTTCCGGAACCTCGCGAATCGTGTAGCCGGCACGGTCGTATGGGACAGCTCCGTGGACACCGGCGGGTCGCTTGCCTGTGCCGAACCATGCTTCGGGCTGATCTTTGGTGGAGGCAAAGCCATAGATGTTTGTGGTCAGTGTGCCAACAACCTGCTGAGAACTGTTGCTGACAACCTCAAAGACAACACCACCCGCCGGTTGCTCCAGGCCGGATTGGTCGCTATTGCCGTAATCCTTGAATTTGGAAATCTCAAGGTCAAACGCAATGGAGATATCGGAAATGCGAGATTCGATCTCGACCACGCCTGAATCGCCGAGCTGGTCGGCTCCAACGGTATAGGTCCAGCTGTCGTTGGATGGCAGGTAGCCCTCGGGGGCTTTTGATTCGTAGATGGTAAAGGTTCCTAAGGGGACATCGGCGAGGGTGGCCTGACCGCTTTCGTCGGTCGTGAGGATTTGCGCCCATCCAGGGGTTGATTGCGACACACACGTGAACTCTGCTCCTGCGAGTGAAGAGCCTACCTGGGGGCCGGCATTCGTCGCGGTATCGAGTTTTACGATACGCAGGTTGATGGTGCCGGGCTGTTCATCAATGGCGACCTGTCCACTATCATTCCCCGTGGTAAAGGCGATGCGATCGTGGCGGGGGACATAGCCGGCCGGCGCCTTCGTTTCAACTAGGTAGTATGCTGTGTTGGGCAGAAGTGTTGCTTGCGCCCGACCGTTGCTGTCCATCTGGATGGTGCCAACACGTGCGTCGCTGGCGCTCTCAAAAACATCGAATGTTGCCCCGGCAAACTGATAAGTATTGTTTCCGCTGGTAATGGCAGCGTTTGCAGACTGCTTTTGGAAGGAAACAGAGACCGCCGGCAGTACATAGAGCATGTCCTGACGTTTGCTGCCGCCCGATACGGCTCCTAGATAGCGCCGCGCGCGGTGCGGAGCGGCTTTGATGCTTCCTGATTTTGCGCTGTCGTGGAGCCACCGCGCAGCCGCCACGACTTCATTGTCGGCGGTAAAGTGTCCGCTCTTGGTTTTACCCTGAGCGGTCGTGTAGGAGTAGGTGCCGTCGACATGGGTAGTGCCGTTGAGCATCCATACGGCAAGCTGGGTGGCGGCGCGGGCGCGATCGGGTGAAAGATGGTAACCGCCAAACGACGTGGTGGTGGGATATCCGTGACAAACGATTGCCGCGAACTCGTCGTCGAGCCACACCCAGCCTTGATCAAAGTTGAGCCATGGGCCGCCCGGTTTGGTGGGGCCGGGGCGCTCCTGGTTCATGCAGTAGGCAATTGAGGCGTCTTGAGCTTCATACTTGCCGATAAAGAAGGGCCCACAATCATCGCTAATAGTGCGGAAGCCGAGCTGATCGTAGCCATCGACGGCAAATGCGGCTCCCGGTGTCAGGCAGCCGAAAAGCAGGAAGAGGAGCAGGAGCAGCGGACCTGTTGCGATTGCGCTGTGGACAGAGTGCGTGGGTGCGTTGGACATGGCTGCTCCTTATCCCTCGTGCGCCGCATGGGGAGGTTGCGACGCGTAGGATGAGGCTACCCCCGAGGTTCATGCGGGTAAGTACCGGAGCCTGACCAAAAGCTTGCCCGATTTCTGACAAATCGAGCTCAAACACAACAATCAGATAAAAGTGCAGGTAGAAGATGGTAAGAAAAGAAAGACAAAGGTCCTCATCTCCACAATTGACGCGATTTTCAAACGAATCTCCACAGCTAAAACAAGCATCACCACCCTTGTATCGAACAAGATAACCGCGTTATACTAGCCAACACACAAGCGGGCATCGCCAAGTGGTAAGGCATCAGCTTCCCAAGCTGACACTCGCGGGTTCGAGTCCCGTTGCCCGCTCCAGTAAAAAGCACAAGCACGGCAGCGTTACGTTGCCGTGCTTTTCACTACCAAGCGCCGGGGCTCGAACCCGCCAGGGTGCGAGCGTTAAGCAAACGCGAAGCGTTTGTAGCGAGCAGGCGAAGGCGCCGACGGGCGCCTGAAGCCGGTGCGGATTTGCGAAGCAAATACGCGGACGTCCCGTTGCCCGCTCCATGGAGCACAGAAGACCTCGGGACGGCCAATTCAACAAAGTCTTCCCCATCGTCTCCGTGAATCCGAGGAGATCGACCGCAGCCGGTGCGGATTTGCAAAGCAAATGCGCAGACGTCCCGTTGCTCGCTCCAATTCCAAAATGTTAGGTTAATGCCTGCTGCCCATACTTGCACCTGCGCACGGTACAATGGTTGGGTTACGACCAACGTGCCAATAACCAAAAAGGAGCCGCTATGATCGATCGCTATACCCGCCCGGAGATGGGACACATCTTCTCCCTCGAGAACAAGTACGCCATTTGGCAGGAGATCGAGGTTCTGGCCTGCGAGGCCCAGGCGGAGCTCGGCAAGATCGGTATTTCCAAAGACGAGGCCCAGTGGATCCGCGACCATGCCAACTTTGAGAAGGCAAAGGTCGATGAGATCGAGGAAGTCACGCGCCACGACGTCATTGCCTTCCTGACCAACATGAAGGAATACATCGATGCCGATGTTCCCGAGGGCGACCCCAAGCCCAGCCGCTGGGTTCACTATGGCATGACCAGCTCCGATCTGGGCGACACGGCCCTGTGCTACCAGCTCACCCAGGCCTGCGACATAATCATCGAGGACGTCAAGAAGCTCGGCGAGATTTGCAAGCGTCGCGCCTTTGAGGAGCGCAACACGCTCTGTGCCGGCCGCACTCATGGCATCCACGCCGAGCCGATGACCTTCGGCATGAAGTTTGGCTCTTGGGCCTGGGAGCTCAAGCGCGATCTGGATCGTCTTGAGGACGCCCGCAAGAATGTTGCCTTCGGTGCTATCTCGGGCGCTGTCGGCACGTACAGCTCCATCGAGCCGTTTGTCGAGGAGTATGTCTGCGAGCACCTGGGCCTGGTTCACGACCCGCTGTCCACGCAGGTTATCAGCCGCGACCATCACGCCTATCTCGCCGGCGTTCTCGCCACCACCGCGGCCACCTGCGAGCGCATCGCTACCGAGGTCCGCAATCTGCAGAAGACTGATACGCTCGAGGCGGAGGAGCCGTTCCGTAAGGGGCAAAAGGGCAGCTCAGCCATGCCGCACAAGCGCAACCCCATCACCATGGAGAAAGTCTGCGGTCTGTCGCGGATCGTGAAGTCCAACGCCCAGGTTGCCTTCGATAACGTCGCCCTGTGGCACGAGCGTGACATTTCGCACTCCTCTGCCGAGCGCGTCGCCCAGGCCGATAGCTTCATCGCCCTCGACCACATGTTCCAGTGCCTCATCCGTGTTATCGACGGCCTGCAGCTGTATCCCGCCCGCATGATGGCCAACCTCAATAAGACCCGCGGCCTCATCTTCTCTTCCAAGGTACTGCTCGCCCTCGTCGACACGGGCATCACCCGCGAGGACGCGTACGCCATTGTGCAGGAGAACGCTATGGCAACCTGGCACGAGGTACAGGATTGTGTCTCCGGCCCCACCTTTAAGGAGCGTCTCGAGGCCGACCCGCGCTGCACCGTCAGCCAGGAGAAGCTCGACGAGATCTTTGATCCGTGGGACTTCCTCACCCGTATCGACACGGTCTTTGATCGTCTGGAGCAGCTGAGCTTCGAGTAGGTTCGGGCATAACGTTAGCTTTTTAGGGCGCTTTGCTGGTAATGTGTGTTGCCGGCAAAGCGCCTCGTTGCATTTAGGGAAAGACGGGGATAATAGTCGTCTCGAATAACATTCTGAGAGGGGATCGCATGATTTCGTTTGATTACAAGCCTCAGGGCGTGTGTGCTCGCAATATTCACCTTGACCTTTCCGATGACGGCAACAAGGTGATGGGCGTTGAGTTTACCGGCGGCTGCGACGGCAATCTCAAGGCTATCTCCAAGCTGGTCGAGGGCGCTCCTGCCGATCGCGTAATCGAGGTTCTCGCCGGTAATACCTGCGGTATGAAAAAGACCTCCTGCGCCGACCAGCTTACACGCGCTATCGAGGCCGCTCGCGCCGAGATCGCCTAATGGGTATCGCCGATCACATCAAGAACGGAATATCGCGTCGCGGCTTTGTGCTCGGTGGGGTTGCTGCGGGCGCTGCCACGGTGCTTGCCGGATGCTCGAAAAAAACGGGTACCAGCGATGATGCCGCCGGCGAGCCGCAGGTTATCAAGGACGATTCCAAAATCATCTCGATTACGGATGAGTACGAGGCAGTCGACATCGATCTTGAGCCGGCGGCGTCGTGGACGCTGCCTCTGGGTACGCTGCTGTACTACTGCGACGGCGATTACGCCGCGGCAATGATGGCGCCCGCATCGGCACTGCACGCCAACACACTCGGTGTGCTCAACCTGGGCGATGGCTCGCTTACCACATTAATCGAGGATCCTATCGAGGGCACGGGATATGCATTCTACGATGTCCGTGCCGGCGACGGCGTATTCGCGTGGGTTGAGATGAACTTTGCCAATTCATCGTGGAAGCTCTACGCTCAAAATCTGTCGGGCGCTTCGCTCTCTGGCGACGTGGTTGAGCTCGATCGAGGTGGCAAGGACTACGATCCGCCGCTGTTTACGGCGTTCGGGTCATCAATCATCTGGTATAAAATGCCCTCGGCAGGTGGCAATAAAACGAGTAGCGATTCGTTTTGCTATCGTCGCTCGCTTGATGAATCCAAGGCCGAGATAATTTGGAAATCGACGGGTCGCTTTGCATCGGCCCCGCGCGCGAGCGACGGCATTTTGACCATCTCGCCGCGTGTCCGCAACGACGAGGGCGTCTACTACGGCATAACGGCAATCGATTTGACCGACGGCAACAACACCAAACGTGCCCAGCTAGTCCTTCCCTCGTCAGTCTTGCCTTTCGAGGCCGTATATATGGGCGATACCTTCGTGTTTTCTATCGAGGCGACCTATAGTGGCGTGGGCAGCCTGGGCAACATGGGCACGTATATCGGTAATGAGGGAGGGCCGTATCTCTTCCTGTCCCGTGAGCCGCTCGCATGTGCGGCTGGCAAGAAGAATAAATACCTTGTTAAGGTACAGGCGTCGCATTTCCTGATCGACACCTCTGCCAAGACCTATGGCTCGCTGCTGTCGCCCGACCGCGCTTTGGAGTATGGCGATTATCCAGCTACGGCGGGAAAATCGGACTCATTCCTTACGTACGCCACGGTGCGCAACAGCCAGGGTATACCAGAGACGGTCACTGCACGCCTATTCTCTCTTTAAGCTTAGAGGGGTTAAAAAGGCGCCAACAGGGGAATAAACGCGTTGTAATTGTGAGTACCGCCCGCCGAGCTGCCGCGTCATAGCGGCATCCGGCGGGCTCAGGTGCGTTAAAATGGGCTTGTTCTTAGCTAATTGAGACAGGGGGGCCGTGTTATGGCTTCAGATGCAAAAAAGATTCTGCTGGTCGAGGATGAGAAGGCAATCCGTGACGCCGTCGCTGCCTATCTCGAGCGCGAAGGCTACTGGGTTGTGGGCGTCGGCGACGGCCAGTCCGCGATCGAGGAGTTCGAGAAGCATCAGTTCGACCTGGTCGTGCTCGACCTTATGCTCCCCAAGATTCCCGGCGAGCGCGTTTGCCGCACCATTCGCGATACCTCGGATGTCCCCATCATCATGCTGACGGCTAAGGGCGAGATCGAGGACCGTATTATCGGTCTTGAGCTCGGCGCCGACGACTATCTGATTAAGCCGTTCTCGCCGCGCGAGCTCGTCGCCCGCGTTCGCGCTCTGTTCCGCCGTGCCCATCAGGCCGACGAGCCCGCCGTCGAGGTACTCGACTTCGGCGATCTGGTCATCGATATCTCGGGCCACAAGATCTTGGTCGAGGGCAAGGAAGTCGATCTGACGGCTTCCGAGTTTAAGCTGCTCACCACGCTTGCCCGCCATCCCGGCCGTGTGTATAACCGCATGGAGCTGGTCGAGAAAGTGCTCGGGTATGACTTTGAGGGCTATGAGCGCACCATCGATAGCCACGTGAAGAATCTTCGCGCCAAGCTGGGCGATGATCCCAAGAAGCCCAAGTGGCTCTACACCGTCCATGGTGTCGGCTATCGCTTCGAGGCTCCGGCCAAGACCGATAAGTCGGACGAGAAATAGGGAAATCACATATGACACCTGCGCGCTTTGAAATCGGACAAAAGCACAAGCAGGAGAGCGAGGCGGGTTCCAAGGCTAGTTGGAACACGCCTCGTTCCGATTCACGGCCAACGATGAGCTATCCCTCGCGCATGGCATTGGCTTTTGCCCTGACGTCGCTCATGACGGTATTGGTGCTGGTGGGCGTTGTCTCTGTTGTGTGGGGCACGGTCTTTTCTGATTACACACGCTCCAATATCGTCGAAATCGCAAATTCCGCTGCCGAGAAGTTGGCGACCTCATATGAGGAAAACGGCTCTTGGACCGCGGGAGAACTGCGCACGGTCGCAACGTCGAGTTTGGTTTCCGACGATCTGGGCATGCAGGTCGTCAATAAAAAGGGTGTGATCGTTTATGACGATTCCTGGCCCTCGGCAAGCGCCACCGCCGATGTACGCGAAAACCAGGCTACGACCGACGACACGAGCGGCAAGAGGGCATCGCATAGCCCGGTCTCGTCTGCTCCAACCGACTCCGATAGCGTTGCTAACGTCGAGATTGTAACGTCTTCCGGCGAGCATGTCGGACAGGTAAAGCTGTGGGCCATCGGCTCCGACGCTCTGCTCACCAAGGCGGACTCTGCGTTTAGGGAGAAGACCTTTAACGCCATGGCCCTCGCCGCGGTTGTTGCAATCTGCATTTCGGTCGTTATCGGATCGCTCGTGTCGCGCATGCTCACCAAACCGATTCATCGCATCACCAGTACCGCAAAGCAAATCCGTGACGGCGACCTGTCGGCTCGCACGGGGCTGCGCGGTGATGACGAGATCGATCAGCTGGGTGAGACCTTCGATGAGATGGCCACCTCGCTCGAGAAGGATATGAAACACGAGAAGCGCCTGACCTCGGATGTCGCACACGAGCTGCGCACGCCGCTTATGGCGATGCTTGCGACGGTCGAGGCCATGCAGGACGGCGTGTATCCCACCGACGATGAGCATTTGGAGACCGTTGCTTCCGAGACGCGTCGCCTGGCTCGTCTGGTGCAGCAGATGCTCGACCTGTCGCGCATGGAAAACAGCACGGCTCCGCTCAACCTTGAGCCGGTGGACATGGTTCCTTTCGTGCGATCGATTGTGAACGGCCAGGAGCGTCTGTTTGCCGACCGTGACCTTCGTCTTCGCTTTGCAGATGAAACCCAGGGGCACGACGATGTCGTCGAAGCCGATCCCGACATGATCACGCAATGTGTTATCAACCTCATGAGCAACGCCATGCGCTACACCCCCGAGGGCGGTTGGGTCGTGGTGTCGGTGCTCAGTGACCGCAGGCACGTCAGCATTGCCGTTTCTGATACCGGCATCGGTATTGCCAAGGACGATCTGTCGCGCATTTTCGGGCGGTTTTGGCGCGCCGATGCCAGCCGCGCCCGCGAAGCTGGCGGCCTGGGCGTCGGCCTCGCCGTGACCAAGCAGATCGTCGAGCGTCACCATGGCTACATATCCGTGGAGTCGGAGCTTGGAAAGGGTACGACTTTTACAATTCATCTGCCCCGCGAGCACACGGCGGACGCGGCATCTACTACAATGGAGCACTAGCTTTTCGCTATTCGGTGAAGGAGGGGCCGCGTCCCTGCCGCTCCGAGTTTGCGAAAACATGCGGGAAAGAACCCGCATTTCTGTCGTATTTAGGTAAGGAGTGACTCACGTGACAACGATGGAGCGTCGTCCGGATTCCCGTGGCAAGGTTCGTGATATTTACGATGCCGGTGAAAACCTGCTGATGGTCGCCACCGACCGCATTTCTGCGTTCGACTTCGTTCTTCCCGACGAGATTCCGTTTAAGGGAGAGGTGCTCAATCGCATCTCGGCATTCTGGTTCGATAAGTTTGCCGACATCGTCCCCAACCATCTCGTTTCCATCGACCCGGCGGATTTCCCCGAGGAGTTTGCTGAGTATCGTGACTACCTCGCTGGCCGCGCCATGCTGGTTAAGAAGGCCCAGACGATTCCTATCGAGTGCATCGTCCGCGGCTATCTGACCGGTTCGGGCAAGAAGACCTACGACGAGAACGGCACCGTCTGCGGCATCCAGCTGCCTGAGGGCCTGACCGAGGCCTCCAAGCTTCCCGAACCGCTGTTCACGCCGTCCACGAAGGCCGAGATCGGCGACCACGACGAGAACATTTCGTTCGAGCGTTGCTGCGAGATCGTGGGCGAGGACATCGCCACGCAGATTCGTGACCTTTCCCTCAAGATCTACAAGGCCGCTGCCGAGTACGCCGCGACCCGTGGCATCATCATTGCCGACACCAAGTTCGAGTTTGGTGTTATTGATGGCAAGGTCACGCTGATCGACGAGTGCCTCACGCCCGACTCCAGCCGTTTCTGGCCTGCTGCCAGCTACGAGGAGGGCAAGATCCAGCCTAGCTACGACAAACAATTCGTCCGCAATTGGCTCAAGGCCAACTGGGATATGACGGGGGAGACCCCGCACCTGCCCGCCGAGGTCATCGATGGCACGTCCGAGCGCTATCGCGAGGCCTTCCAGATCATCACGGGCTCCCAGTTCACAAGCATGAAGGAGAACGCATAAGTGAGTACCCGTAGCGCCACGAACAAGCGCACGCAATCCCACGAAGTTACCGGGGTTGCGCGCAAGTCTGCCGCATCTGCTAAGCCCGCCCGCCAAGCAGCGAGCTCCGTTCGCGTCGTGCCGGCTTCGTCTAAGGCACGCCGCAAAGAGCTCGAGAAGGGCGAGAACCTCGAGGGCCTCTCTAAAGAGGAGAAGCGCGCCCGCAAGGCTAAGCAGCGCGCCAAGGAGGACCGCATCTATACGGTGTCGAATATCCTCCTCAAGCAGGACGAGGACTACACCAAGCGCCGTCGCATCTGGTGGATTGTGCTCGCCATTGGCATGGTGCTCGTCGTGGCAATTTGGGCCTCGCTGTACTTCGCTCCCGCTGGCATGGTGTCCAGCCCTGTCCAGATGGTCGGCATCGTTTTGTCCTATGTCATCATCCTAGGTGACTTTATCTACGACTTCGCTCGTATTCGTCCCTTGCGCAACATGTACCGCGCGCAGGCCGAGGGCATGTCCGAGAACAAGCTCAACGCTCTTATCGAGCGCGCAGCTGCCGAGGAGGACAAGAAGGACTCCAAGAAGGAGTAGCGTTTGCATACATACTTATCGCTAAGATATAAGGCGCGTCGTTTTTGCGGCGCGCCTTTTTACTGTTCTATAGATAGATGGAGTGGCACATGATTCGAGCTGCCCTGACGGTCGAAGAGGCCCTGGAGGGTATGAAGTCCCTGGAGCCCAAGATTAAAAACTATGCGCGCCTGGTTGTCCGCAAGGGCGTAAACGTTAAGCCCGGCCAGGAAGTCGTCGTTCAGTCTCCGGTTGAGTGCGCGCCGTTTGCGCGCGTGGTGGTCGCGGAGGCCTATGCTGCCGGCGCCGGCCACGTGACGGTCATCTGGGCCGATGATGCCGTGACGAGGCTCACGTACGAGCATGTCGAGAAAAGCTATTTTGAGCAGACGCCCGAGTGGAAGCGCCTGCAGCTGGATTCCCTGGCCCAGGACGGTGCCTGCTTTATCTTTATCGAGGGTGCGGACCCCGCCGCCCTTAAGGGCATCGATCCCGCTAAGCCCGCTGCAGCTTCTAAGGCAAAGAACACGCAGTGCAAAGTTTTCCGCCGTGGACTGGATTACAACATCAATCCGTGGTGCATCGCCGGCGCTCCGGTCGTGGCTTGGGCGCGCGAGGTGTTCCCGGGAGACGCCGACGAGGTTGCAATCTATAAGCTGTGGAATGCGATTCTGCACACCGCTCGCGCCGATGGCCAGGACCCAGAGAGCGACTGGGAGCTCCATGACGCCGCATTCGAAAAGAACCTGCGTTTCCTGAACGACAATCGTTTCGACTGCCTGCATTACACCGCGGCAAATGGAACCGATCTGATGATTGGCATGACGAAGGGTCACGAGTGGGCCGGCGGCAAGGGCAAGACGCCCGATGGGCACCCCTTCTTCCCCAACATTCCCACCGAGGAAGTCTTCACTTCGCCCGATCGCATGCGCGCCGACGGTATCGTGTACTCGGCCATGCCGCTCATCCACCACGGCAATAAGGTCGACGATTTTTGGATTAAGTTCGAGGGCGGCCGCGTGGTGGACTACGACGCCCGCGTGGGCAAGGCAACGCTTGCAAGTATCATCGATACGGACGAGGGCGCTGCTCACCTGGGAGAAGTCGCGCTCATTTCCAAGAACACGCCGATCCGCGAAAGTGGTGTTCTGTTCTACGATACGCTCTATGACGAGAACGCTAGCTGCCATCTCGCGCTAGGTGTCGGTTTCCCCGAATGCATCGAGGGTGGGTACGACATGTCCAAGGAGGAGCTCCTGGAGCATGGTGTTAACGTCTCGAGCGCGCACGTCGATTTTATGATCGGCACGGACGACATCGATATTACGGGCATTACGCCTGATGGACGTGAAGTTGTGATTTTCCAGAACGGCCAATGGAGTTGGGAATAGTCCCAGACCGTGGTACAATGCCACCCGCGGGCCGTTAGCTCAGCTGGCAGAGCAGGGGACTTTTAATCCCAAGGTCCAGGGTTCGAACCCCTGACGGCCCACCATAGAATAGAAAAGCGACTGGCGGATGCCGGCCGCTTTTTTGTTACCGCGGCACGGGTTCGAACCCGAAAGGGCGCGGAGCTGAGGAAACGCATGAGCGTTTGCCAGCGCAGCGCGCAAGGCGCGAAAGCGCCGCAGCGGCCGCCTGCGAAGCAGGCTGAACCCCTGACGGCCCACCCAAAGATTGTTGAGACGGTCAACTTCGGTTGGCCGTCTTTTTTGTTGCCGGTGCACGGGTTCGAACCCGTATCTATCTATATATAAGAACGCTTGGCGAACAAAACCTGCCTTTTACCGACGGGAAACAAATAGCTGATGCTTTTGGAGTAAAGTGGCGCTCCAGAGATGACCGACGCCTTAACACCTATAAACCAGCTGGTCATCGCCAATATCAGAAGCCAATGCTTCAGTTATAACCTCAGGGACGCGACTGAGGGACATATTCATTTGTGAACAAAATATGGAGTGCCAGATTCCCGCCCCCGGGGCCCCTCCGGTCTGGCAATATATCTCCTTGCCGCGCGGCCCGGTGGAACCG